>JBOHQX010000112.1:0-11768 GCA_050732395.1 bacterium
GACTTGATCTATCCGTTGGTCGCTCTTCCATCCGTTTGGGATTTTTTAGTCTGGTGCTGCCCGTAAGGGCTTCGGTTTTCGGCTTGACCGAAAATCCGAGGTAGATCTTTAGGCAGAATAATTTCCCGGCGAATGATTCCGATCTCTGTCCAAGTTAGGGTTGATGCTTTAATCGCCTAATGAAGGGCCGCACTGAGTGCAAGCGCGGCAATTTCAATCCAGCTTCGGGCCAATTACGACGCGAAAACCGAGGCCGTCAAACTGAGTCTCTGCGGGATACGCTTCCTCAGTATTTGCACAATTATTATCCCAACAGTCTCCCCAGGGCCAGATACGACCATCAATCCCACGAGCCGCTTTTTCCCATTCACTCTCAGTAGGTAGACGCACCTCAAATCCCTAGCGTACTCTTACCAGAGCCGGGATCGCCCAAGATCCCCAAGGCGCTATGCTGCGCCAACGCCTCGTCAACCGGTACAGGTCTCTCGCGCTCGACCTTGAAATTGTCATGCCTTGTGGAATCAAAAAATACTTCCGTGGGAGTTCCAATTCCGTGGGCGATTCTTCTCGTGGGTTTGAGGCGAAGCTTCGCTAGACAGTTACGAAACTTCGACGCTTTTGTCAATCCTTCCTTGCGGGAAAGTGTCGAAGTCGCTATCTTGATCCGCTTCGATTCGATGTTCTAGCCCGTGCTAATCTGGAATCTTATTGGTGATCACCTTTTCAGCTTTTGATAATCTCATCCTTAAACGTTGTCATTGAGACCACATAACTCAATCTGGGCCTACTCATTCTATTGAAAGCGAAAAATTTGCACAAAGAGCAAGCCCTTTCACGCCAAGGTCCCGTTGCGGCGGAGCAAGGAAATCGCAAAGAAAAGCGCTCAGATGATCGTGCTTCTCGCGACTTGGTTTTTGGCAGCCTCTGCATTTGCTTATCGCCACCATCCCGCGGCCTCCGAATACTCCTTGTTTTTTGGTTTTTGTTTGCGGCTCCCGGTGTAACTGGGAACTTCCTTGCGCGCAATCAGAAAATGAAATTCGAACACCTCTCACTCGAACAGGGCCTGTCCCAGAGTGTCGTCACCTGCATCGCACAAGATCGGCAAGGCTTCATGTGGTTTGGCACGATGGATGGCTTGAACAAGTATGACGGCTATGAATTCAGGGTCTATAAGCATGACCCACTCGATTCGAATTCCATCTCGCATAATCATATCACCGCACTCTACGAAGACGCATCCGGAACGCTGTGGATCGGCACGCGCGAAGGCTTGCATCGCTTTGATCGTATTCGTGAGAAATTCATTCGCTACCAGCATGACTCCAACAATGCGCATAGCCTGAGCCACAATGCCGTCACCGCTCTTATGGCCGACAAAAATCAGAACCGGCTCTGGGTGGGAACGGCGGGAGGCGGGTTGAACTTGCTGGATACGCAAACGGGCCGAATAACGGCATTCAAAAACGAGCTGCAAAATCCGGGAAGCCTGCCGGGAGATCACGTGCAGGCGTTGAGTGTGGATCGCACCGGCGAGCTGTGGGTGGGAACCTGGAGTGGTTTGGCGAAGATGGAGCTGCTTTCCGCAGATGGTCGTGCGGCTTCGTTCACGTGCTTCAAGCACGATCCGGCCAATCCTAAGAGTCTAAGCAGCAACGTCATTTGGTCGATCCACGAAGATTCCCGCCATGCTGGGACGCTTTGGATCACCACGTTCGGCGGCGGCATCAACAGATTCGATCCTACGACCGGACAATTCAAAGTTTATCGCCGCCAGGCGAATACTGCTTTCAGCTTGAGCTACGACGTGGTGCGACCGATTTGTGAAGATCGCGAAGGAACGCTGTGGTTCGGCACGGGTGACGGACTCAATCGCTACGATCGTGCGCACGATCATTTCCATCATGACAAGCATGTCGCGTCAGACCCCAAGAGTCTGAGCGCCAATGATGTCTGGTCGATCTATGAAGATGCCTCCGGGACGATGTGGGTGGGCACGTATGGCGGCGGTTTGAACAAATTCAGCAGAGCCGGCTCGAAATTCGAGCATTATTATCACGATCCGAATGATCCGCGAAGTTTGGGGCACAATATGGTTATGGCGGTCACGGAGGATCAAGCGGGCAGCTTGTGGATTGGCACGGGCGGCGGCGGGCTCTACCAAGTGGTGGAGGCTTCAGGCGAGGAAGGAGATGAACATGCGATACAATTCAAACGGTACGCGCATGATCCCGCGAATTCCAGTAGCCTGAGTAATGACGGCGTGGCGGCGATTTGCCCCGGCCATTATCATGGCCAGCCGGCGTTGTGGGTGGGAACGGGCGAGGGCTTGCATCGCATGACAACAGAAGGGCGCTTCGTGCGCTATCAGTACGACGCCAAGAATCCTTACAGCCTGGGAGGCAGCGGCGTGAGTGCGATCTTTGAATCCCCCCTGACCGGCACATTGTGGGTGGGCACCGGCGCAGGTGGATTGAGCCGGTTCGTCGAGCAACTCGACGGTACCAACGGCGATCACGCTGCGGGCAAGGAAGGGTTTATTCGCTATCGTCGCGATCCTGCCAATCCGAACAGTCTCAGCAATAACGCGATTCATGCCCTGGCAGAATCGCGCTGGCAGGATCAATTGCTACTATGGATCGGAACCGCAAATGGCCTGAATCGCCTGAATCAAGCGACGGGTGAGATTGAACAGTACCGGCGCCATCCCAAAGATTCTTTGAGTCTCAGCAACGATCAAGTGTTTGCGATTTATGCCGACCCAGACAGCGCGGGGCGGGTGCTTTGGATTGGCACTGCCGGGGGCGGATTGAACCTGTTCGACGTCGCGCATGAAAGATTTACCGTCTTTACTGAAAAAGAAGGTTTACCGAACGGCGTGATTTACGGCATTCTCGGCGACGACCGCGGCCATCTGTGGTTGAGCACCAACAACGGCTTGTCAAGATTCTCGAAAGCGTCACGGCAATTTCGTAACTATTCGATCGCCGATGGTCTACAGAGTAACGAGTTCAATCAAGGCGCGTGTTTTCGCAACAACCGGGGCGAAATGTTTTTCGGCGGCATCCACGGCTTCAATCGTTTTCATCCCGATCGCGTCCAGGACAATCCACACGTGCCGCCCGTGGTGCTGACTTCATTCAAGAAACTCGATAGAGAAGCCAGACTCGACACGGCGATCAGCGCGAGCACGCAGATCAAATTGTCTCATCGTGACTATTTCGTCGCCTTCGCTTTTGCCGCACTGGATTACGCGCATCCGGAAAAGAATCAGTATGCCTATAAACTCGAGGGGTTCGATGAAGATTGGATCTATTGCGGCGCGCGGCGCTACGCGATCTATACGAATCTCGGCGGTGGGCGCTACCGTTTTCGCGTGAAAGGCGCCAACAGTGACGGCGTGTGGAACGACGAGGGCATCGCGATCGCGGTACTGGTGACGCCGCCGTTCTGGAAAACCTGGTGGTTCCTGAGCGGCGCGACGATGCTGTTGGCCGGCAGCGGCGTCGTGGTGCATCGCCGGCGCCTGCGTTTGCGCCTGGAGAAGGCGCGCCTCGCGAACGAGCTGCAAGCCGCACACGACATGCAAATGCGGTTGATGCCGGCGCACGCGCCGCAGATTCCGGAATTCGACCTCGCCGGCGTGTGCCGTCCCGCGGAAGAAGTCGGCGGAGATTTTTTTGACTACATCTGGCTCGATGAGAGCAAAACCAAGCTCGGTATCGTGATCGTGGACGTTAGCGACAAAGCCATCGCCGGCGCGATGACGGCCGTGCTCACCAGCGGCATGCTCAGCAGCGAAGTGGCGACGTTTCGCGCGCCGCGTTTGATTCTGCGGCGCATCAACAAAACCATGTACCGCAAAACCGACCGCCACGTCTTCACCGCGATGTCGTTCGCGGCCCTGGATATTGCGCATAAGACTTTGACTTTCGCCAACGCGGGTCAAACCCAACCCCTGTTGCTGCGCGACGGCCGGATCGTATATTTGCAGGTCGAGGGTGTGCGTTTTCCGCTGGGCCTGCAGAAGCACGTGGAGTACAATGAAGCGACCCTCGCACTGCAATCCGGCGATTTGTTGGTTTTTTATACCGACGGCTTGACGGACGCGATGAACACCGAGCAAGAATCCTTCGGCCATGAACGCCTGGAAAGCAACTTGCGCGAGCTATCAGATCGTTCCAGCGCAGAACAAATTGTCCATGCCTTGTTGTACGCAGTTGCTAAATTCACCGGCGCCGCCCGGCAGTATGATGATATGACAGTGGTGGTGGTGAGGGTGCTGCGGGCAGAGAGCCATTGACCATTCTCCATTCTCCATTGACAATTCACAATTGACAATTCACAATTAGCTATGGTTAGCGACGAATGGCGAATGGTGAATGGTGAATGGCGAACGGTGAATGGTCAATGGTCGAGGACTGCGAATCATCAAGATTTCTTTCAGAATCTCACCGCTATCCCCCCGAGAAAAAGTCGTGGCAGCATCGGGATGCGGCGCATGGCGACGTTGGGGTCGAGGCCGGCGTCGGAGCCGGGCGTCCAGAGAATTTGATAGAGATTGTCGCGATTGGTCAGGTTCAAGCACTCGACGTAGATTTGCCATTTGCCGTCGAAGCCTTGAAAAGAGTGGCTTGCACGAAGATCGAGACGGAAATAGGAGGGATAACGCGCGCTGTTGCGGGGGTCATAAATGAAACGATAGCCTGCAGGCCAGCGCTCGTGCTCGGGATCGCGCTCGAGGGCTACCACCGGCGAATAGGGATTCCCAGTGGTGTAGCGCGCGTGTGCGCTGAGCTCAACTTGAGAGAAAACTTTGAGGGCCGCGTCGAGCGCGGCATCATGCGGGCGATCCGTGGCCGTTGCAAGCCATTCTTGATCGTCGAGATCGCGCATGCGGCTGCGCGCATAGGCGTAGCGTGCCGTGAGCTGCCACACGGGCTGGACGAGCGACCATGCGCTTTCAACGCCGTAATAGCGCCCTTTGGTGATGCGAGGCCGATTGGCTTGCAACATCGAATCTGAAACCGCGCGACCCGACGCCAGGCGCTCGCGCAGCTCCAAAAGCATGCCTTCACTTTCGTCGATGAGGGCAATGAGCGGATCCAGGTCGCGGCGATAGACCGCGAACGCCACTTGCATGCTTTGCGACAAACGCAGCGTTGCTTCCGCACCGAACAGCCACGCTTGTTCATCTGGCAGATTGCTCCAGCCGCTGAGGTCCATCGGCCATTCGCGGCGGAACAAGCTTTGCCAATCCAACGTTTGGCGATAGCGGCCGGCATGCAATAGGTAATTGAAACGCGGCCAGGCGCCGCTCAAGCTCACGCGCGGTTCGGCGCGCAATCCGCCGCGCGCCAAATCTCCCGCCATGCGCAGACCGGTCTGCATCACCAGCTTTTCGCTCCACGCCAGTTTCCCCTCGCCATAAAATGCGGCCAGAGTGCGCCAGCGCAGTCCACGATAGTCTTGCGGTAATATGATGGGCGAATCCCGATTGTCAAAGCGCGAGCTCAAATCCACCCATTGCCGCTGGCGTTGGATTTCCAAGCCCAGCAGCCATTGGCTATCCTCGCTGAGTTGCTGCGCCATCTCGCTGCGCCACGCCCACAAACGATCGTCGATATCATAAGCCGCCGCCGTGGATTCTGCCTTGGTAGCATTGTGAAAGAGCGTTTGTGTCGGCGTTTGAAAATGGCTGACATAGTTTTCCCAAAGCACATTCGATTTTATCGACCAGTGCGATGCAATGCCCGTGAAAGAGGAGCGTGATTCCTCCTGCGTATTGAGCTTGTCCACGTCGCCAAAATTCAGATCCAGCCATTCTTTCGACTGCAGCGTGAAGAACTCCACGTGATGTTGCGGAGAGAATTGGTGTGCGGCCTTGAGCTGCACGTCCTGCCAGCGCGGAATGGCGTAGCCGCGTAAACGCGCAAGGCCGGAAAAAGCATCGTGATAATTCCGGCGCACCGCCAGCAGGATGCCGCTGCGCTGCGTACCGGAGGGTAAGGAGGCAATGAAGCTGGCGTCGAAAACGTTGACCCGCACTTCGAAGCGCCGCGGCTGCAGGGGCGATTGCGCATGCAGGACAACCAGCCCGGCGACGCGGTCGCCGTAGCGCACGGAGAAGCCGCCTTTCCATAGTTGCGCGCGCTGCAAAATGCCGGCGTTCAATAGCGACATGCCGCCACCCAAGGCAAACTGCAAACGATAAGGATTGGGCAGCGTGAAGCCGTCGATCACCACGAGATTCTGATCGGCCGTTGCGCCGCGCACGGAGATTTGGCTGTCCCAATCGCTGCGTAAGCTTACGCCTGGAATCTGTTGCAGCGCGCGCAGCGGATCTTCGAAAGCGCCCGGCTGCCGCAGCACCTGCGTGGCGGTATGATTCACCAACGCCGGGGTCTTTTCAACAAGCCTCTCACCCGTGACGACGACGCCGTCGAAGGGGATCGGGCTGGGCACAAGAGCGATCAGACATCGCAGGGATTCGCCGGCGGCAATCGCCGGCAAGCGCCGCGTTTGGGCCAAATAACCCCATCGCCGGAATTCCAATGTCGTGGTGCGGTTGGCAGGCAAACGCAGAACAAATTTGCCCGCGGAGTCGGTCTCCGCGTGGATATCCAAATCCGGCAAACGCAGCGCGACCTGGGCGATTCCTCCTGGTTGGTGGCTTTCGATAACTTGCCCATGCACAAACGCAGATTCGTGCTGCGCAAAAAGGCGGACTGAGACGACAGCAGTAATGACAGCAAATTTGATGGCGTGATTGAGATACATAGCATCTTGTCAGAGCGAAGGCGCGCATGAATAATTAAAAGGCTTTCAAGATTTCAGTGTGAAAAGCCCGTCCCTCATGGCACGTCGATCCGCCATTGCGTCAACAGAATTTGGTCGCCGCGCAACAGAGTAAGATAACTGTTGGGCGGATAGAGTGCGAAATCCGAGCTCCAATAATCATGATAAATCAAAGTAACCAGAGGCACGCCAAAGGTAACGTGATAATACTCGCAAGTCGTGTAGCCGCGCGTTCCCCGGCGCCAGATCGCCGAGAAATTTTTTTGATCTTTGTCTGCGTGAAGCCATTGCAGCTCGATCTGGTCGGAATAGGGCAGGAGCAAACTGTCTACGGCAACGTTTTGTTTCAAATCAATAAGTAGCAATGGCTGCGCCGGCACGCCTCGCGCTTCCACGCGCGGCATGCCGAAGACTGCAAGATGTGTTCCGGCCGGATGCAAAGCCGCGGCCGTACACGGGAAATTTGGCATAAGCGGGTTGGGCGCCGGTGAAGCGACCGCGTCGAGCAGCAGGCGTTGATCCTTTACGCCGGCAAAATGGCGCCCGTCGGGCAGAAGGGAGACTGACGAAACAGCAAAAGGCTTGCGAAAGTGCTCGATTTGAGACGAGCCGATCAGGTAAAAGTCTGAATTGCCGTCTTCGCCTAGTGCATGGACGAATAGACGATCGCCCTGCATGGCCCAAGCCAGCGCGTCGATTTTGTGTTGTGTGGTGGGCAACTGCAACAATTCCTCATACGAATAAGCATTTTGTTCGAATACACAAATGCGCGGCGGAGCAGGCATGAGATAGAAAATGTCGTCGCCGCTGGCAAAAAGCTCCGGTGAGTAATAATGGCCGAATGTTGGGCGCTGCACGATTAAGCGGGAGGCCAGTGTGGACGTTGAATACACGCGCAAGTTCATGCGCTCGCCTTCTTGTGCGCTGTAGCCGGTTTGCCATTCCCAAGCGACTATATGGCGATTACCCTCCGTCCAAACGAGGTCCGAAACAGTCCGGTCCTGCAGGGGAATCTTAACGAGCTCTTCGGTTTGCAGATCGAGGATCATCAAACTGTCAACGCCGTTGATGGAAGCGTGCTCGCGTACGTAAGCCAGTCGGCGGCTGTTTTTTGCCGGACTGAACAGGGCGTCTCTCCTGCTCATGGAGAAGGTTTTGTACAGCGTTCGTTCCGGCAAGTTGAAACAATACAGCCGTTGCGTGACTGAATCAGCCTGCAGCATAGATTGCCAAACGATGAAGCCGCTGGCATCCGGAAACATTCTGATCCCCCGCACGAATCTGAGCGAATCGACCACAACAAAATCCTGCCCGGTGCCAAAATGATGGAGGCGGATTTCGGGCGCAATTGCTGGAGCGCGCAGGACATAAAGCAACTTTTGCCCGTCTTCGCTCAGCGACCAAAAGCGAGGAACCACCGGCCCCTCGAAATAGACTTGCAGAAACGAGCCGTCCTGGGCGCGTACGATCAGCTTGCCTTGATCGTTTTCACCGATCATCCCGCCGGCCGCAGGCACAGCCTGCCAATTTCGACCGTCGCGCATGGGCCAGGTGGCGTGAAAGCGGGATTGGGGATTGGAGAGCGAAACACTCGTCAACAGTGATTGCGCGCCTGCAGCTTCGGCAACGGCAAGCCGGCGGCCGTCAGGATGCCACGCGAGCGCCGCTACGGAAAGCGAGTGAAAAGGCAATTCGGGCAATATCGCGTCGGGAACTGAACGATAAGTGGAGGTGGGCGGAATATCAAAAGTACATCCGGCACAGAGGGCACAAAGCAAGAGCGTCACCCACCAAAACCAGAGGGAGCAAGCGGCGGGCGATCGTGTCCTCATCCCAGGCGCCAAGGCGATGTCCTCTTGCAGAGATCGAAACAATAGTCATAGTTTAAGGAAAAAAGCGTGAAATGCAAGTAATCTTCCATATCCCGCTGCCCCCCAATTCGCGAATAGAGAAAAACCAATTGACTTTCCCGCTGAAATTCACTAAAATAAAGTGCTTGATAAGACAGAATATAAGCGACACTATTACAAGTGATTCTGCGAGGACTGACATGAAGAAAATGAGAATCTTTGCCGCCTTGTTGATGGTGTTAATGGTTCCGGCATGGGCTTCCGCACAGCTCAAGAGTCCGGATAAACCCACTCCCTTCTCCCAGCTTTTGACTCAAGGCCTTTCGGTGCCCAGAGGGCTGATCGGGCTGATCGGTTTGAACCCAAATCGATTTTCCATGCAGCATAGCTATTCGCTTTCATATATGTCGGCCGGCGGGCAAGGCTTCAGCCAGGGCGTTTACTTGAACACAATGAGCTATCGCTTTGCCGATCCATTGCAACTCTCTCTCCAGTGGGGGATTATGAACCAGCCGTTGTCCTCGCTGGGTGTGCCGGCGATGTATCAAAGCGGCTTCTTCTTGTCGGGCGCGAATCTAGAATACAAGCCAAGCAAGAACATGTCGGTGGGGATTCAATTCAATTCTTATCCTGCGGGTTACTACTATCCCTATCGCACCGGCTATCATCCCTACTATGACATTTCACCCAATCGCAGTGATTCGCCCAGCACGGAAAAATAAACTTGGTACAGACATGGATGACTCGCGACGCGAGTCATTTTTTTGCCCGAATATCTCTGAGGAATTTTTCTCGATTTGGATTTCGAGAAAAGTATTAGAAAACATCTAGTGGAAGGAGAAGGACGTGTCGAGTCAACGCATGGCCACGCCCAGCCGGCCGCGCAAGAATGACGGCACCATGGCGAAACGTACGGCCACCCGCCGCGGCAAATCGGAATTCAATCTCAAACAAACGCTGCTGACGACCGCATTGTGGACGCTGGGCATCATCAACGTGATTCTCATCGTCTCGTTCGTGAGCAAGCATTTCTTGAGCGGTCGCGAGCACGCCATTAGCGCGGAAGCGGAGGCCGTCACCCCCGAGAATCTAAAGATCGAGGTACTGAACGGCTGCGGCGTCGATGGCCTGGCGCGCAAATACGCTGACCTGCTCAAGGAGAAAGGCTTCGATCCCGTCAACGTCGCTACGTATGAGCGCACCGATCTGCCGCGCACGTACATCATCGATCGCCGCTCCAAAGAGATGGCCAGCGGTTTGAAGATTGCCAAGATTCTGGGATTGCCCGACGTGTACGTTTCCTATCAGCAAGCCAAGCCCGATCGTATGGTGGCCGTGAGTGTCATTTTAGGACAGGACTACAAGACGATTCCTGCCAATCCGAAGTGAGTCGGTTTCGCGCGATACAACGAGCAGAGACGTACCTGAGAATCTGGCTTTCAAACCTTCCCCCCTCGAGGTCATTCTGAAAGCCGCAAGGCCCTTTCGGGAATCCCGGTAGAGCGAAACACAATGCCCACGGCTCACGGGGGCTCTTCAGAATGAAGGGCAAATAAATCGATCGAATCAATTCTATTCGCGCACCGATAACAAGCGCACGGGCTTACCGCGGAAGAAATTGTGCATACATTCGTTGCGCCGAACAAATCTCCCCGCGAGGGGAAAGTTTATTGGTTCAACTTTTACAATTTCCTCGCCCTCCCGGTGATGTCTTTTTTGCTCTGGCTCATCGCCGTCTACCCTTTTCCCTCCCGCATCGTCGCAAAAATTCGTGAAGGCATTCAAGGCCGCCGGAACCTCTTTGAGGATTTAGCGGCACAACTACAGGGTTGTGCCGCAGGCCAGCGGGTTTGGATTCATGCTTCTTCCATGGGTGAATGCGAGCAAGCCCAGCCCATTTTGCGCGAGCTGCATTCGCGCTTCCCCCAGGCCGTGCGGGTTTTGACTTTGTTCTCGCCCAGCGCGTACGCCCATCTTGTCAGGCCAAACCTGCCCGCCGAAGTGGTTTGCTATTTGCCATTCGATCGCCTGCCGGACGTACGCCGCTTTTTTGATTTGGTGAAGCCGGCGACCGGTATTTTCATTCGCCACGATCTGTGGCCGAATTTTTTGTGGGAGGCGAGGCGGCGCGGTGTCACGTTGATATTGGCGGATGCCAGCGTGAGTATGAATGCCAGTTCACTGCGGCACAAGCCCGTCGTGCGCCATTTCCATCGCGAAATCTTTGCGAATTTCGACTGGATCGGCGCGGTTTCGCAGACAGCGACTGAAAGCCTGCTCCCGTTGGTTCGTTCTCCTGAACGCCTGCGCCAGCTTGGCGACACCCGTTATGATCAAGTCCTGTTTCGCACCCAGGCCGGGGAGCTCAGGCGGCTTTTGCCCGCAGATTGGCAAGCGCGCGCACACACCTTTGTCGCCGGCAGTACCTGGCCGCCGGATGAGGAGATCGTGATTCCGGCCCTTGCTGCGGCACGCACAAAAATTCTCAATGCCAGAATGATTTTGGTGCCGCATGAGCCGACGGAAGAACATCTGCAAGGCGCGGAGAAGTTGCTGCACAAGCACCGGCTCACCGGTTGCCGTCTGTCAAAGAGTTTTTCCCAACCAGCGACCGAAGTGTTGTTGGTGGACCGAGTCGGCGTGCTCGCGGAATTGTACGGCGCCGGCAGCGTCGCTTTCGTCGGCGGCAGCTTTGGGCCCGGCGTGCATAGCGTGCTGGAGGCAGCAGCTCACAGCGTACCGGTGTTATTCGGCCCGCGCATGCGCAATTCTGCCGAAGCAGTGGAGATGGAACAAGTCGGGATCGGCAAAATCATTTCCAATGCCGAAGAAGCAGCGCGCACATTGATCGACTTACTCGCCGATCTGCCGCATGCGCAAGCCTGGGGGCAAAAGTGCCGCGCTTTTGTCGAACAAAAGGCCGGTGCTGCGAGAGAGATCGTGAGGTTATTAGAGTAAGGTCCTACGCCAGTTTTCAGTTAAGAGCCTGTCCAAAAACCCTGAAATGTCATCCCGCAGGGATCTTGGTTGACTCGGGCACAGTGCCGATTTCAGGCCTAGGTGCCGAATCTACCAAGATGCCTTCTGCATGACATACTCGGACTTTTCACTCATGTAATC
>JBOHQX010000113.1:0-22633 GCA_050732395.1 bacterium
TCCTGCCCTGGCTGGAAAGGTTTAGAGGTTTGCGACCGCAACTGCGGACCGCGTGTGAATACCTGGCTTCACGCAACAAGGTATTTGAGAAGCCGGCAAAAACGGTGCTTGGCTTGTTAGACGAGCGATTGCACTTCAACATTGGAGCCTGAGCCATGCCTGGATACCATTTGATCGAACGCAAACATCTTTCCCCGCCGATGCCGTCGGGCAGGGGCATCCTACCAAATAGCAGGCGGATTGGCTTCCTGGACTTTCTCAGGGAATTGGATCAGGAATCTTTCCCTTATGACGCGGAAAGCCGTTTGCTCGTGGTGGGACTGGAAGATGTGTTGCTTTATGGCCGGCCGGATATGGAAAACGTTGCGCATGGCATTCATCGAAGAATGCAGCGCGCTGCTGGTAACTTCGAGCGTTACAACTGTGGCTGGGTGCAGATCATGTTTAGGCTTCCGCTGAAGCGCGGCGAAACCCTGCGGGCCATCCATCCGGCCGTCGAACTGCCAATCTATCTCATTTTTGGCTCGCCGCCTCCGGAGACCGATAAAAACAACAACGTGTTTTTCTCATGCCGGTTCAACCTGAGCAGCGCATCGTGATGATGAGCGCGTTCGTAGTGGTGCCTTCAGGCGCTTGTGTGCAATGAAAGCTCGACTCCTAATGATCTTTGCCAATCAAGTTCGGTGGTCGTTCGTGGTCTCGGCCCCTTATGGGCCGCTGTTCTTGCACATTTCATTGCCCCACACGGGGGCAGGAATACCGATATTGATCGTCAAACTTCATAAGGAGCTACTACGAACGAATCATTTTGCCCTTTTGATACAGGAAGGGAGATTTCATAATATGGATGAACTGACGACTTATTTGCCCAAGGTGGGCGAAAAAGTCCGGGTGAAAGGCCGCGAAGATCTGGGCATCGGCGAGGTGTTGCGCGTCAGCGATACTTTTGGCATCGACCAGGCTGATATTGTCTTCGAAGGCGTTGACGGAAGGCGATTGGAGAGTTTTCCGGTGGAACGCCTGGAGGCGGCGCCGGATTTCTGGGAACGCCTGCGGCGCAATCACTTCGATCCCGCCATTAACTTCTTATTGAAACAAGTCGCTTTTCAGTTGCCTCTGCAAAATAACGGCGGGCAACTTTCCAACAGCCGCACGCATCTTTTGCCGCATCAAATCTTGCTAACCCGGGATGTGGTGTCTTCCAAACACCGGCGATATTTGATCGCTGATGAAGTTGGCCTCGGTAAAACAATTGAGGCTGGCATGATCCTGCGAGAGCTTGAGAGTCGCAACGAAGCCGATCGCATCCTGATTATCACGCCGGCGGGCTTGGTCAAAAACTGGCAGGGCGAGCTGCGCGACGCCTTCCGGCTGCACTTCGAGATTTTGGGAATCGACTTTGTGGATCATGCGAGTGCCTCGTGGGAAATGCACAAGAAAGTGATTGCCTCCATCGATGCCCTCAAGCGGCCACAACGCCTGGAGCGATTGCTCGGCGCGCCGCGATGGGACGTGATCGTTCTTGATGAAGCGCATCACTTAACTCGGCTGCGCTACGGGAACAAAATCCAGGCAACGCAGAATTATCGTCTGGCCGAGAGACTGCGGTTCCACACGCGTGACTTGTTGTTCCTCTCGGCCACTCCACATCAGGGGAATACGTTTCAGTTTTGGTCGCTCATCCAACTACTGGATGACTCGCTGTTCGATTCGGAAGAGGCCATGCTCGAGCATCGCGGCTTGTTGAATCGCGTGATGATCCGGCGCACCAAGCGGGAAGTGACGGATCGGCACGGCAATCCGATCTTCATGCGGCGCCAGGTTCATACGCAACCTTTTAAACTGGCGGTCCGGGAAAGTATATTTTACGAACAGCTCACCGAATATTTGCGCGAAGGTTATTCGGCTGCCGGTTTGGGAGAGTCGAAGACCACGTCTGAGCAACGCGCCATCGGATTTGTCATGACGACTTTCCAGAAGATCATGTCCTCCAGCAACCGGGCGATTCGCCAGGCTTTGCGGCGCCGGCTACTCGTGCTATTGATCCGGCATCAACTAGATCTGGAAAACCGCCGGCGCAGGCGGCCTAATGATCCGCAGCTCGCACAAGAAATCGTCCGTCTGCAGGATGAAATGCGAATGCTTGCCTCCGAGCTGCTCGGCATCGCCAATTCGCCCAATCGACAAGCCGACATCGACGCCTACATCGCCCAAACCAGGCAGAAAGTCAGCAAAAAGTTTACTCCGCTTGAAGAAAGCACCGAGTGGTCACTGGATGCCGATGAAGAAGGCGAAGAAGGCATTTATGCCGGCGCCGACATACCGAATGAGGCGCAAAAGGTTCGTGATCTACTGCACATCGTGCCGGACGGTCGCGATCGGAAGTTCGAGACGCTGGTTCGCGCCATTGATGAGATACGTGAGAAGCATCCTCACGAGAGATTCATTGTCTTCACGCAATATGTCGAGACCCTGCTGTTTCTGAAAGAAGAATTGGGCAAGATTTATGGAGAGCACAAGATTGCAGCCATTCGCGGCGGACCGCTGGGAGACAAAATTGAGGCATCAGGTCGCTTCTGGCAGGAAGATGGCGCGCAGTTTTTGATTTGCACTTCAGCCGGCGGAGAGGGGATAAATCTGCACGTCGGTCACATTCTCTTCAACTATGATCTTCCCTGGAACCCGATGGCTGTGGAGCAGCGCATCGGCCGCATCCACCGCTACGGTCAAAAAGAGACGGCACAAGTATACAATCTGGTTGCTGAAGACACTGTTGAGGAGAAAATCTATCAATTGCTCGAAGCCAAACTCATCGAGATTGCGCAACAGATCGGCAAGATGGATCCCGCAACCGGCGAGCCCAGGGAGGATTTCCGCATGGAGATTCTCGGCTTCCTCGGCTCAGCGCCAAACTACCTCGAGCTTTACAAGCACGCGTTAATGGATCGGGACTACCAGCGAACTGAACGTGAGATTGCCGAGGCCATCGAGCAAGCGCGTCAGGCAAGCGAGGCGCTTTTGACGTTGACGCAAGACCTGCGGTCGTTTGATTTGCAGGAATATCTCAATATTGAAGGGAAGTTTGACCTCAACGATTTACGGCGTGTTGTCGAGGCAGCGGTTTTGCGCCTTGGCGGAGCCATCTTGCCGCGTGGAGAGTTCTTCCGGGTGGAAACACCCAAAGCGCTGCAAAAGTATCCGAACGTGTTGCCCAGATATGAACTGGTGGCATTTGATCGTGAGGCCGCCATGCGCAATCGCAACGCCGAGTTGTTTGGCATCGGCCATCCGTTTGTCGATGCCCTATTACAGCATTTGCAACAGACGACATTTTCCGGAGACGTTACGATATTGCCAAGCTTGAAACACGAGCCGGTAGCGTATGTCGTTGTGACCAGCATGCTGACCATTGATTTGGAGGATGGCAGCAGACACCACGAAATCAAAACGCTGCGTTTCAACCAATCCGGTGATGCCCAGGTTCTGCCGGATGATTGGATGCTCAACCGACTGGAGCCACGGGATGGCAGTCCAACACGCCAAGGCAATGAGGCGAGTCGCTTCGACTGGAATGTGATTCGCGGTGTGTATGAAACCGCCATCCGCGCCATACTAACACAGGCAAAGATCGCCTTGGAGAAACCAGTTGGGGCAAGGGTGAGGTTGTTGGGAGTAGTGTGTGTGGTATGAACTACTTCGTTTGCATCTATCATCATACTGCTACACGCCTGCTGTACCGACAAGTGGTGAATCGAACCTTGAAACAATGGTGTAAGAGATCTTGTAAGCTATTTTTGCGGACTCACATTCGCAACTTCTGCTACGAAATCATTATCTCCGGATTCTGGCGTGTGAGACGCGAGTCCGCGTTCGCAAGATGCTCGCGCTGCTCCTGCAACTCCCTCAGCGCATACCCCGCTGCCTGCTCCACCGTCATATTCTTCCCCTCGTTCAACGCCATCGTGAAGGTTTCCTCTTGAAGAAGCGCACGCACGCGTGCGACTTCGCGGTCAAATCGTGTCCGCTCGTATGCGGGGATGACAGCGCCGATGGTTTGGTGCAGCGCCTCGGCAGCGGCAAACGCTGCGCTCGGGATCACCTTTAGCCAAAGCCAGGCCTCCAAATTCAACCAGCACCTTAGCAATGCCGAGTTTCTCTCCCAAGTCTCTATTTAAAATCATGCTTTCGTGAAAGCAAGCAGTAGCGCGCTCGTCGTCATGGCGCGCGAGCGCCTACCGGCCAAGTAGACAAAGCGCGATGGCCATTCCCCACTTGTATCACCAGGCGCGAAACTTCCCCAGGCTTTCTCCCAAAAGCTCGCGCGCCTACTGCTCCTCGCCTTCAGGCTGCTTGACCAGGGCCATCAGCCATAACATTTGCGGATCTCTATCTTTTGTCATGGCGAAGCTCTCCTCCAGAAGCCCGGCCGCATGGTCACAGTCGCCCTGGTCGAGTGCCATTTGAATATGAATCCACGAAATTGTTGAAACGCGGCGCGCATGATCGCGCGTTGCTCTTCCAGTGTCTGCGCATATTTCTCGCCAATTTGCTGCAGGAGTTGGGTGGATCCATCGATGTCGCTGAATAAAAAGGTCACGGAGGGCTTTCGCGAGGCTATTTAGGGTCTGCATGCGGAGCTTTGGGCTGTTGCATCATTGGTGGCGCTTTGCAATACCTCAATGTTGTGGTGGAGCGCAGACCTCTTGCTCCGCGCGCACAAACCTTGCAACTCGAAGAGCATCATTCCGAAGCAGCGAGATCAGCACGTCTAAAAATCGAGGTAGATGCTTACCAGATCACGTTCACCTCCACCCGCCGGTTCATCAAACGCCCGGCGGGATACCGGTCGCGGCCGAAAAGATACGCGGGCATTTCTTCTGCACGATAGTCCATCTTGCAAAACACCTCGCGCAATTCCTCGGATACTCTCAACTCACGATAAAACGGCACCGCAGCGCCGAAGCCGATAGCGACGGTTCTGATCACCATCTTGCGGCCATGTGCTGAAATCTCCAAAGTGACTATTTCCAATGGCAGCAATGGACGCAGGCTTTCACAGCGTGCTATGATTTCTTCCGCCGAGGGAATGGGCGCGAAGGAAAGATTCTCCGTTTCCACGCGGAAATGTCTGGCTTTTTCATGAATCAACAGATTCAAATATTCTTCCATAAGAGAATTCTCTTGTCCATTCGTGCCGGCCGTTCCGTTTGAACCCTTGCTGCCAGGCTCAATCACTCTACCCAGGTGTTTGCGGACGCTTTCATGCAAAGCCGCAGGAATAAGGAGCTGCTGGCCGGTCATGCGTATGGTGAACCCGCTCCTTGTCGCGTGCCACATAACTGAATCCGTGAAAATCTTTCTTAAATAGAGGGCACGGCCAAAAGAGAGGCCGAGATTGTAGTGCCGGCCCACGCCTTGCGCACGATGCTCCCCCAGGCTGTCGCTGTGCCCGGTAATCAAAACCAAAATCCCCGGCGACGTTACTGGCGCGGGGTCCTGCGCGGCCTTGAGGACTTCACGGCCAATGCGCGCCACACGCTCGCGATCGAGCTCGTAGGACAAATCTACGCGATCATAAGGTGAAAGGGCAAAAACTTCATCGCGCACAATTTGTTTGCGGGCAACGCGGAAGCGAACTGTGTCACTTTCAAGCACTTCTGGCGACGAAAAAATCGCCAGTTTCAATACGGCGGCAAATTCTCCTGCCGTCAAAAAGGCATTCATCTGTGGGGAATTCAGCCACAGCGAAGAACCGTCACGTAATACCCTGGGCAGATCTCCGGCTGCGATCTCCTGGCGGCAGGTCTCGCCCTGGACGTTCATGACTTCGATCGCACCGCTACGTACACACTTCAGCATCGCTTCCGGAATGGGGTTGGAGTAGCGGAAGCCAACGTAATCCGATTCTTCTCGTGGCGTGATTTTGATCGGCTCGAAAATCAAGCGTTGCACTTCCGGCGCTGCTACTAAGGGCACCACGCGGTTTTCTTCGGCGAACCATAGCGGCGAAACTTCGGATTCGTTGGTTTTGAGATAGTATTGTACTTCCGCGGGCGTGGGCAGCCGAGCCGCAATCTGGTTGCGGCAGGCGGGATCGTCTGCATGTGGACGAGCTGCGTGATCATTGGGAGTAGGCAAATTTACACATGGCGAACCCGTCTGTTGCGCGTGGCTATTGCCGGCAAGGGCCTGCAGCAAATAATCGGCGCGCTGCTGCACCTGCTCTGCACGCGTGGAAGCGTCGACGTTCGACGTCAAGTCGTCGAGCATGAGCAGACTTACCGGCAGTTCGGTACAAGCCAGGCGGCGCGACATGAAACCCAAAAACATCGTACGAAACACCCGGTCGGTCTCGTTACGGTTGGGCTGTGGTGATTGCGCTTCAAAAAACGTACTCGCAATCAAGGGGATGTGAATGGACGTGTTTCTCACTTCATGCAAAGTGCCGTCCTTGATCAATGCGATTTGCGGTTTCATCAACGTGCACGTGAATTCAATACGATGTCGCGCTTCAAAGGCGGGGCGTCCTTTGCCTTTGAGCTGAAAGCGCAATTCGTAAACGCCCGGAGCCTCGGCTTGAAAATAGAAAACGCCGATGCGCATCAAGTCGTTGCGGCTCATCGTCATGCCGGAATAAATATCGATCCGCGCCAAAGTATCCTGCACCGTCAACTGTTGGATCGGGATGGGGTCGCGGCCGTCGCTGGTTTGAATTCTGAGTTGATTCCAGTCGAGGCGGGCGTTGAGGTGATCGCCTGGCGAAAATGTGGAATCCGTTCGCCAATTGGGCGCGTATTGCAATTCGAGCTGGCGCAACCAGAAGCGGCCTCGTGCGGGCAGAGCATTGGAATGAGGTTCTGCGGAGGAGGCTCTCGTGATCATATACGCTTCGACGCGCAAATGAAATGTTGTGAGCTTGACATCATGCGCGCCAGGCTTGACTTCTTTATTCCAAACATTAAGACTGCAGGCGTAAACCTCCGCAAGACTGAGCCGCGCTTGCACATGCACCGCAGCGCTGTCCGCAAGCGGCCATGATGCCTGCACATTCCAGGTGTTAAAAAGAAGGCAAAAGATCAAGCTTCGACAGTTCATGTTGGCATTGAGCTTTATGGTGCTCTGCAGGCGCAAGTCCAGGTCGTTATCCTGAGTTTTGATCGACAAAAGAGGCGGTATCCAAACGATGGCGTTCTATTGAACGGGGGCACCCGTTTCTGGCCTCATGATTGCATATAGAATCACGGAGGGCCGGCGCGCATCGGCTTGGAAAATGCCAGCGTGAGCCGGTGGTTGAAAAAACCAGCCGGCCGCTCATCTTGAAAAAAAGCTGGAAAGATGAAAGCATAGTTCAGCTCGAACCAGGTGGGCTTGGCAAGCTTGAAGCCGGCTGCCATCCAATTGTGATTGGCACCCAAGCGCAGCCGGAATACTTCGGGAGCGATTTGAAGCAAGCCAGTCTCGGTTCCCGCATAGAGTCGCCAAGCTTGCAGCGCGTTATCATGCTCGGCATCAACCGACAAGAGCCACTGTCTGCTCTTCTGCAAAAGTACGGCTGCTCCCAGGCGTTCCCGGCGTGAGGCGGGCACGCGCCCCTCGAGAGCAAGATTCGGCCGCAGCAGGTTCGACCATGCGAATGCCACCTGCACGCGCGGATGAACGGCAGCCATCAAGCCCAAATCCAATCCTGCGCTGAATTGGTTGCGCCCGTGCGCGTCAAAAAAATCCCGAATAATAGCGAGCTCCTCCAGCGAATTGACCTGTGCCTGGTCAACGAGATCGCTGTCATATTGCAAACCCGTCAGCTTGGCAGTCACGCTCACGCTGAGCCAATGCGGCAGGTGATTGGCAGTCGCCAGCGCTTCCGATTTCTCAAAAAAACCTTTGCTGAAAAAGGCCGCTAGCAGGAATTGATCCAGCAAGCCGGTGCGCAAGAAGTTGGCGGTCACACCTGCGGAAAAAATATTGGAAGTTGGCGCAAGCTCGCGACCGGCCGGCTGAGGCCCGAGGGGTGGCGTGCCCGCCAGCACGAGCACGGGCAAAGTCTGATTCGGCCGCACCAAGCGGTTGTACACGACGCTGACATGCGACGCCAGTAACGCATTCTCGTTGCTCAAGCTGTTCTGCAACGGCAAACCGGAGCTGAAAAGATTTTGTACACCGAAGGAAAAAAGCAGCCGCTGCGGCGAATAAATCAACCCCGCGGGATTGTAATAAATGCCGTCGCCATCGTTTGATATCGCGGCAAAAGCGCCACCCAAGCCGCCTGCGCGCGCGCCTTCGGGCCCATACGTTTGAGCGGCTGCATTCATTGCGCCAAACAGGGCGACGACGACGATCGGTCTTCGAATTCTCTCTGGCAGTAGCAGGAACATAATGCTCGTCATAATTTCATACAAGATTGCAGGGTATTGCTTCCAAGAAACTTGGTGATTTCCAATTGACGATTTCCGATTTGCTGTTTCTTGAGGTACAAACTCTGCGAAACCTAAGTAAGGTGCTGAATAGTACTACAACGTTAAGTCGGCCACGCCTCCTTTTTGTCATTCAGGAGGAAACTTTTCGAGCGCTTGGCACAGCGTCAAAATGGCTTAAGTCCCAGTGCGTAAAAAGATTCCTCCTGAATGACAGGGCTGAGTTTTCGGAAGAATCTTTGAACTTAACGTTGTAGTAATAGTTACTCCACACTAGCGCACGACCACGATCGATCCCTGGCACGCATTCTCAATCTTCCAAACATAAAAACCTGGATCGCACAATCGTCCACGCTCATCGCGGCCGTCCCAGGGGCCCGGCGAAACGAACGAACGGATCAAATTGCCCTGCAGATCGAAAATCTCGACACGCTGCCCGTCATTCGGCGCAAACGAGACGCCACTGTGCCGCAGGGGCAGGAAAGGATTTGGCCGGGCGTAACAATCCTTTTGAATCACGAGCTGATCGTTTTGCGATGGTTGCGGGCCGGCGATTGCCGAGACCTGCACATGAGCTGAAGCGGCAACGACGGCATCCTGCGCAGAAAAATCATCATATTGAAACTGCAGAAACAGACTATCACGGCCGCCGGGCGCCAGACGGCTGCGCCAATGCATGGGCATCTCTGCCGGAATGGTTTGATTGCTTTGCAAAACAACGAAGCGCAATGGCGCCAAAGTCACGTACAAATCCACGCTATCAGCCGGGATCGGGCCTGTGTTTTCCGTGATTGCGACAAGATTGAGCGGCTCCTTTTCTGCGGCGAGGCCATCGTTATTGCCGTTGGCATCGTTAAGATCCAGCCGCAAAACCACCTCCGGCTGCGGACAAAAACGCAAATCCGTGACGGGTAAGTTGTTTACAAAAGCAGGGCAAAATCCTAGTGCAGCTACACCCAATGAAACCGTTATCGTTTGTGTTGAAAAATTGTTTTCGCGAATCACAAATTCAAAAGTGGCAATGGCGGAATCTTCTGGAGCAAGCGTAGCCGGTGAAAGATCGATCAACGTCATCGTCGCGCACGTTCCGGCAACGAGGGCGCATGGGTCTATGAAGGTGATTTCTTGGGCGATCAAATCTTGAGCATTGCTATTGACGACGGTAATTTGTGCGATCACCTTCTCACCGGGTTCGGCGCAACCGTCGCCGTTGCTGTCGCGTGCGCGCACGCTCGTCACGGCCAGGCGAGGTTGTTGCTCGAGCGGGGTCGGCAAAATCGTGATCGTTGTTCTTACCGTGTCATCTACTGTCCTGCAATCCGCTGGAGACGATTCCAGCCAGGCGAGATTGCCCGTCGTTATTGCCGCACAATTGACGCTGTCCGGCGCGTGCGCCCGAAAAGAAATGATGCGGCTTTGCCGCGGAGGCAGTGCGCCGAGCTCCCAGCGAATCTGATTCGGTGCGCTGCTCACGCCGCCATCGTTGATCGCCACAATGGCCAGCGCCGGGGCAAGCAGGTTATGGAGCGTGACGGCGGAAGCCCCGAGATCGCTCACGTTGCTCGCCTGCAAAACGACCTCGAATTCCTCGCCTGGCACAACCGTGGCGTTCGCCTGCACCGCAAGGGCAAGCAGGTTTGCTCGCGCAACGAAAGTCAGCGCATTGCTGGCAATATTGTTTTGTAATTGGCAATCCCAACCGCTCGGCTCAGAAATCGCCGCGCGCGTGCCGAGGGTTACGGTCTGGCACAGCGCCACGTCGTCGCGCAGGAGCATGCGATAGGTAGTGTTTTGGCTGGCGAGAGGCACAAGGGCGAAATTATCCCGGCGCAGCACATTGTCTGCGGCGTCATAAACAAAGCCTGCCGGCGTTTGCAGCAATTGCAAATAGGCGGCATCGGGAAGCGTGTCGATCAAAGTGACGTTCGTGGCCGTAATCGCGTCGTTGCGATTGAAATAACGCAGCTCGTAAAGCAACGTATCGCCCGGCATCAGATTCGCGAGACTCGCCGGCGGCAAGGCAGAAACCGAGAGTTGAAGGTCCAACAAATCACCCAACGGTTCAACGAAGGCAGTATATGCGGCACGGTTGTTTTGCATCCGTGAAGGCGATTCGCCGCTGGGAGAGGCGTCCGCAGCAGTCGAAGTGATCGTTGCCACATTTGTGAGGTTCGCACCGAGGCAGGCCTGTCCTAAGGCAGAATTCGAATAAAAATCCGCGCGAATGCGCACGATAAAACTCACCGAATCGCGCGCGCCGGCGGGAAATTGCGCGCGCGACCAGGACAAAATACCGTTCGCAAGTGCATAGGGCTGGCTCGCTGTGATAAAATCCACGCCCGCGGGCAGCGTGTCCGTCAAGGTGACGTTCCATGCCGGCACATTCAGGGCAACGTTGGAGAAGTTGATCGAATAGTGCAGTGTGTCACCCACGCGCAAACTGGCACGATCGCCGCGTTTTTGCACGGCGAGTAAATCCAAGGGCGCCAAAGTCGCGCAGGCAGGCGGGAAGAAATTGTTCTCAGGCCGTATGTCGCAATCCGTCTGCAACCGGCCGTTGAAACACAGCACGTCGAACGGGGGCGCGGCCGCTGCAGTGGCAATGATCCGCAACTGAATGCGGCGCGCGCTGCCGGCAGAGACGAAGCCCAGTTGCAAACAGAGGCTGTCGGTCTGTACCGCGGGAATCTCGATGCTGTCCGGAAGGACTCCCACCAATACGTCACTGTCAAGCCCGGGAGGAAAGCGCAAGCAAAGCGACACTTCCCGGCCGACGTTGCCATCATTGCGAAAAAAGTATTCCAAGGTGAGAATCTCGCCGCTTTGCACCTGGTTTGGGTTGATGTCGACGCGCTCCGCTACAAAATCGGGCGTCAAAAACAAGGTGCTTTCCGCGGCGCGCGGCGTACCCGGAAAAATACGCTGGCCGTCCGGCTGCAAAAATGAAACCCGTGCGAATGCCGTGATCGGATTCTCGCCGCAAGTCAGAGAAAAGTCGCTGACTTCCGCGAGGCGAAATGAAAACACGATGCGTGCAGTGTCATCCGGTTGCGGCGGTGAGTGGCGGATGATATCGCCCACTCGCCAAACGACTTTACCTTGCGCGGCGTCGATCGTGAACGGATACGTTCCGGCATATTGAAAAGATGAAGGCTGCAGGGCAAAATTGCCGTTCTCCAAACGCGGCAGATTGAATTCGGCTTCGATGCTGCGCAATGTGTCGGACTGTAAGGGGTCGTTCCAGACCGTGAGGGTATAAAACAGGTTGTCGTCGACCTCGGGTCGTTGTTTGTCAACGATGAAGGTGTAGGAGATAGAGACCGGAGCATTCGCACCAGCGCGCTCGCGAATACCAGCGGCAGCAGGAGCTGCAAGCAGCGCAGAGGCTGCCGCAGCGGAAGACGCGAGAGCGCCGTTCTGCTCCGCATTCGCCGGAGAAAGGATCGGCAGCAAATTGATTATCAGTGCGCACCACGGCTTGAACCACGCGCGCGCCTCAAACCGGAGAGCATTTGGCATGAGAGAAATGAAGATGCCAGCCGCTAATTTTGCGGACACGGCAGGCATGATGTTTGATCACATTTGACGAACCCCTTCATGCGGCCAGTTTTTCCAAGGTACCTGTGAGCAGCTTGTAGAAATTTCCCACGGTCCTGATTTTGACACGCTCGTCCGGCGAGTGCGGATTCTCGATTTGCGGTCCCATGGAGACCATATCCATGCCCGGATATTTTACACCGATGATACCGCATTCGAGACCGGCGTGAATCGCCTTGATCTCAGGCTCGACGCCAAAGACCTCCAGGTGCACTTGTTTGGCAACGGCCAGCACTTTCGAGTTGAGATCGGGTTTCCAGCCTGGATAGCCTTCAACCTCGCCCACCTCCGCGCCGAAAGCTTCCGCAATCGCGCGCACTTGATCTTTCACGCTTTGCAACGACGAGGCCACCGAGCTGCGGGTGCTGCAGTGCATGCGCAGGCCTTTTTTCTTCATTTCGACAATGGCGAGATTGGTGCTGGTCTCCACCAGCCCGGGAATGTCGTTGCTCATCATGATCACGCCGTGCGGCAAAGCCTGCAAAAGCGCGAGCACGCGCGCCGTTGTCTTGCCGCTCCAGGCTTTCTTGGCTTTGGTTGGGCTCGTGGAAAGCGCAAGAGCCGGCTCGACGGTTTGATATTCCGATTGAATCGCCTTGATTTGAGCTTGCAGGGCCTGCTCGAATTCGCTCTGCTGCTTACGCGGCAGATGGACGACGGCAAAGGCTTCGCGCGGAATGGCGTTGTGCTTGTTGCCTCCGAAGAACCCCGCGAGCTTGAACGGGACATGGTCATCTCGCAGCATGCGATACAGCATGCGCGCCAACAGTTTGTTCGCGTTGCCGCGCTGCAAGTGAATATCGACGCCGGAATGCCCACCGCGCAGTCCGGAGAGCTTGAGCTGCAGAGCCACGTGATTTTTCGACGCAGGCGTTTCTTTGAGCGGAAGCAATATTTCCGAGCCGCCGCCACCGGCACAGCCGACGTAAAGCGCGCCTTCTTCCTCGGTATCGAGATTGATCAAGTACCGGCCGGCGAGCATGTCCTCGGCGAGGCCGCTCGCGCCGGTCAAACCGGTTTCTTCATCGACTGTGAACAAAAACTCCAGCGGTCCGTGCCTGACTTCTTTGGATTCCATCATCGCCAATGCCGCCGCCACCCCGATGCCATTGTCCGAGCCCAGGGTCGTGCCCGTCGCTTTCAAATATTCGCCGTCCAGGCGCGGCTGGATGGCGTCTTTGTTGAAATTGTGCTGAATCTCGGAGTTCTTTTCATTGACCATATCGAGGTGTGACTGCAACACAACGGTCGTTGTGTGATCTTGCCCGTTGGCTGAGGGTTTGGTAACCACGATGTTGCCGATTTTGTCTTGTTTAAAATTCAAACCGTGTTTCTTCGCAATTCCGATGACATAATCACGCATCCCCTGCTCATTACCTGAGCCGCGAGGAATTTTGAGGATTTCATCGAAATGCTGCCAGACTTGACGAGGTTCTAGTTCAGACACGAAAGTCATACACCCTGTTCCTTTCCGGATTCAATCTGCTCAATCGAACGTTCAAGGCATGCCATCAGCCAGATATACTCAGTGGCACGGCGCCGCGGCAAAAGAGAAAACCTCACGGCAAGTTGCGGTGGCTGAGCTGAATACTGATTAAAAAAGTAAAGGCACGTTGCACGGGGAGTATTGCTTTTGAAAATCGCGCAAAGAAAATTTGTAAAACATGCTGACAAAACTCGGGTTGCAGAACCGTGGCGGGCAGAACCAGGAACAAGAGGCGCGCTTATTTTGCCGGAGTATTCTCGCTCCGGCGATATTTGACGAGACGGACACTGTTTCCCTTCCGGTTGAAATGCACTTCATCCATGAGGCGGTACATCATGTAGATGCCGCGGCCGCGCGGCTTGAACAGATTCTCAGGCGCGGTCGGGTCGGGCAAATGATGGTGATCGAAGCCCTTGCCGTCATCCGTGATCTTGATCTCAGCGCGGCGGTCGTCGATTTTGGCTTCGACTTTTACGCGTATATCGGCATCGAAGCCGTGACCATGCTCCATGGCATTGGTTAAAGCTTCGACCAAAGCGATTTTGAGGTTCAATTCTTCCAGCGTGATGACGCCGCAGCGCACCAACAACTCGATGAGCTGATTGGCGGCGCCGGTGACGTAATCCAGGCTGCTGGGTACTTCAAAGCGCACGGTTTGCTTCAGTCCGGGAAACACGCGCACCGCCGCGCTCGCGTCGTGATGAAACACCAGAATCTTGCGCAGGGCGCTCACCGCCTGGCGTATCGGACAAGGCATGGGCAACATGTGCAGTGCGCCGGCATTGAGCGCGCCGATGGCTTCGTTCAGACGCTTCTTGTCGGCCAGCACCACGATCGGCAAAAAGGGAAAGCGGTTACGCGCGACCGCTACCATTTGCGCGGAAGGCATATCCGGGGCCGGTACTTCCAACAGCAGAACGTCGCAATAGCGTTGCTGCAGACGATCCAACGCCTGTTGCGCCGAGCCGGCAACGTTGACTTCCATGCCGTTCTCCCGCAGGCCTTGCACCAGCTCGTTGCTTTGTTCGAGCTGTCCATTGACCAGAAGCACCTGCGGATTGTATAGATCGTTTTTGATCATCATTCAGCTTTCGACCGGAATGCTATCCCTGGCCCATTGCCCGTGCTTGGCGATTTCGGCTCGCGTGGTCTTGTCTGGCTGCGTCTGTTGAGGTTCGATGATGGGGATCCTATGCTTGCAGTTGGGGCAACAACCTGTCTGCAGATGAATTTCGTGAACTTGGTGCCAAGTACGCCGCACCAGTAGGGTTTTGCAAGATGGGCAATAAGTGTTATTGCCTGCGGGGGTGTGAATATTTCCGACGTAGACGTAATGCAAACCCATGGCCATCGCCATCTCCCGCAATTCTTCGAGCAGTACCGGCGCAGTATGCGGTAAGTGCATGAGCTTGAAATCCGGGTGGAATGCGGTAAAATGCAAGGGCACCTCCGGGCCGAGATGGTCAAGAATCCAGAGGCACATTTCACGCGCTTCCTCCAACGCCTCGTTCAGAGTTGGGATGACGAGGTTGGTGATTTCAAACCATGTCGTGCCCCGCCGTTTAAGCGCCAACAGGGTCTGTAACACCGGCTCGAGATGCGCGAGGCAGGTCTTGCGATAAAAATTCTCGGTAAAGCCTTTCAGATCGACGTTGGCTGCGTCCATATGATCGAAAACCGGCGGCAGCGCTTCGGCTGTGATATAGCCGGCGGTAACCATCACGGTTTTGAGCCCGTGTGCATGCGCGAGTTTTGCGATATCAATGGCATACTCCGCCCAAATGACGGGATCGTTATATGTAAACGCAATGCTGGGGCAATCGTTCGCCAGCGCAACACGTATCGCGTCTTCCGGCGTGAAGGCATGAGCGCGCTCATGATCATAGCGCGCTTTGGAAATATCCCAATTCTGACAGAATTTGCAGCCAAGATTGCAGCCGGCGGTGCCAATGGAAAGAATTCTTGTGCCCGGCAGAAAATGTGACAACGGTTTCTTCTCGATCGGATCGATATGAACCGCGTATGGATTCGCATAGGCGAGCGAGTAAAGCGCGCCACCTTCGTTCTTGCGGACGAAACAGAAGCCCGTCTGCCCCTCCCCGATCTCGCAATAACGCGGGCAAAGATAGCAGAGCACTTTGCCGTGGTCAAGCTTTTTGTAGAACTGCGCTTCCACCATCAGCCTGCTCCTAAGGCGTTTTAAACGTTTGAAAATAAATATCTGTGGCGCAAAAAGCAAGGGAGGATTCTCGAATCTTATGCAGAAAATTCTTTTGATTGCGGTGTGAGAAATCGTAACAAAAAGGAGTCCTTATTCATTGACAAGCGCCACCTCGATCTCGCACTTGATTTTTCACAGCCCGTCATGCTGTGTTTTTAAAACAACTTCCAAGCGGTGATCATCATCTCAAGTCAAGGAGGCCCCGAATGCAAATGCCCTTCAAACGATTCCTGCAAGGCGTACTGGCAGCAAGCCTTGTCACCCTGGCAACTCCGGCAGCGATGGCACAGTATCTTCAGCCGGTCTGGCATCAAATGGAATGGGGAGAGAATATCGGCGGGGCTAACCTCCTCTGCGTCGATCTCAATGGTGACGGTGCGGAGGAAGTTATGTTCACTGGCAGTAAGGGATACCTATTACGGTCAAAAGTACCTCCACGTCTATAACCTGGCGGATGCAACCCAGGAATTGAGCACCACCGCCTACGGCGCATACGACGTCAAAATCGGCGACGTCGACGCGGATGGCAGGGATGAGATTGTGCTGGCCAGTGGCCACATTTTGGACGGTGCAAGCCACACAGAAGAATGGGCATATGTAGGCGGCTTCGGCGTCGAAATCGGGCTGGCCGATATTGATGGAGATCCGGCGCTTGAAATCATCGGCATGAGCTCGACAAGCTATATTACCGCGTTTGACGGTGAACAACACACGCCGCTTTGGCAGATCAACACCGACAGCGAACAAAACGCACTTCACCTCACCGATCTCGAAGGCGACGGTAAAATCGAGATTCTGATGGGCAACGCGCAAGGGGGCGTACATTGCTACAGCGCCGTTACGCAACAAAAATTGTGGCAGGTCGACAATTCGAGTTATGGCGTCACCAACATCGCCACTGGCGATCCGGACGGCGACAACGTGAAAGAAGTTTTATGGGGTACCAGGCAATCTTTTGGCGGCGCGGGCTTGTTCATCGCCGGCGCGAAAAATCGCCAAGTAGAATGGCAAAGCAAGATTCTCAATGGGCCCTTTTACGTGGACGTGTTTGACGTGGAAAATGATGGTGTGCCGGAAATCGTCGGCGCCAGTCGTTCAAGCAACGGCGGATATAACGCGGGCGCGGTATTCGTTCATGACGGGTTTCGGCACAGCCTGGAATGGTTCTCCAATGAGCTTTCTTTCGACTATTACGGCAACATATCTGCTCTCGCCGCGGGCAACATCAATCAAAGCGGTACGGGCGAGATTGTCGTCGGCCTGGGCAGCAGACTTTCGGTCTGGGACGGCGTTTCGCATCGCAAAATCTGGGAGAGCCCGGATCTGAATACGAGTGTGAATGCCATTGCACTGGCTGACGTTGACAACGATCATACCACTGAAATCGTCGTGGGCGATGAACGTGGTTACATCACCATTTACAATGGAGAAACTCTTGCACAAGAAAGGCCTCTTTTTCTGAAATCCTGGATGCGATTACGCTGACGAACAATATCATTCTGACGACCGTCAACGGCGACACGATTGCCGTTTCGGTCAGCTACGATCAAACCACGTTGATGGCGATCGCCAAACCCGATACGTTCTTGCCGGCCAATAGCTTGATTCAGGTCTCCTTGCGCGGCGTGATTGTCGATCCTTCGCGCAACGGCCTGGATGGCAATCGTAACGGCATTCATGAAGGCAGTCCGGAGGATGATTTTGTATGGTCGTTTACTACCGGCGCATGGGTGGACACCGTCGGGCCGGCGGTGGTCGAGGCCCGCGTCGAGCCAGATTCAGTTTGGCGAGGTCTCCAGATTACGCTTTCCGCCGCGGTGCATGACTCTTCGCGAATTGCGGTTTCTGGTGTGATTGCAGCCGAATGCTTCATTGATTCCATTGGCGCTTTTGGCCAGGGCCTGCCGTTGCAGGCTGAAGATGATGCTTATGATTCCGCTTTTGAGCGCGCGGCTTTGACTTTGGATACGGAAGCCTGGTCCGGCGGCAAACATACGATCTTCATACATGGCAAAGACGCCAACCAGAATTGGGGGCCGTGGGCGGAATTGAGCGTCTTTATTCTCAGCGAATCTCCGGCCAATTGGGCCATGTTTGGGCAGAATGCGCAACATACGGGATTCAATGCGGCGGATTCGATCAGTGTACCCTTGGAGCTGCTGTGGTCTCGACAAGTATCTTCCAATGCCCTCAATCCTGTGAGCGTGGCCAATGACTTGATTTTTGTGACCACGCAAGTTTATTTCAATGATGCCGTTCTGAGAGCCATTCAAGCCGAGGATGGAGTAGAAAAGTGGAGTTTTTCTTTCGGGGACATTTTTTCCATCAATCCGCCAAGTTTTGCTTACGGTCACGTTTACGTCCAGACCGGCAATCATACGCCAGGCACTTATCTAACGGCATTTGACGCCTTGTCCGGAGGGGAAAGATTTTTACGGTCGATCCGGTGGCCGCGATCGAGCTGGAGACTCAAAGAGTATTATGGTCAAAATCCGGCAGGTATACTCCGGCGATCGGCTATGACAAAGTATTTTCCGTGGCTTCAGGTACAATGTATGTTTACGATGAAAACTCGGGCCAAACGCTGTGGACCTTTACCGGCGATGGCAAACTGAATCACTCGCCGGTGTTGGCTAATGGCTACGTCTTTGTCAGCTCGGATGAAAAAACTTTCGCTGTCAACCTGGCGACCAATGGCGCTGATTGGAACTATCCTGCCGGCGGCCATCTTACGGTAGCGAACAATCATCTTTATATAGCGGCAAGTTCGGGTTATTTGTATGCCTTTAAAAAGGGAGTCCTCTCTGAGGTCACGGAGAAGAGTTCTTTCGACATACCAATAGTCTTTGCGCTGCAGCAAAACTATCCCAACCCTTTCAACCCGTCCACCACAATCAAATATCAATTACCCAGGGCCGCGCAGGTATCTTTGCAGATCTACAATGCCAATGGTCAATTGATTGAAACTTTGTTCGAAGGGGTCAGGCCGGCAGGCTACTATGCCCAGACTTGGCAGCCAAAAGAGTTGAGCTCAGGAGTTTATTTCTACCGCCTTAAGACAGCGAATTACGTCGAAACCAAGCGGCTCATGTTGCTTAAATAAGCGACTTTGGCATCGGCCTGATATCCATACTCTTGCTCTTACTCTTACTCCTACTCTTACTCTTACTCCTACTCTTACTCGCTTGATAGTCTTACCAAAAGCGAGTAAGAATAAGGGAACGAGTAGGAGCAAGAGTATTACGTATCAGGTATCACGAACAACGTCTCACCTCAACGGTCGTATTATAATCCGGAATGCCGCATTCGGGATCGATAACGCCGCGACGGATTAGAACATTGCCTTCAGGCCAGTGTATTTGCAGATTGCCGGCGAGAATCGGCGCAAACTTCACGCGGCCGCGCCATTCGCCGGTTTCATTTTTGAGTACAATCATCTGGCCTTCTTGCAGACCCAGCCGCGCTGCGTCCTCTGTGTGGATCAGAACTTCATCCCGCCGGGCGCCATTCAGGGGATCGATCTCATCCAGCACCATGCTGTTGAATTGCTTGCCGCGCCGCGTGGTCAACCGGAATTTGCCGTTGGGGGTGGGTGTAGAAAGGTCTGATTGCAATACCGCGAAACGGGCGCGTTTATCCGGCGTGCCGAACGCCGCGCCTTCGCACAATCTCGGTCCACCCCATTGTACGGTATCGCCTTTTTGCTTGAGATGTTGAATCCCTTCATAAAAAGGCACCACCAATGCAATTTCTTCCCGGATTTGCCGGGCGCCATCAAAATGAATTTGTTCCCGGCGTTCCGGATAAACCTTCTCGGCGAGCGCCATGAATATTTCCCATTCGCTTTTCGCCTCACCGAGGCGCCGGCCTGGAATTTCAGGCGAAAAATAAATGCGCCGTTCCGTCGAGGTTTCCGTGCCGCCGCCGCGCTGCTCATAACGCGTGCACGCCGGCAAGAGAATCACGGTATCTTTCGGTTCCAGCAACATTTGCGGCGAAAGCACGAGGTCTTGATGCACGCGCAGCGGCACGTTTTGGAGACCCTGGCGTACATAATCCGGCTCCGGTAGGGTCTCCAAGAAATTTCCGCCCGCGGCGTAGAGCACATCCAATTTATTTTGAAAAGCGGCGTCAATCATTTCGACGGCGGAATAGCCTTTTTGCGCCGGCACGGCGAATCCCCAAAAAGCAGAAAACTTTTGTGCATTCTCGGCATGGACCGCAAGGCCGCCGGGAAAGCCGTTAGGCACCGCACCCACTTCCGCGCCACCTTGGACGCCGCTGTGGCCACGAATGGCCATTAAACCGCATTTCTCGCGGCCAATAAATCCACGAGCCAAGGCGAGATTGATGATGGCTTTGACATTGTCCACGCCATGGCGATGCTGGGTGATACCCATGCTCCAGACAAAGACCGCACTTTGAGCGTGCGCGAGCATTTCGGCAAAAGCAGCCATCTCAGCACGCGGTGCACCCGAGGCGTGCTCCAGCATTTCCCAACTTTGTCGCGCAATCGAGGTGCTTAATTCTTCAAAGCCATGAGTATGATTTTGAATGAAATTGGAGTCAATGGCTTCGTGCTCGATCAAATACTTGATCACCCCATTGAGGAAAGCACGATCGCCGCCGACGTGTACTTGAAAGAAACGATCGGCAAGCTTGGTGCCGAACAGAGCACTTTCAAAGACCGAAGGCACCCAGTAGCGTTCCAAACCCGGCTCGCGATAGGGGTTGATGACGACGATCTTCGTACCTTGTTTTTTGGCGTAGTACATGTACTTGGTCGTCACCGGCTGGTTATTGGGCGTGTCGCTGCCGATGAAGACGAGCAAATCCGTGCCGAGCCAGTCGGCATACGAACAGGTCGAAGCCGGGACTCCTAGCATTTGCTTGAGCGCGACCGTGCTGGGGGCGTGGCAAATGCGGGCGGAATTGTCGATGTTATTCGTGCCGAAAAAGCGGGCAACTTTTTGCGCGACGTAGTAGACTTCGTTGGTCAAACCGCGTGACGTGAGATAAAAAGCCAAACGATCGGGATCAGTATTCCGCACCACGGTCGCAATGCGGCCGAGCGCTTCGTCCCAACTGAGGCGCCGGAATCCGGGCTCGCCTTGCCGGCGCATCATGGGATAGGGCAGCCGCCCCAGCTCTCGCAGTTGCGCGGCATTCAGCATTTGTAAAGGTTGGAGGTCGTCCAGTCTTCGAAAATCGAGCGCAGGTGCAGTATTGAGCCGCATGAGATGCAACCGCACCATGCACAGATGCACCCCGGTCATGGTAAAATCTCGCATGCCGGTGGTGCCGAGCGCGCAGCCATCGCACACACCGTTGTTCAAAATGCGCCAGGCAAAGCGCAGCTCATCGCGATTTTTGAACGCGACCTTGAGCATGTCCCAATAATGATTGGGCTTCACATGGCCGAGGCCGTTGGGGATGAGGGAGACCCAGGTCGAGGGTGACCAGAATTTCATGGAGGTAAAAGTGAACGTTGTGGTTCAATATCGTTCGGGAGTTGGGCTTTTGAGCTGGTCGTAGCTGGGAATGTCATTCCTCGATTATCTTGCGTCCATGAGCGCAATTCCCGTACGAGCTGGACGTCCGTTCGGGATCGGGAGAGAGCACTCAGCTTTTCACGGTTTTCAAGCGCGCCAATTCTTCGCGCAGGCGGGCATTCTCAACTTGGAGCTGCCGGCGCGCTTCGGCATCGGCCTGCGCCTGCCTTTCGGCAACGCGGCGCGTTTCGGCTTCATACGCTATTCTTGCTTCAGCGATACGTCGCGCTTCAGCCTCAGCGCGGGCTTTGGCTTCTGCTTCCTGGTATGTGCGCAAACGCTCGCCAGTGGCATGATCGTACAATCGCAACTGACCAGCTTCGACCACCAAATCCAAGCCGAGCACTTCGCTATGCAGACGCTTGCCGGCCATGGGTACGTATTCATTTCCAGAGAGACGAAAACCCTGCAATTGGGAGGAAAATGCCTCTTGCAAGGGATCATAAATGAAGTATTCCTGCACACCCAGATGGGCGTAAATCACACGCTTATTGCCGAGATCTTCGACCTTGGTGTGGCGCGAGGTCAATTCAATCACGATCTCCGGCGTCTTGCCTTCTTCATCCACAACATAGATGCGCCGATCCCGCTTCTCAACGCCGCGCACTACAAAAACGTCGGGGCTAATTTGTTCGCGTTCGCCCGAGTCGTTGAGGTAATAAAGAAAAATATTGCCGGTGACATAAACTTTGGGATCCTGCCGAAAATGCTCTTCCAAGCAATCGAGCAAGTCGATCATCTGTCTGCGATGGACGTCGGTCTCGGCCATGGGTTTCCCATCTGATTCAGGCAAGTGATCCGAGCCGAAGACTTTTTGCGACGGTACACGCAGCTGCAGGGGCGAGGCTACGTAGGGGATGGCCATGATTATCACCTCGTGGGTTGTTCAAGTTTTCGCAGACAGCACGGCAAAGCCGGGTAGGGAAGCGCCGAATGAGCTCGGCGAGCGACAGCGCAAAATATTCCTTACCTGCTTCACTATATACTTCGCTGAAGGTACCCATCCTTCATTCCTCCCAAGTCTGACACCGGCAGGATATGAAAAAAAGCAGTGATTGTCAAGCGTGGTAACAGGCAAAATTGAAATGGGCTTGACGTTAAGGTTGAAAATGCTCCGGGAATTTGGTCAATGATTTCATAGCACAATCATAACTGAGCTTCTATTTCCTCTGTCATCTTTGTTCTTTAAACCTGGAAGGCCAGTGTTGGTGAAAAAGAAAAAGCCTCGCGGTTATTCTGCCGCGAGGCTCTTTTGGTTTCTGAATGAAAAAACTCGCCAATTCAAAACGTGTAATTCAGCCGCGCCAGAGCCAGCCTGCCGATCTTGGGCGCGCCGATAAACTCGCGATGCTCTTTGTCGAGCAGA
>JBOHQX010000114.1:0-18251 GCA_050732395.1 bacterium
CTCCTACTCTTACTCGCTTTTGATGCGAGTAAGAGTAGGAGTAAGAGCAAGAGCAGGAGTTTACAAAACCCCGCGCTCATGCAATAACCATAAAAGTAGCCGAAAATTTCCTTTTGTGCAAGCCGGAGTTTACATGTATATTCTACTCGCGATGAGCTCTCCTCATTCTCCTACTCTTACTCGTACTCTTACTCCTACTCTTGCTCGCTTCTGAAGCGAGTAAGAGTAGGAGTAAGAGTACGAGTAAGAGTATGGGTAAGAGTATGGGTAAGAGTACGAGTACGAGTAAGAATTCCTAAATCACCACGCAGGAGAAACGCATGCGCTGCTATTCCTGTCAAAATGATATCACGCTGTCCGGCAAACCCGGCCGGCGCGACACGTGCAACAAATGTGCGGCCTACTTACACTGTTGCCGCAATTGCCGTTTTTACGACGTCAACGCGCATCATCAGTGCCGCGAGCCGCAGGCGGATTTTGTGAAAGATAAAGAGATGGGAAATTTTTGCGATTATTTCGAGGCCGGCGCTACGCCTACCACTGAACGCGGAACGGATCGTGCGGTAGAGGCTAGGAAGAAATTGGAAAGCTTGTTCAAAAAGGAAAGTTGAAACCCCCAAGAATCTTCCGCGCCTGCGGATAATTTAGCCGAGCGAAGTCAAGAGGGCCTGGATTTTTTGAACGAGGATTCTTGCACCGTCGCTTTGCCGAATTCCGAGGGCGCGCGACGCTGGCGGCGGTAAAAGCGGAGCCAAGCTCCTAAAAGCACAGACAAAACCAGGATGCAGGCAAGGAGAACGATCATGATGGAGAGATCAGCCATAGTTCGTTCTTTCATTCGGTTTCTTGCAGTACAAGCTCTGCAAAACCGAAATAAGGCGCTGAATGGATACAGTATCAGTTCAAATTGGCGCGCAAGCGCTGAATACCTTCACTCGCGATTTTGTAATCCGGGCGCAACGACAAGGCACGCCCGTAAGCCTCGAGCGCCAACGGCCACAGGCCTTTCATCTCGTAAATGGTGGCCAGATTCGCATGGGGGAACTCGGGATTCTCGTAGCGCGGCGCCTGCATGGCCTTCTTGAGCCATGGAATAGCTTCGTCGAGCTTGCCCTGTTGCATGAGATAAACGCCGATGTCGTTGAAGGGATTGCCGTATTCGGGATCGAGCGCAATGGCACGATGGCATTCTTCGATGGCCTCCTCCACGCGACCCATCATGCCGTAGGTCCAGCCGAGGAACGTGTGTGCCTCCGCGGTCGGCTCGATTTCCAGCGATTTTTTGTAGTAGGCGATGGCCTGCTCCAATTGCCCGGTCATTTGGAGCTCATACGCCATGCGCAGCAAGCGCATAGCTTCTTGTCTTAGTTTTTCCATGTATGATAAGCGGGTTCTATGTCCGAAACCGGTGGCGACAGCAGAGCTTGTAAGCCGTCTTCCACGTAATGCTTGCGTCGCATACCCAGCAGCACGGCATCGATTCCATTGGTATTCCACAATACGCGCAGAGCTTTCCGTGAAAGCGCAGGCGAGCTCCGGAGCTCGGGGAGGGCACGATCCAGGTCTTCGGACAAGCGCTGCGATCTTTCCGCAACGCCGCGCGCATAAAACGCCGACAGCGTATCGATGACGCCCGATAGAGCGAGACGATACCTGCTTTCCCACGCGCTCAGCACTTGTCCGCCTGCAGCCGAATCTCTGAGCCTCTGCAAGGCGAGCTCCGTTTGTGGTTCGATGATATGTTGCTTCACGTAGTCCCAATGCCCCCAATCTCGGAACAGGCGCAGCCCCTCTTGGAGCTGCTCCGCCCAATGAAATGCGTGTTCGAAATTCCGTGCTCGATTCATTCCCGCCATGCTCGGCGCGAGGCTCTGGTGAAATTCCCTTTCGATCCCGGCAAGTGCTGCAATCCGTTCGGAAAACCTCTGCTCTGCTTCGTGAGCCGGTAATACGTCGAAATCAGCCAGGCGCATCATGTCGTGGCCCGTCATGGCGTTCAAGGGGCGGTTCACGAGGGTCCCGAGGCCATGCGCTTGTGCAAATTGCAGCAAGGTATGCCGGTGTTCGGATTGATTTCTCTCGAATACAGCCCCGGACTCGAGCAAGTTCAGCGGAAACTGGATGACGCCGAAATGATGCTGCGGCGAAATACTTTCCGCGATTTCCCAGATCCGTTGCAAGGAGGTAAACTCGGGGTGCGAAGATGAAAGCGGAAAAGTATTCGACGAAACGCCGTACCATCCGATTCTTCCGGCAGTGACTTGCTCTTCCAAAAAATGAAACGCATTTGCAATGCGACGATAGTACTCCGAGCGCGCACGCGGCAGTTCCACCCGCTGCTTGTTGGCATGCGACAGAAAATATTCCGGGTTGTGGAGCAGCAAGATCTCAAGGCGATCGCTCCGCAGCCGCGACAAGCTCCGTGCAAGCTGGTCCTGCAAGAATTCAGGGTGGAGACAGTGCCAGCAGCCGTCCATGTATCTCACCATCTCCGGAAACGGCTCGCCACTGCCCTCACGCTCCTGCGCAAGCTTCAGGTTCCGTCCTTGAACGTAACCGATCTTCGAAACCACCACAGTCTCTTCGCGCCGAAGCTCGCCCGCGGCAATCAGTTCATGCAAGATACGCCCGATCAATTCTTCCGATTCGCCATCTCCGTAATTTGTGGAGGTATCGATCAAGTTGATGCCACGGCGCAACGCCAGTTTTAACGCAGCGGCGTGTTCAACCGTGACCGCATCAACCCGATAGCAGCCGAACCCGAGCCGGCTCACTTGCAAATCCGTTCTTCCCAGGCGGTATCTCGCGGAAGCTGGCAGTTCCGAGCGTTGTGGGAAAAGCCGGGGCCCTTCAGGCGTTACACTGGGCATTTATCGCACTCCAAAATAACGCAAAATGATTTCGGCGTCCTGCACCGGGTTTTCGGAAGCGCTGGTGCGATCGGGTTGCGAACGATCGCTCAAGCGCCCGGCGGCGACGCGCACTTCTTCCGGGAAAGCAGAATCCACCGCCAGCTTGCGCAGGCCGGCAATAAACGTTGGCGCATAATGGCGCGGGTCCTGACCGATGCCGATTTTTTCACGCAGCATCATCCCCACGGCGCGGCGCGCGCAGGTGCGCGCCCGGCCGACATTGCCGGTCGCTTGTACCGCGCGCGCTTCGGCAATTTCGTCGGCGAACGATCTGTCGGGCCGCCCTTCGAGCTCGTGGATCATTGTACTTTATTGCAACCTCGCCGCATTGCCGCCGAAAACTGCCTCCATCTCGGCGGTGGAAAATTGCGCCTGGTTCATAGCTTGTTGCTGCGCCAGAAAAATATCTTTGCGCCATCCGCGTGGAAACACGCCGGAATCCGTGCCGAACAGGATGCGCTCGACGCCGAAAACCGCTTTGGCGCGGCGAAAAACCTCGGTTAAACTCAATTCAAAAGGCTGGGTGGCCATCCAGTTGTTCGAGCTGGAGGTATCGACCAAGACATTTTCGCATTGCGCCCCCAGCATCAGGGTTTCGCGCCAAAAGCCGCAGCCGAAATGTGGAATGATAAAGCGTAAATTCGGAAAACGGTTGGCCACGCTCTGCAAATCCAGCGGATTGGCGAAACGGCTGTCATACACGCGCGGCAGAGCCAAGGCGTCGCGCAGTTTCACCTGCAAAATCCCAAAGTGCACAAACACGTGCATGCGGCATTCGCTCACGGCTTGCCAGAACAGCGACAAACCCGCGTCGCTGACATGATAATGATGCAGGGCCGGAAACAGCATCGCCCCGCGAAAACCGAGCTCGTGGCATTTGTGCACGCGTGCCGTGCTGCCTTCGGCGAGCGGATGGATCATGAAAAAACCGGAAAAGCGCCCTGGCGCAAGAGACAGCGCTTCGGCGACGGCAGTGACTTCTTCCGGCAAACTGGCAAAAACAACCGCACGCTGCACCCCGTGACGGTCCAATTCTTCCAGCCAGCGTTGCACGTGCTTTTCCACTTCACGATCCGGCAATGCAATCTTGGTTCGCACGGCCAGCTCGTCAAGAACACGATCAACATCGGCATGAGCATCTTTCTGGCGCACCATGGCGGCGAAGAAATCGTGCGAGAAAAAATGCAGGTGAGAATCGCAGATAAACATGGCAAGCAACCTTTCATTTCGTCGTTGGCAAAATACGCAAAGGTGCCTGCAAAGTCAAGCTGGTGTTCTGCGTGGGCATAGCGCTTGCATCTCGGCCCCTGGTTTTGTAAATGTTGCTCTTGCTCTGTATGACTAGTGCACCGTTACCTTAATTTTTATAGCCCCGACCCATTAAGGTCGCAGTCGAAACCAATGAATTCACGGGGTGCAACAATATCCCACAAGCGGGCGGAGCGAGAACAACGAGTATGAAGTTGTAGATTCTGCCCTATATCGCTGTTTATGATTCGGCCATTCATGAATACGCCGAAGGCGTAAAACACCACAGCCGAGGGTAGCGCGCAGCGCACCCTCGGTAAATGAACATCACCATCAAGCACCCTGAAAGGGTGCAACAAGAATTTGGGGCAAACATGCCGCAATCGCTCGTAGAGATCTATTTACACATTTGGGACTAACCGTATTTGTGTGGAACCCCGATTGGGGTTCCATGGAATTAGGGTATTGGTTCCCAGGGCGCCCATGCGATGGGCGCCCTGGGCTTTAGTGTGAAACGCCTTCGGCGTAGGAGAAGCAAAACACCCGGAATCATAGACCAGGCACTGCAACTCAAAGTCCTCACGTATACAAATTAAGGTAACAGTGCACTAGGGTAAAGTTGGAAGAAGCCTCGGGCTGAACACCATTCGCCGGAGCAACCGGCAAGAGAGGAAATATAGCATGATCAGTTATAAACGTCGAATTGCTTTGGTTGCTCTTGGTCTTGTTTTATTGTTTGCATTGGCATCGGCCCAAGTGCCAGAGTTTGGCGGGTGCCTCGATCTTGGCCTGATCGAACTCGAGGCCATTTCCGAAGCTTCGGGCATGGCGGCGAGTCAAAAGAACCAAGGCGTCTTGTGGGTACACAATGATTCCGGCGACACGAATCGTGTCTTCGCGTTCAATGCTTCCGGCGAACACCTCGGCATCTTCATGATTTCAGGTGCAAGCGCACGCGACTGGGAGGATATGGCGCTGGGCCCGGGTCCAGAGGAGGGAAAAGACTATTTGTACATAGGCGACATCGGCGACAATGGCGGGCAGCATGATTTCAAATACATCTATCGCGTGCCCGAGCCGATTGTCGAAGCCAATCAATCTCCGGTCGAGCTTACGCTGGACGGCGCAGCCATCATCACTTTTCAGTATCCCGACGGCAAACGGGACGCCGAGACGCTGATGATCGACCCGCGCACGAATGATCTCTACGTGGTTTCAAAACGCGAGGCGAACGTGCGCGTCTACCGCGCGACGTTTCCACAATCGACCTCGGAGACTATCATGTTGGAGCACGTCACAAATCTACCATTTGGCGGTGCGGTCGCAGGAGATATTTCGCGTGCGGGGGACGAGATTTTGATCAAAACCTATGATGCCGTTTATTATTGGAAACGCGGGCCCGAACAGTCCATGGCGCAAGCACTATCGCAGGCACCGGCCAGAGTGCCATATGTCACCGAGCCGCAGGGCGAGGCGGTGTGCTGGCATCCCGAAGGCCGAGGTTATTACACGATGAGCGAGGAGTTTCAGAATATTCCGTCACGTCTTTATTTTTATACACGTTTGAATTCGACTGAAGTACTCAACAAATAAAGAGCTACTCCACTTTTCAGTCCAGCCACTCAAGGGCCCTTCGGGCTGAATGGAAACGAAAAGCCTTTCAACACAGAAACTCGGAGCGCACGGAGAGTCTTAGCGCGGCGTAGCCGCAACCAAAAAGAAAAGCCTCACGCAAAGTTTCGCAGAGTCTCGCAAAGACTGAAGCGTTTGTTGATCGTGCCATAATACAAACTTGTAGAACTTTGCATTTTTAGCAAAGCTTTTGGTTGCGACTCCGTCGGTCGGTGAGTCTCTGCGAATCTTTGCGATGCTCTGCGTGAGACTCTTTTGGTTGCGGCTACGCCGCTCTATGACACTCCGTGCACTCTGTGGCTATGAGTTGAAAAAAAGCCTTAAGAGAAACGACATATTTGCAGAATTTTATTCTATGCTTAATTGGCTAATCCCTATCCAGTAAGCAAAGCTCAGTTCGTGGTGAATGCTCTGACCTCATGACTGTGGCGAGGACATCATACCACCGGCCACTTAAAGTCAGATTTCAACTGAATCCTCTTCCCGCTTGTTCCCGATGCTCTCGCGGCTTCGATTATTTCCAACACGTGCAGAGCATGTTCTGCCGCAATGAATGGCTCCTTCCCGGTTACTAATGCTTCGGAGATGACCGAGGCACCCTGTTCCCACACGTACTCTCCCGGATCAGGCACATAGCGCACCGGCGTTTCTTGATCTAGAGTGGCCAGGTCAACTCCAAAGGGCGCCCAATCGTAACCGACCAGGCCCATATTCCCATGCGTGCCCCAAAATGAAATGGTGTGGTTCGTTTGCCCGGTGCCCTCATGCCCGTAGGGATCAAAATAGTTAAAGCCGCACTGCACGTGTGATATTGTGCCGTTGCCGTGATCCATCAACACCATGGCATTGTCTTCTGCTTCGACTTTGATTTCTCCCTTGTTGTCAGTTTTTCTCATCGGCGTGACGATGCTGGTCATGGCCATAACCGCTTTGGCTGGTCCCAATATCCCGGTCAACGTCGCCAAATTGTACACACCCAAGTCGGGCAAACTCCCGCCGCCTTTTTCATAAAAAAATGCCGACCAGGTGGGGCCAAGATGGCCATAATGTGCATGCGCCGAGGAAATTTTTCCGAGCTTGCCTTCCTGGATGGCTTGCGACATAAAAGCAAATTGCGGACTGTTCACCACAGCCGGCGCGCCCCAGAGACGAAGACCTTTGCTTTTGGCCAGATCCAGCAGCGCTTTTCCCTCCTTGTAGCTGTTGGCCATGGGTTTTTCACTCCACACATGCTTGCCGGCCAACAAGGCCTGCTTGTTCAATCTGCCATGTTCCTGCATGTCGGTTAGAGTCACCATCAAATCGAATGCGGCGCCCGCCAGGAGTTGATCGATGTGTGGATAATGATTGGGCACGTTAAATTTGGCGGACTGTTGCTGGGCGCGTTCATAAATAATATCGCAAGTGCTGACCAGCTCCACGAAAGGGCATTTGGTTAAATGCGGCAAGTACATGTTGGAAACACTGCCGCAACCGATGATGGCGATCTTAATCTTTTTTTCCTGAGTGCTGGCTGCCATACCTTTCAATGAGGATAGCAACACAGCCGCACTCGCCATCGTGATTTGCTGCAGAAATTCCTGGCGTGAAATGTTTTTGGCGCGCATGGACATTCTCCATAGGATTGCTTGAAGGAGCCTACACAGGTGGAATAATCTAAGAGGTGATCAAATTTGTGCCGATCATTAGTCAACAAATAAATGTGCCAGTCGCATATTGTCAAGGACATTTTGATGGGGTTGGTCGAAGTAGTAGCAGCAGACGAAGGATTAGTATCTCTCAACGCCCTGGAACTTCAAGTGATCCCAATTGAGGAGAGGCTGCCAACAAGTATTTGCCGTTCGATCCAAAGCAGAGGATATAAATCAGGCGCACATAGCCTTCTGTCACCTGGAAACAGTTGTTGGCTCTTGTTCCATCCATAAAAACACTTTGAATTGCTTGAGTTCTTTGCTATTATGAGGAGATCTGCGCGAAAGCAATTCAACTCGAAAAGAATAATATCAAGAGCCGCGATGCTTTACACCTGGCATGCGCGGAATCCGCTGAGTGTGGCTACTTTCTCACTTGTGAGGACAAGCTTTTGAAGAAAGCTCGCCGCCTTAATCTCACTGTGAAGGTTATTGATCCAGTTGAATTTGTGAATTTGATGGAGAAGCAAAATGGAGACTGACAAGAATTATAGCCCGGAAGAACTGCGTCGAGAAGCCATACTTATCTTGAATAAAAAACTCGGCGCATTCAATACTTATCGCTTTCTCGCGCAAATGAATCAGACTCACGATGATTACTTGGCGTTGCAAGGACATTTATTCGATGGGCAAAGTGTCGACGAGCTTTATAACGTCGCTGAGCTGCATTGGCAAAAGACCAAGACAAAGAAATAGAACGTAGCATTCTCGAAACCACGCAGCAGCTCGTTGGATTATTCTTTTGAATCCCTCCATGGTTCCCCGCTTTCTTTGTTCTCTTTGCCAAGTTTTTTCAACATCTCCTACATTGCCTTTCGATGAGAAACATGTTTCCGCTGCGCAAGGCGACTGTGCGTTAGCCGCCTGTACCATCATTATGACCTCACTCTTGATTTTGCTGGAAGTTTTGCTATTTTCAGACAAGCGTATGTAATGATCGAGGGCATGACAATCCTATCGGCTTTAAAACTCTCATGAATGCTTTTCCCCTTGCGCCATTTCTCACCTCTTTAACCAGTGATGGCATTCACACCACGCTCGACGACTACACGCGCATATCTCTGGCCTTGCGCGCCGATGGCCGTTGGACCCTGCCCGGCCTGCGCGACGTGCTGTTGGCGCTTTTGGTTAAGGACGAAGCACAGGAAAGACTTTTCACCAAACGCTTCAATGCCTTTTTTCAAATCGAGGGAGAAAACCAGGCTGAGTTTGAAGAACTGGACATCCAACGGGCTTTGGCGGATTTGCAGGCTCTAACTCGAGAGAGCTGGCCTGCACCGAAACCTCCATTGCCTCATCACTTCAAGAAAATTGTTATACCTTTCGCTTCGACTCTTTCGAACAAATCCAAGAGAACCGGTGCGTTGATTATTTTTGCTGCCTTGTTTTTGATTTTGTTGATTTGGCGATTTTGGCAGCAAACTACCCGCCCTGTGTGCCGTTTTCCTCCCGAACTTGTCTTCGATGGGATGGTTGCGCCTGAGACCCGAGTCGATACGTTAACACTCACCAATACCGGCTCGGCACCATTGACGCTCACTCATATGGCGATCACCGGCAGTGATTCAATGGGGTTTCGACTGGCGACTGAATTTTTAGATAGTAGCGTTGTTCCGGGTGACAGTTTGAAAATTGCTGTCGCCTGCTCGATGAGAGAAGCCAGACCGCTATCTGCCTTGCTGAGCTTCAATAGCAACGCAAAGGGTAGACCACACTTGATCCCCCTGCGAGCATTTGTCCGTCCCCCGGTTCCCATTCGGCCCGACACGATGCGCACGCGCCTTTACTCCAATGTGCCATATGTGAAAAAGATTCGCTCTTCTCCACTGGTAAAATCAAACGCGTGGCAATCGTACGCGGCTTTTTCGGCAGTGCTTCTGCTTGTGATAGTGTTCTATGGCTTCTACTTGTGGCGCTCGCGCCGGATTCCCGAGGATCAACCGCCCATCTGGAATGAAGATCAACCACGCCTGTTTTCAACAAGTACCATCGGCGGTAAACCGGCTCCGCGACTGCAGAATGACATACTCGATCACCTGGCCGACACCATGGGCTATTTTCAAAGCGAGCAAGCGAGCCCGCGATTGAACGTACCGGCGTCAATCGAAGCCACCGGCCAGCATGGCGGGATACCCAGTTTGAAGTTTTACAAACGCAAGCAAATTCGCGCCCTGCTGATTTTACAAGATACTCGCGCCGAGGCGCTGGCCTGAAATCCGATCGCTCGAGAGCTGGCCGAGGGCATGAGCTGGCGTGGCGTGCCGGTGGTGTTCGGAGAATTTGACGGCACACCCGAACAATTTACCACCTCCGAGGGCGGCCGACTGAGGCTGGAGGATTTGGAGGATGACCGCCGGGGATATTTGGTGCTGATCTTTACGGATGGCAAGAGCCTGGCACAACCCCGCGAAGGGTTCGTATGGGAAAATCTCGCACGCTGGCCCCAAGTGGCTTGGATGGAGCTGCGTGAGCCGCGCTCTTGGGATGAATCTGCCGCCCTGCCGGTGCATTACGGCATTCCCATCTTTCCCGCGAATCCTTCGGGATTGCTGCAGGCGGTCGGGCGTTTTCTGGTCGAACAATCTGCGGGCGAGGATTTCTCCCAGACGGCGGCCGAGGGGCGAGGCGCGTTGCCACCAAAGATGACTCCTTCCCATGCTTATATTGAGACTTATTTGGGCGACGCCCTACCGTGGGCGCAAGACTGCGCTATGATGCCGAAACCATACAGCCTCGGCATGGGACTGGCCGACGCGCTGCGCCGGCGCTTCTATCCCGTTCTTTTGCCGGAGCGGATTGAACGCTTGCTCATGTTGCCCGGCACAATGTACAATAGCGCGGGTTTGCGCTTTTCTGATGAGGTGCTCAAGACATTGCGCCATGGCTTTTTGCAGCGCCGCAATGAGCACGAGCAAAGAGAGATACTTGAGTTCCTGCAGGAAAAAATACAGGAAGCCGAGCCTGAAGAAAAAGGCAGCCCCAAACATTTAGCATGGGAGGCGATGCAAGAGCGTATTCGCCTGGAATTGGAACCAGACGCGGATTTGCGGCGACTCGCCGAGCTCGCTAAAACACCTTTGGGTCCAGCAATCAGTGCGGGTGTTGAAGGACACGGCTTCCAAAATGAGCCCGATATGATTCCCTTGCGCAATAGACCCCGCAACAAGAACGCATTGCAACGCTTAGCCCGGATTGCGGCAAACCTTGACATCCCCAAATTGGAAGCTTATCCGGTCTCTCCCGGGCACTGGGTGGCATTGCTGGTATTGAGTTTCTCTTTTGTATCTTGCCTTTTAAAGAGCCTTACCGTTTACAAAGACACTCGTGGTGGCATGGTGATGAAGTTCGTTAATCCTGACAGTGCCTTGGTTGGAGCACAATTGGAGGTTCGTCAGAAGAACAACTGGCAGATCACGATCAGCGGCAATGTCAAATCTTTACACGATCGGCCCTTGCACGGCGGACAGGCTTATCGCTTGACACTCTACGGCAATGGCTTTCGCTCGCAGCGAGATTTTGTGGCGCCTCGGGACAGTTCCATTGTGGTGTCGGTTGAGCCGAAAAGCCGTGCGCGTCCATGCCAGGAAAGCCATCCTAACCTCGGCCTCACCATTCAATGTTGTCCTGCCAATGCTACTGCCCCCGTAGCGTTCAACAGTTGGCAGGAAGGTTTGGGTCCAAGAGCGCCGAATGGCCGCTGGATGAGTATTGGTCTGGAGATCGATTCTACCCATGGTACGATAGAACCAGCATTGACGAGCATACGAGATCTGCTCCTGCAAACGGGTTCTGTGGATATCGTTTATCGCCTTCGGCCGGACAGTACCGGCAACTGGCGCTTTGCCGAGGTATGGCAGCGCATACAAGACGATTTGGGACCGGTGCTTCGGCAAAGCCAGCTTCTGTGGTGGACAGCAGGATCGGTCGCACAGCCAATCGCCTTGGCAGATTCATTCAATTCATTCCAGCGTGCGCTCTGTTTGAGTGAGGCGAATAACAGTTGGATGGCCAGGTTAGCAAAACTTCTCGAACCGGCCGATAGTGTCGTCGTCCTAGAACATGAAATCATTGGCTCATTGGGCCTCGCCGCTGCTTCTGGAAACGGCGCCCCCATTGCCTTGATCCGCCCCCCAATCGTAAAGCCGCCCACGGCCCCTTCTATCCCTGAGTTGACGCAAAAAGCTCAACCTCAGCCCGGTCAATTAAATGGCATCATTGTCGCCAATGCAGATTCACTGGTTCCAACTTTGACGTTTGCCTCAAATGACACCTCATTTATGCAGCGGATCGCCGTAAGCCGTGCGCTCACATTCGATAACTTGAGCAAGTTACCTTTGGGCGAAGTAGCGATTGGCGCGCGTGGCTACCGTTTTGGGGAACAGCTTCGGCCAGGAAGGTGGACGGTGACGGCGCAAGCCACTGGCTATCAGTCAATAGGAAAAACATTCGACGTTGTTGCCGGCCAGACTCAGGAAATCGTTTTGAAGCTGGAAATTCATGATATTCCACCGCCAACGCCACCGCCAGGCATGGCCTATGTCCAAGCAGGCCGCTTCCTGATGGGCAGCACCAACGGAGCCAGTGACGAAAAACCCGAACACGAAGTCTACGTAGATGCATTTTTCATGGACAACACCGAAGTCACGGTCGCGCAGTATCAGGCATTCGTTCAAGCGAGACAATATCGCGAGCCGGGAACATGGCCAAAGCAGTTGCAACATCCAAATTTTCCCGTCATCAATGTGAGCTGGGACGATGCCAGTGCTTATGCACAATGGAAAGGCAAAAAGCTCCCAAGTGAAGCCCAGTGGGAATATGCCGCACGCGGCGGCCATACCGGCTTGGACGGCAAGCCGAAATACGAATATCCATGGGGAAATGAGATAGACACCTCGAAAGCGAAATACTATGAAGCAAGCTCAAGTTCTGATTGGGAAAAAGAGCTTCGGGCTGTTGGTAGCTATCAGCCCAATGCCTTTGGCCTTTATGATCTAGCTGGCAATGTTTGGGAGTGGTGCCAAGACTGGTATGATGAGAACTACTATACAAATAGTCCGTCTTCTAATCCTGCTGGACCGGCGACAGGAACTCAGCGGGTGTTGCGGGGCGGTGCTTGGGACGACGATCCCACCGGCCTGCGTTGTGCCGACCGCAGCGGGGACGGTCCGGCGGTTAGGTACCATAATGTCGGATTTCGCTGCGTCCAGGATGTTCGTTAGGCTTTGAGCTCTTTTTATCCTTTTTACGCTCTTGTTCAAAGGCGCGGTGTACCGCGCCTTTGAACTCGAAATTTTTTTTGAAAATGTGCCATGGCCTATTCAGATAGTATCCTAACTCTAACCTATGATTTTCTGTTGTATTTGATCCCGCAGTTGACCAAATTCCCGCGCGATCAGAAATTTAATCTTGGCGATCGTATTCAAAACCTGGCGCACGATATTTTGGACGATTTCATCACTGCCTATTATTCCGGATTATCCAATGAAAAAATCCAGCGCCTGCGTCAAGCCAATATTAAATTGGAACGCCTGCGTTTCAGCATTCGGCTGAGCCACGATTTGAAGCTTCTGAGTAACGAAAAGTATGAACAAATAGAAAATAGCCCGGAGGCGGCAAGTAGCGCGTCGAACGTTGCCTCCTGGCAACTTGAAGAACCCTTGATTGGCGATTTACGAGCTTTGATCGTAACTTGACTATGTCAGATTATCCGCAAAGTCTCAAAAGGAAAATCTCTGCGTAATCTTTGCGAGAGATATAAAGTCTGTGCACAAAAATAGATTTTAACCTACCTGCGCCTGGCAGACAAGCGCCCCGGGCTTTTGATCGACTTTGGTGAGCGCCAGATGAAAGCCGGTATCACGCGCAGCACCAATGGTTTGCCCGGCTTGGTAATTTATCACGCAGAGCATCGCAAAGGATCGCAAAGAAAAGCGCAGTGTTTGTACTCCATCATTACCTTTTGATGCCATGGACCAGTAGCATGGGCTCTTGCGAAGTCTGTTCGACGGCCTCGAGCATGTAGAGGACCCAAGTATCCATTGGTCGGTATCACGCACGTTTTGCAGTAAGCGATAGTACTCGGCTTTGTTGCGAATAATATAACGGCTCAAGTATAGGATTGGAATGGATAAGGGTCCTTCCAATATCCGATACAACAAGTTAATGATGCGCCCCGTGCGCCCATTATCATCGTAATAGGTCACCGGATTAGTGAAATGGGGCTCCGAGTATGGATTTCATGGAGCGTTTAGCTCCTGTGCCATAATTAACACAACAAAAGCCGCCGAAAGCCAACCGCGAAGCGGTGACATGATTATAGACGATAGCGGTAAACATTCCCAAACCCCGAAGGGGTGAAATAGGGCGAAGTGCAATGGCTGGATTGATAATATTTCACCCTTTCAGGGGGTGAAATGCAAGATTTGGTCGAATCAAGCTATAGTCATTGCATCCCTTCGGGATTATCAGCCTAGAGATTGACAGAAAGAGAAGGCAGAGACAAGTTGAAAAGTGTAAAATACGTCACCGAATTTATGTGGCAGGGCACTAAGTAAATGTTCGGTTCGTATTGAATTCCTTCCCCAAAGAAAGTTCTGGGATGCTACTTTTGTGGAACTTCGTGCCCTTCGTCTCTTTGTGTTGTTCCTTTGCATTCAATGCCGCGAATCTACGGATAATGTGACATATTCAAGATAATTCGTAAATCGGAAATCGCCAATCGGAAATCGTACATCACCGGAGTTTTTGCCAGACGCTTTGTGGTTATACAATCGTTCATTCATGGGAGGCCGGTCAAGCATGCGTTTTTTTGTCGAAATTGCCTCGGAGCGCGACCGCTATCAAATCCGCATTCACCAGGGCAGCCCCACGCCGGACGCGCCATGGCGCGAGACGCTCCTTGGTCTGCAAGCAGAAGTACAATTGCAGGACTCGAGTTTGTCTCTTGCCCGGCTTGTAGGGATGAAATCCAGCCAACGCTGCGAGCAACTGGGCGAACACCATCAATATGCGATTGGGCAATATCTCTTCGCCCAGACTTTCGGCGCATTTGATAATCCGATATTTCAATCTTCGCGAGAAATCAAAGCTGAGATACGCATTGTCACGGCTGACCCACGTATTGCCCAGCTACCCTGGATGCTTTTGGCCAGCCGGGGCGTATTTCTCAACGCGCTGGGCTGGTCGGTCTCGGCAGCGAACACAACGCAAGCTGCAAATTGTGAATTGCCGGCTTCGCCTAAAATCCTCGTGATCATGCCGCGACCTTCCGGAATGCCCGAAACACACGCGGCGCAACATTTTGAAAAGCTGGAGGACCTGCTCTCGAGCGCGGATCACCGCCACACCCATGGTCTCCACTTGCGATCGGTCGATACCTGGGAGGAGCTCGAGCGAACGTTACCGGAATTTCAACCCAACGTCATTTATTACTACGGCCATAGTGACAGCAATAACCTCGTCTTCGCGGCAAATCGAAGCCATGCTCGCGTTGATAAGTCTATTGCCGACCTCGCCAATCTCTTTCCAAAACCTCCAGTTCGCCAGCCTTTCTTGATTTATTTGAATGCCTGGCAAAACGAAGCAGAAGAGCTGCTGACCACGGGCTTGGAACTGGAGCGCATCGCTCCAGCGCTAGTCATCAACCGCACATCAACGCGAATCGTGACGGCGCAAGCCCAGGCACTCGCGTTTTGGCGCAGCGTCGTGATCGAAGGCGACCCGCCTCATCAGGCAATCGCCGATTTGTGCAGTAAGGTGGACGATCCACAGTCGAGCTTGGTCGAGCAACGCTGGCTCACGCCAATTTTGCTCGCGCATTATGATCAGTGGCACTCGCATCCCCCGGCACCGGCGCCGCGCTTTCAACGCGATCCGCATTGGCGTCTCAAGCTCGACCGTGTGCGGCAATTCGGCCAGGTGTTCTATCAAACCAGCCAAATGCTGCAGGAACGCAAGCCGCGCGCCTACGCCTATGTTTGGTACGGTAAGGCAGGTCAGGGTGTCGAGTTATTTCATAAGCGCTTGAAGATGGAATTGCAGGAAAAACTCACGGACGTTCATCTCTATGAAGTTCAGCCGGAATGGCCGCTGGAGTTGCACCAGCCCAATCGCTCCTTTGAGGACATGCTCACCGAAGCATTTGCCGTTCGCACACTGGAGCATATTCCGGCGCGAATACGCGAACAAAGTGGTGGAGTTTCGGGTCGCCGTATTCTCGTCTATGTGCGCCATACTCCGATACAGAGTTCCGCAGTCATCAAGCCGGGTACGCTCAGGACATATTTAGAATGGTGGGATCATCAATTCGCGCCTTTGCTCGAAGGGCAGGCGTTTGCCTTGCTGGGCATTTCATTCGTTGTCGGTAATCCGGCAAATTTCTACAAGGCGATGATGGAAAAGGCAAGACTGGGAGACCTCGACCTCAAACACACGGTGTTTCAGCCGCTGGATGAAATGGAACGCTTGGTCAAAAAGGACTTGTTGGATTTTCTGCGCACCCACAACATCGATCTGCCTTTGTCGCGCAAAGATCGCGTTTTGGATAAAATCCTCGAGCAATCAAAAGGGGACTATGAAATGACGCTCGATGCGTTGAAAGACATCGCCGATCGCGCTTGGGACATGACGGATGAAAAGCAGGGTCACCAGGGCACGGAGGAGTATGACTACGACTATGATGACACTGCTTCATCAAACCAAGCCACTGCTGGCTATGAGGGTGCCGAAAACTTTGACGTCTTTCTTTGTCACAACAACAAAGACAAACCTGCCGTCAAGAAAATCGCAGAGCAACTGCAACGCCAACGGCTCAAGCCCTGGCTGGATGAGTGGCAAGCACGTCCCGGAGTTTCGTGGCTGCGGTTGCTGGAAGATCATATTGCCAAAGTCAAAGCTGCCGCTGTTTTCATCGGTAGTGATGGTTTGGGGCCATGGCAGCAACAGGAAATTGATGCACTTCTTCGCGAATTTGTGCGTCGCCAGTGCGCGGTCATTCCGGTTTTGCTGGAGAACGCCCCGGCGGAACCAACGCTGCCGCTGTTTCTCAATAACATGACCTGGGTCGATTTCCGCAAAACCGACCCGGATCCGATGCAACAATTGCTTTGGGGCATAACCGGTAAACACAGAACGAAGCTCAGCTAAAATTGGGCGCCAATGGCCTGCGGCAAGTTTTCAGGCGAGTTGAAAACAGGCGCCCTCTTGAGAGCAGTTCTAACTTGACAATGTTAAGTTAGCTGATTTCTCGCAAATCCTGTCATCCAGGAGGGAGCTTTTATTGCTCTGGGTACAGTGCTTATGCTGAAAAAGACCCTTCCAGGGTGACAAAATGCGGGGGCGCGCCCAAGTGAACATTTTCAAGCTAACTCAAATGGATAAAGAAATCTCCGGAGTTTTGCTAAAATGGGCTAAGCGCTTATGAACAAGTATTCGTTCCAACTCGTGCAGTATGATCGCAGCGGCCCGCTCGAAGACCAGAGCACGCTGCTGAATCGTCCTTTTACAACCACCGGCAATTCCTTTGCTGAAGACGCCAAGCGCTTCGTACCCGGTGAACAATTGGAGACCGCAATCAATACTGCGATAGCCGTGGGCGAGCCATTGCTCATCACCGGCGAGCCGGGCACTGGAAAGACGCAAGCAGCTTATTATGCTGCCTACAAACTCGGCATCGAGCCGGTGTTGCATTTTCAAGTCAAGTCTGACATCAGTGCTCGTGATTTGCTCTATCATTTTGACACGGTGCGTTATTTTCACGACGCACATTTCAGCCAGAACGGCGAGGCTCTGCACAAAGCGAAATATGTCGAACGACGCGCGCTGTGGGAGGCTTTTGTCTCGCCCCATCCGCGGGTTCTGCTCATCGATGAAATCGACAAGGCACCACGCGACTTTCCGAACGATTTGTTGCACGAGCTGGATAAAATGGAATTCACGGTGGTCGAGACCGATGAAACCATATCTGCTTCCAAAGCTAAGCGCCCTATCGTCTTTATTACCTCCAACAGCGAGCGCCGCCTACCGGAGCCGTTTTTGCGCCGCTGTGTTTATCATCATATTCGTTTCGATGACGATCTGGTCGCCAAAGCGGTGGAGAAACGCAAGGACGAATATGCACGTCTCAGTGATGACTTTATCAAGCTCGCGATGCAGCGCTTTCTTGCTTTACGCGACCGCACCCTGCGCAAACGGCCTTCTACCAGTGAGTTTCTGGTGTGGCTGCGCGTGCTGGCATTGACTGTTGGTGCTTCTCCGGAGCGATTGGATCAGGATTTGTCCAAGCTACCTTATCTTGGCGTGTTGCTGAAGGATCATCAGGATATCGAGGAACTGGGAAATAAGGCGAGATTTTGAATTTTTCGTAGTTCTTGATGATGACTCTGAGGAACGATTTCATCACGCACAGCATGGCGAATGAATCGTTCCAGATCTTTCATGCGAATGTGGACGAGAGCTTCTGCAGTATGGTTTGCCATGAGTTTGTTCGCTTTCGAAATCATTCTGTAATGCGGCCTTTTTGCTCCTCGAGCTCCCCCCCAATGTTTGTGCAAACCGTGTAGAGATTGGCAGCGTATCATCTCAACTTCCGTTTAAGAGCTTCTTGCTTTCTGCCCACGTTTCCCAATCATAGGTAAATTGATGGTTACTATTCAGCTCCTATTTCTTGTAAGCGGATTGAACGGATAAAGCGGATTTCAAAAATCTGTTTTTCAGAATCACCTTCCGTTCAATCCGCTTAATCCGCTTACACTTCTTTTTTGAGCTGAAT
>JBOHQX010000115.1:0-7720 GCA_050732395.1 bacterium
GCTCGATTCGCTCTTACGGAGGTCGGTGCGCGATTGTCCGATGTTTTTGGTGCAGAAGATATTCTCTGGGTTGAAGGACATACGGAGGAGTTATGTTTCCCGTTGATCTTATCGAGAATTGCGAAACAAGGGTTGCTCGGAACTGCAATAATAGGTATTGTGCAGATAGGTGATCTTGAAGGAAAACATTCGAAAACGATATTTGAAATTTATGAGCGACTCAGTAAAGGTAGAGGCCTCTTGCCGCCTGCACTAGGCTTTATTTTTGATCAGGAAGGGCGAAGTGAAAGAGAGTGCAAAGATCTTATTCGTCAAAGTGGCGGAAAAGTGTTTTTTCTTCCTCGACGGACTTGCACTCACCAACTGGATTATCGAGAATGCACCGGACGATCTTATGGAATTGGCAGAACTACTCAAGAAAGTAATTGGCTCACGTCTGACTACGGACTAGATGTGGTTTTGTTGATCCGGCCAGAATAGTCGGGCTTCAATCTTGCAGCGTTTCTCTCTTGCATAAGGAGATTTCTCTTCCTCGCATGATTTGCGAGAATTTTTTCGAGCACAGCGATGTCATCCAGCATGGTATCTAGCCCAGCGCCTAGGAAGATTCTTACAGAATGACAATGCAGCCATGAAGAGTACATACGTCCTGATTTGGCTTTTGGGTCTGCCTCTTGCCCATGCACTGCGGGCGCAGAGTGATGAGCGTATTGTGCTCTCCGCAGAAATCCTGCAGCAGCACGAACGCCTACGGCTGGATCGCCATTGGAAATATCATCCCGGCGACGATCCGGAAAGGGGCAAGCCGGAGTTTGACGACCGCGCATGGGAGACGGCAGCTACCACACTGCATTCGCGATCGCTGCCGTCCAGCGGATGGCCCGGTGTCGGCTGGTTCAGAATCCACCTGGAAGTCGATTCGACGCTCCGGGATCAGACCCTGGGTTTGATCATCGTACAAGCTGGCGCGGCGAGCATTTATCTCGACGGCCGGCTCATCTATCAGTTTGGCCATGATGGATTGCAGCAGGCACATCCCGACTCCGTGAGATACCGGGACTATGCGGCATTCTCGTTTGGTCCGCCAGGTCCTCACGTCATTGCCGTCCGCTACGCGAATTCTTCAACGCAAAGTTTTCATCAGGCCGGCTTTATCGCTGGATTCAGTTTCTTTATCGGCTACGCCGGCAGCATGTTTGCCCACGGCTTGCGCGAGGTGGAAAGAGATTTGACCACGCAAGTGCTGTTTACCACTTTTGCGCTGGCGTTCGGCCTTCTGCATCTGGTGTTGTTCTTGTTTTCGCCGCACGCCAGGAGCCATCTCTACTTTGCGCTTTTTGTTTTGCTGTATGCCGGCAATATTTTTTTTGATTATCAAGCCTTCCTCGCGCCTGATTTGAGAAGCGAGCTGAAATTCCTGCGGTTTCATCGTGCGTTCATGCCTGCTGGTCCCATCTTCATGCTGTTGTTTCTGTATTCGCTCTTCACTGCCAAAATCCCCAAACATTTTTGGTTCATCACGCTTGGACTGGTGCTCACCGGTTTTTTCGCCGTGATGAAGCCACTGGTGAATCTGAACTATATCTTCATTTTTATCCTCGCCGTGCTGCTCGAGACCATCCGGCTAATGCGCGCCGCCGTTCGCGCCCGGCGCGAGGGCGTTGGGATTATCGTCACCGGCTTCTTGCTTCTTGCTATTTTTTCTTTCTATGACCTGTTGTTGGACTTAGGCCTGCTGGCGCCGGTGCGCGGCATTCACAACGGCTACACCTTTGGATTTCTCGGCCTCATGATCGCCATGTCGATTTATCTTGCGCGCGACTTCGCCAACACCAACGCCAGAATGCTGGCGAAAGAGCGGGAAGCGCGCGAGCAGGAATTTCAACGCAGATTGCTGGAAGCCGACCACGCGCGCAAAACGCAAGAGCTCGAGGAAGCGCGCAAGCTGCAAATGTCGATGCTGCCTAAAACCGTCCCGCAGCTCGCGAATTTTGAAATCGCCGTTTGCACCAAACCCGCCACCGAAGTAGGCGGCGATTATTATGATTTTCATCTCGCCGAAGATGGCAGCTTGACGATCGTGATTGGCGATGCCACCGGGCATGGCACAAAAGCAGGCATCATGGTTGCCACGATGAAAGGCTTATTCACCTCCGCGAACGTGGCAGCAAATCTCGTGGAGTTCTTACACAACAGCTCGCGTGTTCTCAAACAGATGCACTTGGGCAATCTCTACATGGCGATAACGCTCGTGCGCCTGAAGGATAGTTGCATGCAGGTCGTCGGCGCGGGCATGCCACCGGTCTTGATTCACCGTGCCGCCACTGGCAGCGTTGAAGAAATTCTCATGAAAACCATGCCTTTGGGTGCTCCAGCGGGTTCTGTTTATGAACAAAAAGCCATTCCGCTTGCGGCCGGTGATACCATTTTACTGATGACGGATGGCTATGCGGAGCTATTCAACGACAAGGAAGAAATGCTGGACTATCCCTTGGTCATGAGCTATTTTGGGAAAGTTGCGAGCCAATCCCCGACTATCATCCTCGAACACCTGCTCGCTGCCGGCGACAATTGGCGGCAGGGCAGAATCCAGCACGACGATATGACTTTTGTTGTTTTGCAGAAGCAGGCATAGAGCTCTGTAGAAGCTGGCATAGAGCTCTGAGGACGTAAAACGTGATGTGTAAGAAAAAACCGTAACGCGTATTGAAACAGGAGGAGCGCCAATGTATTTCGAAGAAAAATACGAAGATGTTCTGCAAAACCTCGAATCCGGGATTATGCGCGCTTACCGGAATCGGCCTGAGATGACGGACCATGACGTCATGCAGGCGCTGGAAGCATTGCGGCGCCATTACATTCGCGAAGCGCGGAAGCAAGTGCCGGTCTCATTCAATCTCACGGAACGTGCGCAAGAAATTTTCGAAGGCGTACAGCTCATGTGCGAATTGCGTTTGGGTCGCTCGGAAATGACGACGACAGAGGGCGAGTCGCTCACCATGGGTGAGTTGGCGGTCAGCGTTAATGAAATCATCGACTGCGTCAAGCGCATCGAGCGCTCGGTGCAGCGCTGGAACAAAAGCGGCGGCCGGAAAGGCTACTTGAATTTTATCGCGGATTTCTTTCCGGAGGGTGAAGAGGAAGAGGTCCTTCTGCATGTAAGAACCTAGCCCAATTTTCAGGCAGCCAAAGAAATCGTGTTTGCCCAGAACTCTTCCGAGAATAATAGGATGTTTGAAATAAACGGCGATGTACGATTAGCGATTTTCGATTCCAAATTTTGATTATCCCCCTCGTAAAGCGAAAATCGCAAATCTGCAATCGAAAATCAATCAATCATTCAGCAGCAGGACTAAAACATCATTGCCCAATCAAGGTAAATCATGATCCCAAACAACGACCCCATCAAGCTCCCTCCCAAAGGCCTGGCTATTCTGGCACTCGTCGGCCCGGCCTTTGTATGGTGCGCGGAATACATTGGCTCGGGTGAAGTAATTCTGGCGACGCGCACCGGTAGTATTTTAGGGACCGGGGTGATATGGGCAATTGTGCTGGGGATCTTTCTGAAATATTGGATTGGCATGAGCGGCGCGCGCTATACGGTGTGCACCGGCGAAGGTATGGTCGACATGTTCGGTCGGATGCCGGGACCCAAGAATTGGGCCGTATGGATCGTCCTGATCGCGCAATTCGCCAGCGCGACGATCTCCATTGGCTCACTGGCCACCGCTGCCGGCGTTTTCGTGAACAGCCTCGTCCCCATTTCACCATATTTTGGTGGCTGGTTTGTGACGATTCTTTCCCTGGCGATCGTATGGGCCGGTATTTATGATCTCTTGAAAATGGTTATGAGTTTTTGTGTAGTCATAATTGTTTTGGGAGTTCTCTTCGTCGCCCTCAATGTGTGGCCACCCTTCTCGGCCTTTGCGCAAGGCTTCAGCCTGCAGGTGCCTGAAGTTCCGGATTGGGCGCTCGCGGCGGGCGTCAATGCCAATCCCTGGCGGGAAATACTGCCGCTGATCGGCTGGAGCGCCGGAGGGTTTGCCAGCCAAGTGTGGTACACCTACTGGGTCATGGGCGCAGGCTATGGCGCGACTGCGGGCCGTGGTTATGGCCAACCGGCTGATCTTCCGGCGCTGCAAAGCATGACGCGCACCAGCGCCGAAAGCATCAAGGGCTGGTGCCGCGTGGTTTATGCGGACGCCACGCTGGCGATGATCATTGGCAACGTGGTGACCGTGAGCTTCCTGACCGCCGGCGCAGGCATCCTGCGGCCCAATCAATTGGCGCCGGAAGGACCAGCCGTGGCCTTGACGCTCTCCACTATTTTTTCTTCCAAATGGGGCACGCTGGGTGGTCTTTTGTTTTTACTCTCCGGCGCAGCCGCTCTGATCAGCACGCAGATCGGGCAAATGGCGGGCTGGCCTCGCCTGCTCGCCGATGCATTCCGCATCTGTATTCCTGGTTTTCAGAAAAAACTCGCCTGGAAAACGCAATACCGTGTCTTTCTAGTTTTCTTTTTCTGTACCAACATGTTTCTCGTCTACAGCTTTGGTCTCAAGCCGGTGTTAATGGTCAAGCTCGCTGCCGTTCTCGACGGTTTGCTCCTGACCCCGTTGCAAGCGCTCTGGATCGTCATTGGGCTTTATGTCGTCATGCCTAAACTGCTTTCGCCGGAGGCTCGGGAAATTCTCCGGCCACATTGGATTTTTGGCCTGGGTTTGATGGTTGCTGCTATCGTTTTCGGATATTTTTGCGTGGTGCAGGTGCCGTTTATTTTCTGAGACTCGAGATACGATCCTACTATGTAAAAATTACCCAAAAACAATCCCAGCGCTCTTCTTCTTGCATATAGTTCTCCCTCCTGAAATCAGAGCAACTGATTGAAAATCAATCGCCTAGTGCCCAGAAACTGGCCTGTAGCCGTTTTTGGCCCTATCTTTGTAATGTTATAAAAATGTCACTCGACATTCGCGTCGAGAGTTGGTCTGATTTCAGTCTCAAAAGCCTCCACCAATCGCAAGGAGAAGTATATATGAAGAGAAAATTAATGTTCGCATTTTTCGCGGCGGCTTTGAGTGCTGCCGCTTTCGGTGAAGCGAATGCGCAGGCGCATTTCGGCCTTCGCGGCGGCTTGTATATGGATCAAGACGAAGGCTTCGTAGGCGCGCATGCCTTGACTCCAATTCAGCGCAATTGGGTGTTTTCACCGAATTTCGAATATGTGTTCGTCGAGACGGGATCCTATTTTACCATCAACGCCGATCTGCACTATGACTTTCCTTCGCGCTCAAACACGATTTTCTATCTTGGCGGAGGATTGGGCATCAGCCACTCTTCTTTTGAGGAAACCAAGAATACGGACGCCGGCGTGAATCTGCTCACCGGCATCAGCTTCAGCCGCCGGCCGATCATCCCGTTCATTCAGGCTAAAGTCATGATGGGCGACGTCACCCAGTTGATTTTGGGTGGAGGACTTACTTTCTAAAAAACAGGGAATGAAGATGCACAAAATTGGTAGTATCGCCTTTATCGTGGGAGTGGCCGCGTGCATTATCGCCGGTTTTGTGACGATGCACTGGATGCTTCCATTGTTGACCATTTTGGGGCTGGCAGTCGGCTTTCTCAATGTCACCACTCGCGAAATGCAAACATTTGTGCTCGTGGCCGTCGGTCTGGTGCTGATTTCTGCGCTCGCCACGCCGCAGATCAAGTCTATTCCTGAAGTTGGCCCTGCATTGAGCCGGATTTATTTGGCGTTGCTATTGTTTCTCGCACCGGCAGCAACGGTGGTTGCGCTGCGTGGGCTTTTTTTGATCGCGAGAAGATAAAAGGAGATAAGGATGAGGAAATTAATCTTTGCAGTGCTAATGCTCGCAGGGCTCACATCCCTGGCACCTCGAGCCAGCGCCCAGGGCCTCCGCTTGGGTCCGCAAGTCGGGTTTCACAGGGCCAAGGATGCCGATGCAGCCAAGCTGATGGGTGGCATGGCTTTGCGGATGAAGCTGACACCGGCGCTCGGTGTCGAAGGCTCGATTAATTATCGCCAGGAGAAATTCAACTTGGGTTTGTTGTTTGGTTTATGAAGCTCGGAGGAGGAAAGGGCCGGGTCTGGATCCGGCCCTTTTTACTTCTCGCTCGCGAGCAATTACCCCAACCTTCCCAGCTTATTTGCCATTTCCACATTGCTAGCGAGGTTTCACCCCTCGCATTTGGATTCGGTTGTTTGAACCAGTGCAATGATGTTGGCGTGGTGCCAGTGAATCATTGACTGGTAGGAGTGAGGGAGTATTGGATTGATGGAGTGGTGGACCAGGAAGCTCCATCCATCCAAGAATCCCATCAGGCTAAATTCATCAACTGGGAAAAATCGACATGTCCAGAACGTTCCAAGTCCGCCGGCTGCGCTGCATCGAGTTCGAAAGCCTGATGGTGCGGGCAGACTTAGAAGCCCTCAAGGCGCGCGAGGAAGTTTACCTGCGAAGGCATTTGCACGCCTGCCCCGCCTGCCGCGAGTTTCGCAATACCATGATCGGAATGCGGAACGGCTTGAGCAATGCCGCCGCTCAGGATTTGCATCCGGATCCGGCTATTCGATTTCGTTTGCTAGAAAAGATGAAAGGCAGCAATTCGAAACTGCAGCGCGCATTCCGCCCTCTCGGACAGTGGATTCTCACTTTGCTGAAATAACGTGTTCCATTGTATCAGGCTGTCCTGGCAACGATTCTGCTTGGTTTCATTTTGCCTGCGGCGCATACAATAGTCGTATCAAAACTGGCGGGCAAGGTGAAGCCCACTGACATGAGGCAAACTGTTCACGTGACAAATGATCCCATCGCCCAGGCCAGCCAGGCAGATTCGGTGGACTCACTCGGCATGAGGAGGAACAGCAGTGGTGACAGTTTGGTGTTGAGATAGTTTGAAAAGCTCATGGGATTTGCGAATTCCACCCGCACAATGAAAAGATTTATCGTTCGGCTTTTTTGCGACTGGCGTATCACCATCAATCACACGGTGAGCGGAAACAAGCGCTCGAAGTGCTCGACAAAATGAGCGCTGTGATGCCCGAGAGCGTGTTGCCGTTGCGCAGGGCAAGTTTGAGCCTGGCGATCGGCCAGCTTTATCACGCTGCCGGAAGACCGGAAGAATTGAAGCATCGGCTCGAGACGATGCTGGCAGAGCCGAATCTCGGCTTTGCCGACAAGCTCGAGCTTGCGGGTTATTATTCTACATGGCTGGGAGAATGGTCCAGAGCGGAATCGCCTGCATGTTCGGCTCTGCAAGACGAGCCTGGCCGGCCTGAGCCCTATAGCTTTTTGGTTGGTGAGTATCTCCGCCGTGACCGCCGGCAGGGCGCGATCGCGCTGCTGGAAAGGTGGATGGAGAAAAACCCGAACGATGGTGGCGCTCGGGAGGAATTACAACGATTGCGAGAGGGGAAAAACGTGCGATGAAGCTTGCGCAAGCATGAGCGGTCAAATTTGTTCAATCAAAGCAAAGTTTTTCTATCCGTTGGAAATTTTTGGTCTTTGGGGTTGCAGGCCCCATAGGCGCTTGGCGAAATAAACTCAGAATAAAATTCTAAAAGTTTTTGTTACTATTCAGCTCCTATTTCTTGTAAGCGGATTGAACGGATAAAGCGGATTTCAAAAATCTGTTTTTCAGAATCACCTTCCGTTCAATCCGCTTAATCCGCTTACACTTCTTTTTTGAGCTGAAT
>JBOHQX010000116.1:0-39628 GCA_050732395.1 bacterium
ATTCAGCTCAAAAAAGAAGAGTAAACGGATGGAGCGGATTGAACGGATAGTGATTCTGTAAAACAAGTTTTAGAAATCCGCTTTATCCGTTCAATCCGCTTACAAGAAATAGGAGCTGAATAGTAACCAAGAATCCAGCATCAAGTATCCAGGATCAAGACTCAAGCATCCGGCCCATGTTCACAGAAACCTCATTTGTCCATAAAAAGAAACGCGCGGAGACCATTGCCAAAATCATCTTTATGATAATGGCGTTATGCATGGTCGTGCCTCTTCTTATCATCATTGGCTATCTTTTTTATAGAGCCTTTCCCATTCTCTCGTTCGACTTCCTGTTCACGAATCCGAAAAACGGCATGCGCGCGGGAGGAATATGGGCGCCATTCTTGGGCACGATTTACTTGGTCGTCACCTCGCTCTTCGCTGCCGTTCCCATCGGCGTGCTGGCCGCGGTCTATCTCAATGAATACGCGCGGGACAATTGGTTCAAACGCGTCGTCAATTTGGCGGTGGTCAATCTGGCCGGCGTTCCCAGCATCGTGCACGCGCTGTTCGGCCTGGGCGCGTTCGTTTTGTTTGCCGGCATGGGCCGCTCCGTTCTCGCGGCTGCCCTGACGCTGGCAATCATGACACTGCCCGTGATTGTCGTGACTACCAAAGAAGCGCTGGCAGCAGTGCCCATGGCGTTCCGCGAAGCATGCTGGAACGTTGGCGCCACGCGCTGGCAAACCATTCGCATTGTGGTCCTGCCGAATTCCACCAGCGGTATTTTGACCGGTGTGATCTTTGAGGTTTTACGTGCAGCCGGCGAAACCGCGCCCATCATGTTTACCGGCGCCGTTTTTTATAAAGCTATAGAAGAGGGCGATATTTTTGCCTACAACCTGTTCGATCAGTGCATGGCGCTCGCCATGCACTTGTTCACCATCTCCACTCAAGTTCCCGGTGTTCCCGAAGCTTTGCCCTATGGCACAGCCGTTGTTCTGCTGGGGACGGTGATGCTGGTTAATGCTCTGTCAATAGTTTTGCGCGTTTATTTGCGCTCGCGGAAAAAGTGGTAGTGAAGCGTGAAGATAGTGGATCGATGATCGTGGATTGCAGACAGTAGGGTTACAGACAGTTCAAGATGGCCAATGGACGATCTGTCGGTCACACTCGACAGCTTCTGTCGCTAAAAACGAGCGCGAGAAATATGCCGTCATTAAACAAAAAAATTGTGATTACCGATCTCACCGTCAAATACGGATCCAAGACTGCCTTGAACGGTCTGACGCTGGACGTATTTGAGAATGAGATCATCGGTATCATCGGACCGGCGCAATCGGGCAAGACGACTTTATTACGGGTGATCAACCGCACGATTGATTTTACCCCCGGCGTCAACATTCACGGCGCCGTCACCATTGATGCAGAGGACGTGCTGAAAACCAAAAACGTGTATGCGCTGCGTCGCAAAATCGGCATGGTCGCGCCGTTGCCCGTAGGCCTGCCGCTGTCGATTTACGACAACGTGGCTTTTGCGCCGCGCATGGCCGGCATTCGAAATAACGGAGAATTGAACGATCTCGTCGAGCGCTGTCTGCGGCAGGCGGCATTGTGGGATGAAGTTAAAGATCGCCTCACCAGCCTCGGCACCAAGCTCTCCGGCGGCCAGCAACAGCGCTTAACCATCGCGCGCGCATTGTCCCATCAACCCGAAATTCTTTGCCTGGACGAATTCTCCATTGCGATCGATCCCGTCACCACCATGCGTATCGAAGACGTGCTCAAAGAGTTGCGTAATCAAATGACCATTATCCTGGTCACCAATCTAGTCCAGCAAGCGCGGCGTTTGGCCGATCGCACTGCCTTTTTGTTGAATAGCGAGCTGGTGGAGATTGATTCGACTGACAAGATTTTCTCTGACAACCCGGCGAAGCGCAAGACTTACGACTACGTGAATGGAATTTTCGGATGACGCCTGACAATCATTACAGTATTGCGACCACCACTCTCAGCTTGTGGTACGGCAGTTTTCAAGCCTTGAAAAACGTCAGCGTCAACATGTTGCACGGTATCATCACCGGGCTCATCGGTCCTTCCGGCTGCGGCAAAACCACTTTGTTACGCTGCTTCAATCGTGTGAACGAGCGTTTTGGCAACGTCACCACGACCGGCGAGATCAAAATCCTGGGCAAGAATATCTACGATCCCGATGTGTCTTTGATCGAGTTGCGCAAGGCCGTGGGCATGGTGTTTCAGCGACCCAATCCTCTACCGATTTCGGTCTATGAAAATGTTCTGTTTGGCTTGCGCATTCACAACCAGCGCAGCGCGCTGAAAAAGTCCAGTTCCGATGAAATCGTCGAGCAAGCTTTGCGAGACGTGCTATTGTGGAACGATTTGAAGGACAAGTTGTACGCCAGGGCCACTTCGCTGCAGCTCGAGCAGCAACAGAAACTGTGCATTGCGCGCCTGCTGCCACTCAAGCCCGAAGTCATTCTCATGGACGAGCCCTGCTCCGCGCTCGACGCCGAAGCCACGCGCGGCATCGAGGAGTTGATGCTGGAGCTGAAGGGCCGCTACACCATCGTCATTGTCACGCACAACATGGCGCAAGCCCGGCGCGTCAGCAACGAATGCATTTTCATGCTGCTCGGTGAGCTCATTGAGCACAGTCGCACGGAAGATTTGTTCATCTCCCCGCGCGACCCCAAAACGGCGGAATATATCGAGGGTAGGTATGGATGAAAACTTTTTGACGGCCATCTGATTTCTCAAAAACCCAGTTTACACTGGGTTTTTTGTTTAAAAATACAGCTGCCCGAGAAGTGTTGAGGTAGGTGTTGTTAATAATGGAAGAATTCATTATTCTTTGGTAACTGTTCAGCTCTCGCCTATCATCCCAAGAATCATGGCAATTTCCGATTGCCGATTTTCGATATACGATCGCAGATCAGAAATCGAAAATCGGCAATCAGTTGAACAGTTACATTTTTTGTAACCAAACTACTGCGGACAGGGCTCTCTTGAAACGAATCGTTGAACACCTATTAGCTTGAAACCATGCACACCCAACTCTTTATCAACGGCAAATGGGAAGCCGCCCTTGCGGGCAAAACTTTTCCAACCACCAATCCTGCTACCACCGAAGCGATTGCACAAATTGCCGAAGGCGAGAGCGAAGACATTGATCGCGCCGTCAAGGCGGCACGAGCAGCGCTGGACGGCCCCTGGGGAAGAATGAACGCTTCCGAGCGCGCGAAAATAATCTGGAAAATGGGTGAACGCATCATGGCGCGCGTCGACGAGCTTGCGAAGCTGGAAACCATGGACAACGGCAAAACCATCACCGAATCCAGCCGCATTGACATCCCTTACGCTGCGGATTTGTATTTTTATTATGCCGGCGCCGCTACCCGGCTCGAAGGCCACACGATTCCGGTCAATGGGCCTTACTTCTGCTACACGTTACGCGAACCGCTTGGCGTCGTCGGTCTGATCGTACCCTGGAATTTCCCCTTATTGCTGGCCTCGCGCAAAGTTGCTGCAGCGCTGGCTGCCGGCAACACGGTTGTTTTGAAGCCGGCGGCGCAAACCCCATTGACAGCCATTGCCCTCGCCGAGATCGGCATGGAAGCCGGTTTGCCACCGGGCGTTCTGAACGTCGTGCCCGGGCACGGCTCGAATGCGGGTGCCGCGTTGGTCAAGCATCCCGGCGTGGATGGCATCGCCCTAACCGGCGGCACCGCAACGGGACAACAATTGATGCGCGACGCCGCGACCACCGTGAAGAAACTGCACCTCGAGCTCGGCGGAAAATCTCCGAACATCGTATTTGCCGATTCCGATCTCGAAGCTGCCGCGAAAATGGCGCTGATGGGAATTTTTTATAACAAGGGTGAAGTGTGTACTGCCGGTTCGCGTTTGTTTGTGGAGAAATCCATTTATGACAGCTTCATGGAGAAAGTGGTGGATCGCGCCAAAAAGTTGCAACCCGCCGACCCGATGGATCCCAAAGCGCGTCTGGGCCCATTGGTTTCCGAAGCGCAGCTTGCGAACGTGCAGAGATACGTCGCACTCGGTCAAAAGGAAGGCGCGCGCCTGCTCGTAGGTGGCCGCCAACCCGACCCCGCTCCAGGAAAAGGTTATTTCTTCGAACCCACGATTTTTGACGACGTGCAACCCGGCTCCGCCCTCGCGCAGGAGGAAATCTTCGGACCGGTGCTGGCAACCCTGCGTTTTCAAGATGCCGACGAATTGGTCAAACTCGCGAACGGCACAATGTATGGCCTCGCTGCCGCCATTTGGACGAGGGACATCAAGAAAGCCCATCGACTCGCCAAAGAGATCAAGGCCGGTACCGTCTGGATCAACACCTACAACAATTACGACGCCGCGATGCCGTACGGCGGTTACAAAATGAGCGGTTTCGGCCGCGAAAGCGGCATGGAGGCTTTCGAGTTTTATGCACAGAGCAAAAGCGTGTGGGTGGATTTGAGCTGAAACCGGGTGCTGATTTTTGCCAAAGAACCACGCGCATTCACGCCGAAAAAGCTCAGGACCGGAACAAACACTGTATTTGAACCGGAGCATACTAATGAGCCCTTTCATGCACAGGCTGATCTTCTCCATTTTCACACTGCTTTTGTTACAACAGAATCCGATGCACGCACAAACGACGCCGGCCTCATGGCTGGATGCTACTATCACGAAGCTCGAGCACGAGCTCGCGGCGAAATATGGAGAGCCGCAGCGCCTGCGACTGCACCGGGGCCTGCAACAAACCGCAAGCTTTTGGCGCCCAGAAGACGGCGAAGTCGCGCACTTCGAGGAGTTCGTAAGGAAAAATTTCGCGGGCGAACCGGCGACGCTGGACACCATGTTCAATCGCTTTCAGCGCCTGCTCGAGCAGCTCGATGGCCACATGAACAAGATCATACTCGAGTTTCGCTGGCAGTCCGATCTCGATCTTGGCCCGATCCTGCCCTTCGATGAGATTTTTGCAGGCTATGATCCTGCGGCGCATATCCCCGATGATTTTTTTGCAAACAAGCTTGCCTTTGTTGTTCTTCTCAATTTTCCGCTCACCACGCTGGACCAGCAGCTTTCAGAAGGCGAAAAATGGACAAGGCGCGAATGGGCGGAGGCGCGCCTGGCCCTGCGCTTTGCCAAACGGATTCCGGCGCAAGTCAATCTTGCCCTCGCCAAAGCGAGCGCGGAAGCAGATCAATATATCGCCGAATACAACGTTTGGATGCATCATCTTCTCAACGATCAAGGACAGCGCCTCTTTCCACCCAAGCTCAAGCTGCTTTCCCATTGGAATCTGCGTGACGAAATCAAAGCGCAATACAGCGAACCGAAAGCCGGAATATACAAGCAGCGCATGATTCAACAAGTGATGGAACGAATCGTTACCCAAAGCATTCCGGCGATCGTCGTCAACAATCCCGAAGTCGACTGGAATCCATTTACCAATGAAGTTGGACTTGCGGCAGTAAGGGATACGGACGCTCCCGCCCCGGCGGACTTGAAGATCGGCAATGCGCCGGAACCGGACACGCGTTACGCGGTGCTGCTGAACACTTTTCTCGCCGCGAAACAAGCTGATCCATATTCACCCACTGCACCGACTTTGATCGCACGGCGTTTTGATGAAAATCGGCAAATTCCGGAAAAGCGCGTGCAGAAGATGCTCGAGCAGATTCTTTCCTCACCGCTCGTCCCCCGGGTGGCGAAACTCATTGCCACGCGGCTCGGGCGGCCTCTCGAGCCCTTTGACATTTGGTACAACGGTTTTCGTCCCCGCGGCTCTCATACCGCAGCGCAGCTCGATGAGATTGTCACAAAGAAGTTTTCCTCAAAAGAAGTCTATGAACGAGAGATGCCGGGTCTTTTGGTGAAGCTTGGTTTCACCCCGGAACGTGCCGAGTATCTTGCCAACAACATTGTCGTGGATCCCGCACGGGGCTCGGGGCACGCCTGGGGGCCGGGTATGCGCGCGGAAAAAGCTCATCTCCGCACACGTGTGGAAGAATCAGGCATGAACTATAAAGGCTTCAATATCGCCGTGCATGAAATGGGCCATAATGTCGAGCAAATACTGTCGCTCAAAAACATCGACCATACGCTCCTATCCGGCGTTCCGAATACTGCATTCACCGAAGCCTTAGCCTTTGTATTTCAAGCACATGATTTGGAATTGCTGGGGCTAGCCGCACCCGATGCCACCAGCAAAGCCCTGAAGACGCTCAATGATTTTTGGGCCACCTTTGAAATTGCCGGCGTGGCGCTCGTGGATATGGCCGTCTGGCACTGGATGTACGATCATCCGGGCGAAACGGCCTCGGCGCTAAAGGAGGCGACGATAAAAATCTCCGAAGACACTTGGAACAAATACTATGCTGCGGCCTTTGAAAAGAAGGACGTTGTCCTGCTCGGCATTTATTCACATATGATCCACTCATTCCTCTATCTCCCCGATTATCCGATCGGCCATCTGATTGCCCATCAGATAGAAGAGCAAATGGAAAAAGCCGGAAATTTGGGATCTGAATTCGAGCGCATGGTCAAGGCCGGAAACATTGCGCCGGATCTGTGGATGAAAAATGCCACTGGCGCGCCCGTGGGCGCGGAGGCGCTCCTGGCGGCGACTGAAAAAGCTTTGCAGGAGATCGGGGATGCTTCGCAAGGAAACGGCCGGTAGGCTTTGAGCCTAAGCGGAAACGCTGTAATGTCATCCCGCAGGGATCTTGGTTGACTCGGACAAGATCCCTATTTCTGGCTTGAGTGCCGAATCTACCAAGATGCTTTCAGCATGACAGGTTGCGTTTTTTTTAGCGGGCGCTTATCCGATTACTGTGGCACTTTTTGGATCCCCAAATGGTCACGCCTATGCAAGATATATTTATCCTCTCCGCTGCGCGCACGCCCATCGCCAAATTCGGCGGCTCATTTGCTGACCTGGCTGCTCCCGAGCTGGGTGCATTCGCCGCCCAAGCCGCAATTGCGCGCGCCAAAATCGATCCGGCGCAGCTCAGTGAAGTGATCATGGGCAATGCACGCCCGGCAGGTGTCGGTCCGAATCCCGCCAGGCAAATCGCCAGGCGCGCCGGCGTGCGGAATGAAGTACCGGCTTACACTGTCAACAAAGCCTGCGGCTCGAGCCTGCGCGCAATCATCAGCGCGACGCAAGCTCTGAAATGCGGCGACGCCGAAGTCATACTCGTTGGCGGAAGCGAGAACATGAGCCGCGTGCCCTATCTGCTCACGAAAGCCCGCTGGGGCTATCGCCTCGGACACGAGCAGCTCGTCGATGGCATGTATCAAGACGGCTTTCTCTGTCCTTTGTGCGGCCAAATCATGGGCGAGACCGCTGAGACTTTGGCAACGCAGTACGCGATTTCGCGCGAAGAACAGGATCGGTTTGCAATGGAAACGCAGCAACGCTGTGAGCGCGCAAGGAAAGCAGGGCGGTTCAAAGAAGAAATTGTGCCCGTAGAAGTGACGGGAGGAAAGGGAGAAAGGGGGAAAGGGAGAGAGGGTGAGAGGGTGATGATTTCAAGCGATGAGCATCCACGGGACGGGGTCACGATGGAAGTGTTGGCGAAATTGCCGGCGGTTTTCAGGAAAGACGGCACGGTGCATGCCGGTAATTCTTCCGGCATGGTGGATGGGGCAGCTTCATTGATTTTGGCGACAGAAGCTTTTGTGAAGCGCAATAACTCACCTGTGCTGGCGCGCATTGCCGGCTATACGATTGCGGGCGTCGATCCGGCAATTATGGGCATAGGTCCGGTGCCTGCTGTCCGCACCCTGCTGGACAAGAATAATCTCAAGCTCGAAGAAATCGATCTCATCGAATTGAATGAAGCTTTTGCGGCGCAAGTACTGGCTTGTGACCGCGAATTGCATTTCGATATGTCGAAACTAAATGTCAACGGCGGCGCAATTGCCCTGGGCCATCCCATTGGCGCGACCGGCGCACGCATTACCGTGACGCTGGTGCACGAAATGTTGAAGCGAAAATCAAAATACGGCCTGGCGACGTTGTGCATAAGCGGCGGGTTGGGTATTGCGCTGTTGTTAGAAAGAGTTTAACAACGGAAGGTTTTTGAATGATGTGGTGTTTTCAGTATTTCCATCAGAAACAAAATAGTCGGCAGTTGAATTATTGTCATTGTGAAAAAATCTCAATACATTCCGCTGCATGCGTTGGAGCACAGCATGCATTGGCACCGTTGATCAGGAGATCAAATTCATAGTGAAAACGGTAATAGGGTGACAAAGATTCCACAAGAATGGCATCAATATTTTTGGGAAGTTCTACCTGAAAACGTTGATCTTGAAAAGAACGACTACTATATAATGGGCCGTGTTCTTGAGTACGGCAACTTGGAAGCAGTGCGCAAACTTCATCGCTACTACGGCGAGAAACGGCTAAGAGCGTTTTTGCAGTCTACAAGTTCGCGCGTTCTGAGCAACAAAACGATGCGTTTCTGGCAAGTTGTGCTTAACTTGAGCCCTAGTGAATGCGAACAGATATCCTCAATCAGGGGCAAACATCGGCTCTGGCCTTATTGAGAGAGTGCCCCGAAATCGACAAATTTTATTTGGCGGGCGGAACAGCCTTGGCTCTCCATCTTGGGCATCGTTATTCGAGGGACTTCGATTTCTTCACGGGCGAGCAATTCGACGAAGGAATGCTTTTGCAAAATTTGCAGAATCTCGGCCAGTGCCAGGACATTCGCAAAACTCGCCAAACGCTCTTTCTAAAATTCGAAGCAATTCTTTGCAGCTTCATTCTCTATAAGTATCCACTGATAGATTTTCCGGCCGTCACGCCATGGGGATTCAGCATCGTTTCGATGCGCGAGATTGGCGCGATGAAGATCATGGCTATTGGCGACCGCGGTCGTCGTCGTGATTTTGTCGATCTTTATTTTATTATGCGCGATCTTGGCATTGAAAAGATCTGGCAGGATTTTGAAACGAAATACGCCGGCACCGGTTATGACTCGTATCATTTTTTGCGAGCATTGACCTATTTTGACGATGCTGAAGGCGACCCCATGCTCGAAATGATCGACGAAATCGAATGGATGGAAGTCAAAAAACATCTGGAAAATGAGGTTCGCAAAATCATATTATGACCTACCAATTCCTTCACATCGAAAAACAAAACGCCACCGCCATTCTGCGCTTCAACCGCCCCGAGCGGCTGAATGCCTTTGAAGCGAACATGGTTCAGGAAATTCCAGTGGCGCTGCGCGAGCTGCTGAATGACGACGGTGTGCGCGTGATCCTGCTCACCGGCAACGGCAAAGGATTTTGCGCGGGCGCGGATGTCAACTATTTATACAAGCTCGCAAGCGATAAAGATCTCGCCACCGGCAAAGTTCTCGTCACCACCGGGAACGAAGTGGTGGAGATGATCCATGCCGCCGAAAAGCCCGTGATCGCGGCGATCAACGGCCCGGCGGCGGGGGGCGGCGCGAGCTTCGCGCTGGCGTGCGACATTCGTCTCATGGCGCAATCGGCGACGATCGGTTTTACGTTCATTCGCATCGGCTTGCATCCCGATCTTGGCGCCACCTATTTTCTGCCCCGCCTGGTTGGACCAGCCAAGGCCGCGGAGCTGTTGATGCGCGGTGAAATGATCTCCGCCACAGAGGCTTTGAGCCAGCGACTCGTGAATCAGGTCGTTGCCGATGCAGAGCTGGTGCCCGCCGCTTTGCGGCTTGCCGAATCTCTCGCTGAAAAATCGCCCTTGGCGCTGCGTCTTCTGAAAAAAGGCTTGCAGCAAGCGTTCGAGCAATCACTCGACGCTATGCTGAAATATGAGGTTCATGCGCAAGGCTTGTGCTTTGCCTCCCCAGAAGCTGAAAGCGCGATTCAAAAATTCCTGACTGGACGGAAGAAATAGCCATCCGCGTTTCAGTGTTTATAAAAGCACTCTTCCAAGTGGATTCACTTATACGACACCAACTCAGTCTCTGAGATCTCTTTCTCGAGTAAGTTCTACATTGAAGTTAGGTTCCTAGACTCTAATTAGCTCGAGGAAAATGTCATGATCGACTTTTCCCTTTCCGAAGAGCAACAGCAATTCCGTGAGCTCGCACACGAGTTCGCTAAAAATGAAATCCGGCCGGCCGCCGCCAGGCTGGATGAAGACGAGAGATTTCCAGATGAGCTCTGCCGCAAAGCTTGGGAGCTCGGATTGATGAACGTGCACGTGCCTAAAACGTATGGTGGTCTTGGCTTGGGTGTGTTGGAAGAATGTCTGATCTCTGAAGAAATCGGCTGGGGCTGTACCGGCGTGGGCACGACCACTATCTGCAACACGCTGGCCATCGCCCCGGTGATCGTCGCCGGCAACGATGATCAGAAAAAAAGATTCCTTGCGCCGTTGATTGAAGATTACTCTTTTTGCGCCTATGCCGTAACTGAACCGGGCGCGGGCAGCGACGTGCAGGCCATTAAGACCACGGCAAAAAAAACGGGCAATGACTTCGTAATCAATGGCCAGAAAATGTGGATCACCAATGCCGCACATGCCAGATGGTTTTTTGTGATCGCCTACACCGATCAAAGCAAAGGCTACAAAGGCATGAGCGGTTTCATCGTTCCCGCGGATACACCCGGCGTGAAAGTCGGCAAGCACGAGCACAAGATGGGCCAGCGTTGCTCAGATACTCGCGGCGTCTCATTTGAGGACGTGAAAATTCCGGCAGCAAATCTACTTGGCAAAGAAGGGGACGGCTGGAGAGCGGCCATGTCCGCTTTCGATCATTCGCGTCCCGTCGTGGCCTCGATGGCCGTCGGGCTGGCGCGTGCCGCGATGGAATATGCGGCTGATTATGCCAAAGAAAGGAAAACTTTCGGTGCACCGCTCGCAGCGCACGAAGGCGTGAGCTTCATGATCGCGGATATGGCGCGCGATATAGAGTCCGCACGCTTGCTCGTGTGGCTGGCGGCGTGGACCATCGATCAAGGCCGGCGCAATACGTTGCAAGCCGCCTATGCCAAATGCGCCGCCGCCGATACCGCGATGCGCGTCGCCACCGACGCCGTGCAAGTCTTTGGCGGCTACGGCTTCTCGCGCGAATACCCCGTGGAAAAGCTGATGCGCGATGCAAAGATCTTTCAGATTTATGAGGGCACTAGCCAGATTCAGAGGTTGATTATTGCGAAGGAAATTTTTGAGAGGTAGGCGATTCATTATCCACCAGCCGTTCCAAGGCTTCAGCAGTCCACACGAGTTTCATGCCACCAACCTTTTTTGGCGTCTTTTCTCGAGTTCTTGTCGCAAGCGCTCGGTGTCAAATACCCTGCCCGACGAGGCATCATCGACTCCCCTTCTTACGGAGTCAATGAACAACTTGGATTGTCGCAACTCGTCGAAGTCTTTAGGGGACAAGAGCACACCGGCCGGCCTGCCGTTTTGTGTAATGATCACCGGTTGGCCGCTTTGTTGTACGCTTCTCATCCACTTGGACAATTCGGCTTTGAATTCGCCTAGCGGAACGATATCATTCAAAACGGATATTTCTTTCATGATCTACTCCTGGGCTTGGACTGAATTCGGCACCAAATATAGTGCAAAAAACGTCCTTAGCAAGCGGTAAATCGAGCTGGGTTTTCTTATAAGAGGCTAATCAAATAACTGGAGACCATATGGCTAAGCCCTGCGTAATTCTAGTGCTCAGCTTGCTTGCGTTGATCTCGAGCCTCACGGCGCAAGAACCAATGATCGCCCTCCGCGCCGGCCGGCTCATCGACGGCAAAAGCGACAAAGTAACCACCGATGCCATCATTTTAGTGCAGGGTAATCGCATTCGCGAAGTCGGCAAAACGATCTCCATTCCTCCGGAGGCGCGAACCATCGACCTGAGTTCCGCCACCCTCCTGCCAGGATTGATCGATGCCCACACGCACGTTCTTTTGCAGGGCGATATTACCTCGGCAGAATACGAGGAGCAAATCTACAAAGAATCCATCCCTTATCGCACCATTCGCGCCGTGGCGGCCGCGCGTGCGGCTTTGATGAACGGTATCACTTCCATGCGCGACGTGGAAACCGAAGGCGCGATGTATGCCGACGTCGACGTCAAGAAAGCAATCAACAACGGCATCATTCCCGGCCCGCGCTTGTGGGTTTCGACCCGAGCGATGGCACCAACCGGGGCATATGGTCCCACCGGGTATTCCTGGGAACTGCATCTGCCCAAGGGCGTGCAAATCGTCGACGGGTCGGAAGCATGCCGTCAGGCCGTGCGAGAGCAAGTTGCCAACGGCGCGGATTGGATCAAGATCTATGCAGACCGCCGCTACTATATCGACAAGGACGGCGGGCTTTCCAGCCAGGCGAATTGGACTTCGGAAGAAATGAAAGCCATTGTCGATGAAACGCATCGTCTCGGTAAGAAAGTCGCAGCCCACGCTATCGGCCGCAACGGCATCAAGGTGGCGCTCGATCACGGCTGCGATACCATAGAGCACGGCGACGGCTTCGACGACGCCCTGATTGCACAGGCGGTCAAGCAGGGGACGTTCTGGTGTCCGACCATGCTGGTCACCGAGTACGTCGCGCCCGGCCGCGCGGCAGCAGGCGCAGATATATGGACAAAAATGCTTCCGATGTTGCGCCTCGCCGTGGGCAAAGCCGCAAAAGCCGGATTGAAAATCGCGATGGGCACGGATGCCGGCGGTTTTCCGTGGACCATCAATCAAGCCGGTGAGCTGGACCTGATGGTCAATGCGGGCATGACGCCCATGCAAGCGCTCAAAGCCGCCACCAGTGTCGCGGCTGCATTGCTCAATCAAGAAGAAAATTTGGGCAGTATCGAACCGGGCAAGCTGGCCGATATCATCGCGGTTCCTGGGGATCCATTGCAGAATATTGCCGTGATGAAAGAAGTGAGTTTTGTCATGAAGGATGGCAAGATTTACAAAGAAACGGCCTCCGGGGCACTGTAAGTCTTCCGGGGGACGGCTACATTTTTCCAATTCATCGTTGCAACTCCCATAAAGGGCAGAAGCGCGCGGGCGGTGAACCGAAGGGTTGCCCCGCGCCCATCCAAAGGCGAAAATACTGCACGCTGCCGTAGATGTTAGTCTTGCATCATGCATTCACGCTTTGATCATCTCGAACGCTTGCGCTCTGAAGAGCTTGCCCATATTCTGGCGCTGCTGCCGCCACAAAGTGTGATTCTGGAAATCGGCGCTGGCATGGGTTGGCAAGCGAAAGCGTTGGCGGAGCGAGGATATTCCGTTACGGCAATTGACCTTCCGGGCAGCAGCGAGGCGAAGCAACGCAAGTATGCGGTCATCGAATACGATGGCTCTCATATCCCGTTCCCGGATGATCATTTCGAGGTGGTGTTCAGCTCGAACGTACTGGAGCATATTCCTCACCTCGAGGCATTTCAGGCAGAAATCGCCCGCGTTCTCGAGCCTGGCGGCAAGGCCATTCATATCGTGCCCTCCGGTTGCTGGCGCTTTTGGACGACGCTGGCATATTATCCTTATTTAATGAAGAAAATTTGGAACCATATTTTTCCCGGTGGCGCGAGAGCCGCCGGCGGGAACGCGGAATCATCTGCCCAGCAAAGAAAGCTCTTGCGAAAACTGTTTCCTCCTCGTCACGGCGAGCGCGGCAGTTTTCTGAGTGAAGTTCTTTGGTTCAGCCGGTGGCAATGGCAGCGCCATTTTCGCAAGACCGGCTGGAAAATTGAAGCTTATTCTCCCGGCCGGCTGTTTTACACCGGCTATGAGATATTGAATCTGAAACTGAGTTTGCAAACCCGGCGCCGGCTCAGTCGAATCTTGGGTAGTGCGTGCCACGTTTTTTGTTTGAGCAAAAATAATTTGCGAGCCCACAAAACACAGGAAGAGCCTGCGCCAGCCCTGCATACAAACTGAAAGCGGAAGCGCTGCGTGCAGCATCAGATCCTGACCACGGATTGAAGAATCTCATGCGCTTTATCCATTTTGCCGACACGCATTTAGGCTTTTCGGACCTTACGAAATTGGACGCGGAGACCGGTGTTAACCGCCGCGAGCAGGATTTTTATGAGGCTTGGTGGCACGTGATCGACGCGATACTAGAGCACCGGCCGGATTTCGTTCTGCATGCCGGCGATTTGTTTCAATCGCCCCGGCCCAACAATCGCGCCATAGCCGTGGCTTTGGAAGGCTTGAAAAAATTGCATGACGTAAACATTCCTGTTTTCATCGTTGCCGGCAATCATTCCACTCCGCGCATTCGCGCGACGGGCAATATTTTCGAAGCCCTTGCGGTTTTGCCGAACGTGCATGCAGTTTACCGCGGCGCGTACGAAAAATTGATTTTTAGCGGAGAAAACGGTGAAGAACGGTGCGCGATTCATTGCATTCCGCATTGTTCATTGAGTGAAGACCTGGAAAAAGCCTATGCCGATCTGCAGTATGAGACTGAGGCCCGCTGGAATATTTTGCTGACACACGGCTCGTGGCGCGCGGCCGGCAAGATCGACACCCGCATGGGCGAATTCAATGAGCAGTTTCTGGAAGATCCGGAAACGCGTTTGAACGTAGCCTTCGACTACATCGCGCTCGGCCATTATCATCGTTATCTCGCCATCAATGATCACACCTTCTACTCCGGCTCGACCGAGCGCACGAGCTTCAACGAAGCCGGTTACGGCTCCGGCTACATTGCCGGCGAATTGCGGACCAGAACATGGGAATACTTTCCCATTTCTGCGCGGCCGATGCTGCGCCTCAAACCGGTCGATTGCCGCGGCAAAAGCGTGGAAGAAGTGATGCTGGAGCTGAAAGAGCGCAGCAGTGTGGATCTCGCCGGCGCTATGCTCACGCTCGAGTTTCGCCATCTTGCGCGCGAGCTCTACTTGGAGCTCGACGTTTCCGCCCTCGACAAGATATTTGCACAAGCCTTTCATCTCGACAAACAATTCATTTTCGAAGCTGCACCGGGGGGCAGCGGTGCTGGATCCTCCGCCGAAACGACGCCGCTGGGGTCGTTGCGCGAAGAATTCTCCCGCTATCTTCTGCAGCGCAGCGGCGGCACACTGGCGCGTGAGGAATTGGAGCGCCTGGGATGGGCATATCTCGCCGCCGCTGAAACCGCCGAGCCGGAAGCATGATTCTCAAATCCCTGCGCTTGCGCAATTTTCGCCGCTACGGCGAGTTGTATTTGGAATTTCCGGAGAACGTGATCGGCATCGTCGGCCGCAACGGCGCAGGCAAGTCGACCTTACTGGAAGCTATCGCGTGGGCGTTCTATGGCTCGCGTGCGGCGCGCACGGACAAGGTGCTCATGCGACGGCAGCAAGCGCCGCCCGCGGAGCCGTGTGAAGTAGAGCTGGCCTTTACGCTGGGCGGCGAAGAGTACGTCATTCAACGTTCGATGCGCGGCGCGAATGCGGCGGTGGAGGCGGCGTTGTATCGCGCTGGCCAGGTTGAAAGCATGGCGGTGCGCGAAAGCGGAGTAAACGAAGCCGTAACCCACTTGCTCGGTCTCGATCAAAAGTCTTTTGAAGTCTCCATTTTTGCCAAGCAGAAAGAGCTTGCGGCCCTGAGCACGCTCACGGACGAGCCCCGCCGTAAGCTGGTCAGCCGCTTGATCGATCTGGAAGCCATCGATCTCGCCCGCCAGAATGTCCTGCAGGATGCCAATCAGAAGCGCAAGTTCTTGGAGGGTGCTCGTGCACATCAAACCGACGTTGACGAGCTGCAACAACAACTGTCCAGCCTGCAAGCGCAGCATGCCGAGGCTGAAGAAATGCTGCAAACACGCCGGCGCGATGAGGAGGAATGGGCGCTGCGGGCTGGAAAGGAACGAACCTCGTGGGAGGAAGAGAGCCGCCGCCGTGATCGATTTCAAAAACTGACCTCGCAATGGCAAACGGTGGGAGCGCAATCACAATTGGTAGAGCAGCAAATTCAACTGGCTGAAAAAGAGAAACAAGAGCTGGCGGCGCACAACGTCACGATTGCAACGCTGCGGCCCGCGCGCACGGAAGCGGCGAAGTTCCGGGGCGAGAAAGAAGCGCTGGAAATGCAGCGGCGCGCCCTGATGGAACGTGAAGGCAGGCAAAAACTGGCAGCCAATCTCACCGAGCAAATCGCAGCGCTGCAACGCGAGGCAGAGCCCTTGCAGCAAAATCTAACCAGTTTGCGCACGCTCTCCGATCGAGAAAAAGAAACGGCGGCGCGCTGGCAGGAAATGCAAGTACATTTACAGCAGTGTCGCGAGCAGGAAAAGGCCTGGTCCAATCAACAAAGCGTCGTAGAGGCGCGCGGCAAGGAATTGAAAGAGAAAGTGCAGCGCGTGCAAGCGCTCGGTCCGGACAGCCCTTGCCCGATTTGCACGCGGCCGCTGCGCGAGCACTATCAACCGGTGGTCACGGAGTTCGAGAAGAATCTGCAAGCTTTGCGGCAGGAATATTCCGTGCTGGCAGAGCGCAAAAAAGCAGCCGGTGCACAATTGCAAGAGGCCGAGAGCGCAGAAAAATCTTTGCTGCAAGAAAAGCAGCGCCTGAGCGCAGAGCGTGAAAAACTACATCAGCAACAAGACCGTCTCGCCGCGCTGCAGCAACGCCTGGCGGACATCCAACTACAGCTCGGGAACGTGCACAACGAGATACAGCAATTTGGATTTATCGACTTTAATCAGGCTCTTCTGGAGCAAGTCAATACCGCGCTGGCAGCACAGGAAAAAAAAGTTCAAGAATTGATTCGTCTCGAGGGCCTGGTGGAGAATCTGCCGGTCCTGGCAGCGCGCGCGGCACAACTGCAAATCCAACTGCAGAATTTGAGCACCGAAGATGCGCATTTGAAAAGCGAAGTTGCAGTGCTGCAGTTTTGTGAAGAAACGTATTTGGCGCGCCAGCGCGCCTATGACGAGGCGCGCGCCGAGCATCTGCGCTATCAAAAAATGGCCGGAGAAGCTCAGGCTGCAGCCGCGGCGCTGGCGGCGCGCGCAACCCAGCTTGAAGCCATGATCGTGCAGGCGCAGGAACGCGCCGCCGTCATTGCTCACACCGAACGTGAGGTGATTTTGTTGGAGGCCCTGCAGGAGCACTTCAAGGTTTTTCGCGCGGAAATGGCGGGGCGTTTGCGGCCCTTGATCGCCAGCCGGGCCTCGGAGATTCTGCGCCTGGCCACCAACGGCCGTTACACGCTGCTCGAGCTGGACGAATCTTACAACATCTTCCTCTTCGATCAGAATCAAAAATTCGAGCTCGAGCGCTTCTCGGGAGGCGAGCAGGATTTGCTCAATCTGTGCCTGCGCGTGGCCATCAGCCAGGTGGTTGCGCAGCGCTCGGGCCGGCCGCCGCTGCAAGTCATCGCGCTCGACGAAGTCTTTGGCTCGCAGGACGAAGAACGCAAGGTGCTCTTGTTATCGACGCTGCAACATCTGCACGGCTATTTCCGGCAAGTTTTTCTTATTACCCATGAGCAATCGATTAAAGACAACCTGCCCGTCGTGTTCGACGTACAAATGAACGGCGAATACAGTGAGGTGAAAGTGTTGTAATCGCCGCCATGGCTTATTTCGGCTGCGCGTGAAGTGCTCGAGAAGATCATATTGCGGTAGGAAGAATAGCTGAAGTCAAGAGCCTATCCAAACCCCAAGAAGTCATCCGGTAGCGCGCTTGGTTGGCTTGGTTACAGCACTGTGTTCAGCTCCGAGTGCCGAATCCACCATGGTGCTTTCTGTATGACAGAATGAGGTATTCGGATAGGCACAATGCTCAAGCCCTTCAATCAGGTGTAAACTTATTTGATATAAAATATGCCGACGCGGCTTTCTTGGTTGTTCGTTTCCTGCTGGCTCGTTTCCTTTGGTTTAAACGCACAATCAAACGACAATCTCTTGTTGCACTTGAATTCTTTGCCGGTGATCTCACCCGAGTCTCTGCGCACACACGTCGAGTTTCTCGGACACGATTCGCTCGAGGGGCGCGGCACCGGTATGCGCGGCGGCGAACTGGCTGCGCAGTATCTCACCGCGCAATGCGCCAAACTTGGGCTGCAGCCGAGAGGCGATGACGGCTCTTTCACGCAAGCCATTGCTTTGCACGGCAGCCGGCCCTCGCCGCAATCGCGCCTGCAAGTTGTCACCAAGAATGGCGAAATCACCCTGGCATTGAACAAGGACTATCTGCTGTACAATTCGGGCGCGGAGACTTTTGTGCCCAAGCCCGTGCCGCTGGTGTTCGTCGGCTACGGTATCACTGCGCCGGAGTTCGATTACAATGACTATCAAACCATGGAAGTCGAAGGAAAGATTGTCGTCTTTTTGTCCGGCGAGCCCGCCTCGAGAGACAAAAACTATTTCGCCGGTGAAGCGCCGACCTATTATTCTTTCCCGACCTACAAGCAAATGATGGCGATCGGCCGTGGTGCGCGCGGCAGCATCATGATTCCTTTGCCAAGGGATGAACGAGGGCGCACGTGGGATTATTGGGCCAGGCAATTTGCTTTTGAGGACGTGACGTTGCTATCTGCGGTCACCAACAATCTCAGTATCATGATGAATCCGCAAGCCGCAGAGCTTTTATTCGAAGGGGCGGCATATTCGTTGCACGAAGTTTTTGAGCTGGACACTCAGCAAGCGATGCGGAGCTTTTCACTCAAAACGTCAGCTTCTTTTCGCGGCGTGTTCCAACAGCGAGATTTTTTGGCCCACAATATCATCGGGAGGTGGGAGGGCGGAGATCCGGCGTCGAAAGATGCTTATGTGTTGCTCACGGCCCATTACGATCATCTCGGCCTCGGGCCGGCGGTGCAGGGTGATTCTATATACAACGGCGTATTCGACAATGCCATCGGGGTGGCCGCGGTTTTGGAAATCGCACGCGCCATCACCGCCCTGCCGGAGCGGCCCCGGCGCTCGCTGCTTTTTCTTTTTTTGACCGGTGAAGAAAAAGGCATGCTGGGATCGAACTATTACGTCGAACACCCCTCCGTGCCCCTGCATCGCACCATTGCCAATATCAACGTCGATGGTCTGGCCTTGTTCGATACCTTCAATGATATCACCGGCGTGGGTGCGGAGTTCTCGTCATTGGAAGAAAGTTTAGGACAAGTTGCTGCGGCCCTGGGACTTCGTGTTTCGCCGGTGCCGCCTGACTTCGCCGCGACGCAGCCGTTTGCGCGCTCGGATCAAGTGGTCTTTGCGCAAGCCGGCATTCCGGCGCTGTTGTTAATGGAAGGAATCGACTATCGCCATACGCTGAAAGAGGAAGGTTGGCAGAGATTTCTCAAATGGGGCGAGCAGTTCTACCATACGCCGGCGGATGACCTGCGGCAGCCCTTGAATTTCGCCGCGGCGCAGCAGCACGCACAAGTATTGTTCGCGCTGGCCTATTACCTTGCCAGTTCCTCCGTCGGGCCGGAATGGAACCCCGGCACGCCTTTCATTCACGCACGTTTGCAAACACTAGCGGAAGAGCGTTAAGTTTGCACAATTTGCCAAACAAAGCAAGTTTGTACGGGCTTCAAGTACAGCGCGACAGAGACACACCACGACAAAAGCATGGCCACAGAATTACACAGCAGAACACGGAGCTATTCATGGCTGCACCTGGTTGTTGCCTTTTTGTGGCTCTTGACAAACTGCACCAGCTCGCGCACGCTCCCGCCTTCGACCATTCGTCTCAAAGGCTCAGATACGATGATTATTTTGACGCGGCTGTGGGCGGAAGAGTACATGAGAGTGCACCCCGGCATCTCCATTTATGTTGACGGCGGGGGCACGGCCACCGGCGTTGAAGCCTTGATCAAAGGCAACGTGGATATTTGCATGGCCTCGCGGCCTTTGCGTGCCAGCGAAGCCAGCCGGCTGCTGGACAAGCAGGGCAGTTTGGGCGTCTCGCATCTCGTGGCCAAAGATGCGCTCAGCATCTATTTACATCCGGCAAACCCGGTGCGCAACCTGACGCTGGAGCAAATTCAGGGTATTTTTACAGGAAGGATCAAGAATTGGAAAGAAATCAGCGGCGGTGAAGAGCCGATTGTGTTGTTCAATCGTTCCCCAAATTCCGGTACCTACTTGTATTTTCAGGAGCACGTGCTGGGCGGGCAATCATATGCTGAAAGTGCACAAACCATGGCAGGAACCGCAGCCATCGTTGCGGCGGTGGCGGAGCATCGTGGCGGCATCGGTTACGGCGGAATCGCGTACGGGCCTCAACTCATGCATTGCCAGGTCAACGGCGTTCCGCCGACCGCGGAAAATGTACGCAACAATTCTTATGCGATCGCCCGCTACTTGTATTTCTATACCACCCAAACACCGCGCGGCGCGGTGAAAGCTTTTATCGACTGGGTCTCGAGCCGCGCGGGCCAGCGCTTAATCAAACAAATCGGGTTCATTCCAATCATTGAAGTGTTTTGATCTTCGCCATCGATATCAGTTTTGCCGCTCTAATTCTCTTCGAGCAATTTCCACTCTTCTCTTTGTTTCGCCATCCTCGCAATTCTGCTCGTGCGCCTGTTCCACAGAGAGTTGATATTCATCCCGCGCCTGTCCCGTTTGGCGCAACTGTTCGAACGTTTGCGCCAAATAAAAACTCGCTTCACCGCAATCGGGCTGACCGGGGAACTTCTCTTTGATGCGATGCCATTTGAGCGCCGCGTTCGTCAGCAAATTTTGTGCGGACAACGCTTGCGCCGCATTGACTTCCCACCGCCGCCATTCGCTTGAGGAAACGGACTTTTCCTCCTGGGTGACATAAGGCTCGCCCCGAATTGTGCTGACGTCGCCGGTACGAGCCGGCGCCTTGTCGCCGTTCGGCTTGATCTTGCGGATCTTTCGCGACATGAGTATCATGAACAATTCCTGCTCGGTAATTTTGCGCAAATCCGCGATGTCCAGCACCGAGTTGCCGCCGAGCCTGAACGTGGCCCCCTCGCCAAATTCCAATACCGCTTCGCCGTTCTCGCCGGTCAAAATCGTGTCGATCTCTTCCAATAACATATCAATATTGGCGCGCTCCCATTTTTCCTCCAGCCCGCGCCGGACTTTGACCTCCCCGCTGAATTGCACGAGCTTAACCTTCGTCGCACCCTCGGCGGTTGAAATCATTACAACAAATGCATAAATCAGCAAGTTTGAAAAAGCTCTCGTCATTTCAGATCCACCGATCAAACCTTTGCAAGTTCTTGTCACGAAACCGAAGTATGATTCGACGCTGCATAAACCCCCCAGCCCCTCATTCTTCTATCTTCTATCTTCGATCTTCGACTTTCAATCCACAACCCACAATCCACCCTCCACAAGCCCATCACTCCACCTCAACCACCCTCACCCATCCCTGTGCCAGCCCATTGCGCACGACGCCGTTCTGCAAATACTGTAGCGCCCCGGCTTGCCACGCCGCTTCAAAACCTTGCGCCAGCACAGTGGTTTCAACCGGAATCCAGAGGGTATGCTGGCCACGGATGTTTTCACGAATGACATAGCGCTTGCTGTTGCTGCTGATGGCTTCGCCCTGTTCCGCCGGCACGCCGGTGTCGAACAAGACGTACAAATGCGCCACCGATTTTTCTGGATCCTGTACGTCGACAAAAGCAGCGTTGATGCCCGCGCTTTCCAGCAAGGACACGAGCAGAACGGACAGATCATCGCAATCGCCGCTGCCCAGGGCGAGCGTTTCTCGGGCAAATTGCACGCGATCGTCTTTGTAGAAAGGAATATTCGGGTCGCGCTGGTAGCGTATATGCGTGTGCGCCAGCGAATCCATGATTGCGCGCGCCACGGGGAGATTGCCGGTGGCATGGTCATTCATAGTCGTTCTTCTGGTGCAGGCGCGCGCCAACGCCAGCACGTGCTCATCTTCCGGCGTGACAAAAAAACTGAGGTGATCGATCTCCCCATTCCAGGCATTGTAGCTGTGCACGATGATCGAGGTGCTGATTTCTTTTTGTGCAACGCCGCCTGCACGCGCTTCGACCTTCAGATCCATGACCGCGGCCTGGCGCTGTTTGGCCTCACGCAAACGCGAGCCGAAAATCGCCGTGACCGGAATATCTTTGGTTTCTCCCTTTTCCAGATGCATGAAGCCGCTGTCCTTGGGCCGTTCCGAATAGCCTCGCACAAAGCTTTGCACATTCACGTCGATGGGATAACCCGCGACGTTTTGCACGGTTACCTGCGCGAGCGGGTAGGTGCCGTAAAAGGGCGCATACGCCGGATAAATGTCGGTGACCAACAATGTGAGACCCTTGATGCGCATCATTTCGGGCTTACGTCCCCACATAAAGCTAACACCCAACGCAAATTCAAGCCCGCTGAAGATTCTACTGGAGCTCAAGTGGAGGCCGTTTTCCGATGCGAGCTTTACGTCAACGAACTGATACTTCAGCTCCAAATTCAAGGCGGACCAACTGGTGAGAATAAAATTCACCCCTCCGCCCAGGCAAGCGCCGGCTTGCAATTTGCCCTCGAAGTAGGCTTCTGCACCGGTCGTGTCGCCCGCGGTATGAAAGGCGCTGGTCCAATACGGGCCGAGGCCGGCTTTGAGATAAGGCTGAAACGAGCTGGTGAGCCGGGCGGGCAGCAAATGATAGCGCAATCCGAGAACAAAAGGCACGACCGTCAAAATTTCGGTGCTCGCTTCCACTCCGGCCCCAGTGTCCTCGCCTCGAATGCTTGCAAAGGCACCCAGACTGAAATCCAGATACCACTGCGGGCTTATGCGGGAAAAATAATTCAGCCAGGCGCCTACGCCATTCACGTCGAAAGTGCTGTTGCGCTCCGCAAAGGAAAAGCGCAAGGAACGATCTCGCATGTTCCAATAGCTGAGCTGCAATCCGATGCCGTTGCTGCGCGACACATTTTGCGCCCTTAAATCAGCCTCGCTGGCCAGCCCAACTACGATCAGAAGGAGAAAACAAATGCCGCTGTACCTCATGAACTTCTCACCGCCAAGTGCGCGTCTGCCTTTCGGGATTTGCTATTGTCAAGTCAAATATAGCGCCGCTTTAGATAAACTACAATAGATTTGCCGCTGGATTATGAGTACAGATGTTGGTATCATGGTCCCGCCGTACGAAAATTGCCACAGGAGAATTTACTACTCCGCATGCCAACGCTCACGCCATGATTATTAAGCTGCCTTTCAATACAAAACCATATACAGTTCGCCCGCCGGGGACGTTAGGCCGCGAGTCGTTTATTCTGCACGAACGAGGCTGGCGGCGCTACCATTGGGAAGGACCGGGTGCGCTGTCGATCAAGACATTTTTCAACGGCCAGGCGCTCTACGACGTCGGCAAAGGGCGCTACGCCGTCGGCGAGGACTGTTATTTGATTTTGAATCAAGGATTACATGCGGGCTTGTTTTCATCAGCCGGTTACCTTGGCAGAAACGGCGCGGGTCGCGTGTCTGTCAACGAATCACCTTCTGCGCACGTTCAAACAGGCTTTTCAGAAGACGCCACATCAATATCTGACCGAGCTGCGCCTGCAGCAAGCAAGAGAACTGCTGCTGCACACGGACTTCCCGGTGACGGAGGTCTGTGCGGCCGTTGGCTTTGCCAGCCTGGGCTCCTTTAGCTGGCTCTTTCGCCGGCGTGTGGGCATGGCGCCGGAAGCTTACCGCCGGCAAAAAAGGTGATTTTCAAGAAGCGTGGCGACGCATTTGTGCCTATATTGGATGTACAATTGTAAGCTCCATTTGGGAACATGTTTTTGCCCTTCCAAGTAACCTGTCATGCAGGAGGCATCTTTTTTAGCATAGGCACTGTGCTCAATATCAAAAAGATCCTTCCAGGATGACATTATAATGTTACTTACCGTACTAACTCTGTCAACCGGGGTCAAGAGCTGAATAGTTTCCAAATAGATTTGCCTCTCAATTGTGTACCGGAATAGTACTGTAATCTTATTGATGAGGAGAAAGCCTATGCCCACCTCAACCGCATTCGGCCTTGCGCAAATCGGGCAGATTTTCGTCACTGCCCACAACTTGGAACGTGCCGTAGGGTTCTATCGCGACCAGCTTGGTATGAGGCATTTATTCACAGTACCGAACATGGCGTTTTTTGACTGTGGCGGAATACGCCTGATGCTCGGCATTCCAGAGAAAGCGGAATTCGACCATCCCAGCTCTGTCATTTATTTCAAAGTGGAAGACATTCAACATGCGTATACAACGCTTGCCAAGCGCGATGTGAAGTTTGAAGGTCAACCGCATTTGATCGCCAAGTTACCGGATCACGATCTTTGGATGGCATTCTTCCGCGATTCGGAGAACAATTTTCTCGGCTTGATGAGCGAAGTGGCGCACGAATAGGCTTCTTCAAAAGCAAAAGGGTTACCCCTGAGTAGTTCATTCGTTGCAGAAAAAAGCAAAGATTTTTGTCTCCAACGGATAGAAAAATCCAACCGATAAAAAATTCGCTGGGTTTTTCTATCCGTTGGAGATTGTTTTCAAACCTGCTTAATTGCAGCTCATCCGCATTGTATAAAAGGTCGATGAAGAATTCTGAAGTTTCTAAAACCCTCTTACGCGAATGTCGCCGTTGACGGTTTTAAGCGAAATCCTTCCCGAACCGTCACCCAATCTGCCGCGCGTGGAAGTCGGAGAAGAATCGACGCTCTGCAGCATCAGATCGATCAAGCCGATTGTGCCATTGGAGAGCGAAGCCGAAAACTCCGCAGAGGTGGCGCGCGGAATTTGCAGCGCAATGGTGCCGTTGATGGTATTCAGGTTACAGGCCGCGCGCGGCGGCATGAAGATCGTGGCGTCGACGTTGCCGTTCATCAAGGCGACATGGGCGCTGCCGTGAATTTCATTCAGCATGGCGTTGCCATTCGTCGAGCTTGCCGAAACACTACTAGCAATTTTTTGCGCAAGCACATTGCCGTTGATCAGGAAGATAGCCACGGCTTGCCCTAAAGAATCGATGGTGACATTTCCATTCGTGTTGTGAATCTCCGCGTGCCAACTGTAGGGCACGCGCAAGTGATAGTCAACCTGGAGCTGGCGGCCGTGATTGTCGTCGGGCTGCACGGTTTCAACGAGGACTGCAGCATTTCCATCCGTCACACGGGCTTGCAGATGGCTCAAATATGCATGGGCGTCGGCGGTGCTGCGGGAGGTTACCCGCCGCTCGCCCCAAATGTGCACCGTCTGCGCCTCGGAAACGCCTGCAAGCTCGACGTTGCCATTGACCCCTCGCAGTTCGATCCGGTCTTGCTGCGCCACCTGCAGCTCGAATGAAAACGCTTCCGCTGCCGTCGCATTCCCGCTGGCGTCGCCATTGTCGACGAGATTACCGACATCGCAGCCGGCAAGCATGAGCGAGGCAATAGGGAAGGCGAGCAAAAACATGTGGTCTATAATTCGGCGATATAAAGCGCGCATGGCTTAATTTCCTTTCCTTTGCGATGTACCACTATTCATGTTGGAGTAATCTTCTCACATAAAGGACTACCCCAGCCTTTCAGACAAGCTTAATGCTGAAGCACTTCGTGCAACATCCTTTGGAATTTTATTCTCATCAATCCCGCCGCGCCGGTTTATAGTCTCCCCAATAGAATTGCAAACCCAGCCCCAATTCATAGCCACTGTGTTCGTCATTCACATTGAAGTTGACAAAGTGGTGCTTCACTTCCAGGTTCAGGCCGAAATTACTGGAAAGCATAAAGTCGAAGCCGCCGCCGGCGTAAGCGCCGGGATGCAGTTTGGAGGCGATCGCAACTTCTTGATCATGGTAGTAGCGTTCGTGCACGAAAACATCTGCGATCCAATATGGCCCGCCGCCGCCTGCAATATAGGGGCGCAGCGCCGCACCGTTTTGCGGCGAGACCAGGGGATGGCGCAAGCCCAGCAAAACCGGCACGACCGTGAGAATACGCGTATCTGCACCCTCGAAATACTCGTGCCGCTCAATGACGTCGGCGATGCCGCCAAGGTGCAATTCAATGAACCAGGAATCACTGGTGCGCGAGAAAAAATACAGCCATCCGCCTGCGCCACCAAGATCCACCAGACTATATTCCGAGCCGTTGATCACGTTTATGGTCGGAGTGTGGCTGTGCATGTTCCAATAGCTGCCGCGCAGGCCGAGGCCGGCGGTCTTCGGTTTGATTTGAGCGAATCCCGCTGTGACCTCGAACATGGTGATCATCAACACGACCGGAACGGTGTATTTCGTTCCTGCTCTCATAGCTTCCCTCGTTTCAGATTTATTACCGGAATGATTGATCATGAGCCCGCCGCAATTGCGATTCCCTGCTGCACTGTGAAATCCTCTCATTTCTTGCAGGCAGCGCGAGCCGCCATTTGCCAAGCAAGAGCTATACCGGCTGCATTGGAGTCAAAATAGGCGAGTGATTATTGGGAGTTACGCCGTAAAAGCGGAAGGCACATCGTGATGAAAAGCGCGGGAAAAACGGGGAAATGCGGAAATTTTCCGCGGAAAAAAAGAGAAGCGGCGCCCAATACACTGGGCTGCCGCTTCCCGACCGATGCCAGAATGATAGATTCGAACTGTTTTCCGTTATCTGACGATTTGCAAGGTCTGCAGGCCGGTGAAGCCGCCGGGTGAACTCATCATTTGCGCGCCGACGAGATAGGTCCCTTCCAAGAGCTCGCCGTTGTTGCCGCGGCCATCCCAAGTCGCACGGAAAGTGAGGCTCTCACCGGCAGCCAGGGTGCTGGTCTGCAATATCATGATGTATACTTTGCCGTAGGTGTAATTCCAAACAAAGGTTGAAGAATGTTCTTCAGGCAGACGCGGCGCGGCCGCAGCGTGGGGAATGGCAAAAAACTCAAACATCTGCACGCCGGAAGTGAGCTGCAGGGCATGGGGTTGTCGATTCGTGGCGGTCAAAGTCAATTCGACGGTTTGGCCGTGCGGTAATGTGCGGCGGTCCATACTGAACGACAGCTCGAGCTCGTGCTGTTCTATGCTCTCAATGATGCCATGCAAGCGTGCAATGAGGTCCCGCAGATTTACCGGGGCGGCCAGGTCGTCGGCACCAACTGTTTTCTCGCGGCCGCCATGTTGAAAGGTGATGCTGTACAGAAACACATCGGCAGCGTTCGGCTCGAAATAACTATCTTTCAAATCAAAGAAATCTTTTTCCAGAAAGTATGCCACCAACGCGTTGTATTCGTCCGGTTTCAACATCGACGTGCTGTGCCCGCTGGTGTCGCCGTAATCCACATAGAGAACGTAGCCATTGGTTTTAATCTTCAAATTGCGATGTACGCCCGCGAAGCCGCCTTGGATGTCCATGGCAATGGCCGTCTCGCCCGACGGACCAAATCCGAGATTATTTTCCGTCCCGGATTTGGGCGAATCGAATAGATTGGCGTTTTCACAACCTTGGCCAAAAGCCATCGAAATCAAAGCGGCAAGAATCAGAATTTTTTTCGCCATAACTCTCTTTCCTGATTTTTTGGTTCATCGTCTCCCGCGGCCGGAGATGCTGAGAAAAAGCAATATAATTGAAGTGCGTTGAAAGTTTATGCCTCTGCAAATCCATTGTCACACAAAACGGCTGCTCGACAAGAAAGCTGAAAGAACTCCATGCTGACCTGGATATTAAGCAACTGCAATGCCAATCTTACGATGGTTTTGTGTTGGTAGGAAACCTATTGAAAAATCGACACGGGATGCCGCTTAGAGCTTCGCGAGGGAGAATATTGCTGTTGTGTGCATTCAAATATTAGGGCAGGGTTTCAAAATTTTGAAGCTAAAAGCGAATCTCAAAACCAGTAAACAATAATACTTTGCGATAAAAAAGTCCGCGCACCGGTGTTTCGTTGTTGTGATAAGCCAGGCGTAAAACCAGGCTGGCTTCGCCGGAGAGGTTGCGGGTAACGTCGACGACGACATGATTGCTTTGCTCGCGCTCGGCGTCGAGCTCGGGCAGGGAAACCGGCGAGGAAGGAACGAGGTAACGCTTACGTTGCAACACGGCGGCCGCGCGCAGCAGCCAGCGCGGCGCGGGATTGCATCCGAACAAAAAATGGAATTGTGCGCGATCGTAGTCGAAAATATCGCGGGTGGAGCGGTTGCGTTGTGCTTCCAGGCGTGCGCGCAAAAAATATTTTCGTCCGTAATTGGCTGCCAGGCGAAAAGTGGTGAGATCGTCGTTTTGAGGTAAAGACAGCAGCATGCCGGTGCCGGTCAGGGCTAGCCGGGAGGGGTAGTTTATCTGCCGTTGCAACACGGCCGCTTCCCAAGCCAGAGTGCTTCCGGGATGAAAGCGCAGGGTAAGCCATGCGCCTTTGAAAGTGAAGTCAAAGTCGCTGCCGAGGGCATAATCAAGCTGGCCGGTCTCGACCGAAAGCTCCGTCGCGATGCGCGGTGTAATCGCTGCTCCTACACCGGCAATGCCCGTGGTCGTGCCGTAGTCCGTTACATTATTCAGATAGAGCTTGAGTGTAGCCTGGCCGCGCGCGAAGAATCTGAAGCGGCCGGTTGCCTGCCATTGCAAGCCGCCGTTCAAATCCTGCAGCAATTTGTTTTCCCGGCGATAGTCCGGATAGATTTGCAGCGCACCGGTGTAATCCACGTCGATGCGCCCTCGGGCCATGTTTTTTTCTGCGCGCGTCTGAAACAACAAGCGCCCTGCCGTCGCAGCAACGTTCAGGGCGCTCGATTCATAGATGTTGCCGTCGTATTCCAGGCCGCTCTGCAAGCGTGAAGAGAGCAACCAAGAGGACTGTGCGAGACTATTCGTAGGCAGCCAGAAGTATGCGGCCCAGAATAGCACGAACGAAAACTGCAATCTCCTCCACGCCGGCGGCATTGCAACTCATTCCTCTTTCGCCCGGCCGAGTTTCTCGATGTCCTGCGCGCGCCGGCGCAGGCTGTCTGCTTGCGCGTGCCGCCGTGCGCGCCACTGCCGCATCCGCTCTTGCCATTCCAGCAGGTCCTGATTCGAGAGGTCGCTGACGTTACCCGGCCAACTGAGCGAAAGCAAAGGCTCGGCCGAAATCGTGGAGGAAACCTCCAATGCAGCGCGAGACTGTGCAAAATCCGAATTTTCGGAGGCTGCCGGGGAAGCGGCATCTGCTCCCGTGGCGTTGCTTGCCACGCTCAGCCCTTCGTTGGTTGGATCGAAGAGCACCAAATCCTGTGAGAATTCTTGCATGCGCTTTCGCAACTCGCTCTCTTCCTGCAAGGCCGCAAGCTTCTGCTCGAACGCACGCAGCTCGCGCTCCACACGGTCAGCTTGATCCCGCAAGAAATCAGCTTTGCGTTGCAGGGTGCGCGCGTCGTCATTCGGCCCAACGCGGACTTCATAAATCAGAACCGGCGGCGGCGGCTCATCCAAAACTTGTTGGCAGGACTTTTGCCATTGCCGGCAAGATTGGATTTCAATATTGAGCCGTTGGCTGGCGCCGCGATCACGCTTTTTTTGCGCTGAACTCTTTGCCTCCGCTAATACCGCCATCTCAGCATTCAAGTTTTTGAGCAATAACTCAGCTTTTTGACGCAAATGTCGATCCGTGCTTTGGGCCTTGCCCTGCATGCTTTGCAGTGAATCTGCCAAAATTTTTGATTCGCGGTAAGCTTCATTCAGTGAACGGGCTTCCAGTGGGGATGCTGGCCTCGCCTTTAGATGCGATATTGCCTGTGCAACGCTGTCAGCCCTTTTGGACATAACTTGTTGTACGGAATGAATCTCTGCCAGGCGCTGCAAGAGCGAATCCATCTCAGTTTTTAGAAGGCGGCTAGCCGGGGATTGCGCCACAACCGGTGTGCACCAACTGCAGAATGCCGCCAATATCAATAATTTTCGAGAAACTATCATATCGAGTATATTATGTTCAGTAGATAATATGATTTTTCAGAATAAAAGACAAATTTCATTCCAAAAAAGTGTTGCGAAATAAGACTACCAGCGACATATTGAGTGAAATTGCGCATGGAGTCCAATCGATGTCCAGTGCAGCCAATGTGCACGAACAGATTTGCGAAATCGGTCGCCGTATGTACGCTCGCGGCATGGTGGCGGCGAACGACGGCAACATCAGCGTCCGGCTCAACGATGGCAACATTCTCACGACCCCGACGGGAGTATGCAAGGGTTTCATGACGCCGGAATTGATGGCCATTGTCGATCGCGAAGGTCGCGCACAGGACGAGCGGAAACCCTCGACTGAGATTTTGATGCACTTGTTTATTTATCGCGAGCGGCCAGAAGTGAATGCCGTGGTGCATGCTCACCCCATTCACGCGACGGGTTTCGCGACCGCCGGTCTTTCATTGGAAAATTGCGTGGCGGCGGAAATCATCGCCACACTTGGCTCGATTCCGCTCGCGGAATACGGCACGCCTTCGACGCCCGAGCTGGCCGAATCTTTACGGCCGCACATTCATCGCGCCGATGCGGTCTTGCTGGCCAATCACGGGGTCGTGGCGATGGGGGCGGATTTATGGGAAGCCTATTTTCGTCTGGAGCGCGTCGAACATTATGCGCAGATTGTGGCTGTAGCGCGCCAGCTCGGCGGTGAAAGATCATTGCCACGTCAGGAAGTTGAAAAACTGTTCGCGCTTCGCGGGAAATACGGGCAAACCGGCCTCAATCCCGGTTGCGCCACATGTGAAGGCGACTGCATCGGCACGGCGTGCGTGAATTATGCAGACAAATACGATCCTGCCGGCGTGGATCATTTCGGTATTCTTGTCGAGCGTGTATTGGCGCGCGTGCGCGAAGCGTGTGCATGCGATCACGTTGCCTGAGAGCCTAATCGAAAACCTCATGCTGCCATGCAGAAGGCATCTTGGTAGGTCCGGCATCCGTACACAAACCCGGCATTGCAATCGAATCAACCAAGATCCCTGCGGGATGACAGTTCAGGGTTTTCGGATAGACAAAGCACCCGGCGCAAAAACTTCCCATGGAATGAATTTTTTTAAGTCCAGGCGTGCGGTAAAGTCGCCAGAGTTTCCCCTTGTTTGTCATATGCCAACGTGGTATTTTCATGCTATGAAACCTCTCCTTGATTCCTTTGGCCGCGTCGTCTCCAATCTGCGCATCTCCATCACCGATCGCTGCAACTTTCGCTGTCGCTATTGCATGCCGGAAGAAGGGGTGAAATGGATGGCGCGGCAAAACATTCTCACCTTCGAAGAGATCGTGCGGCTGTCCAAGGTGTTCATCGCGCTCGGCATCGAGAAGATTCGTCTTACCGGGGGCGAGCCTACTTTGCGCAAAGACCTGCCGCAATTGGTCGCCATGATTGCACCTCTGCCGGGCTTGAGAGATCTTGGATTGACCACGAACGGTTATTTTTTGAAGGAATTGTCAGGGGAATTGTACCGCGCCGGGCTGCGTCGCATCAATGTCAGCCTGGATTCGCTTTCGCCCGCGCGCTTCAATGACATGGCGCGGCGGCCGGCATACGAAAAAGTGATGGCTGGCCTCGAGGAGTTGGCAAAATATCCAATCCGCCCCGTAAAAATCAACACCGTCATCATGAAAGGCTTCAACGATGACGAAGTGCTGCCGCTGGTCGAGTTCGCGCGCGCACAGGACTATCAAGTGCGCTTCATCGAATTCATGCCGCTGGACGGTGAGGGCGTCTGGAGCCGCGAGAAAGTCATGAGCACGCAAGAGATTTTGGACATCGTCCAGTCGCGTTATCTCATCTTTCCCAAGGAAACACGCGCGGATCACGTGCCGGCCGATACCTATATTTTCGCTGATGGCCGCGGGGAGATCGGCTTCATCAGCTCGGTGAGCGAGCCGTTTTGCAGTTCTTGCAATCGTGTACGCCTCACTGCCGACGGGTATTTTCGTACCTGTTTGTTTTCGCTGGAAGAAACCGACATTAAAACGCCGCTGCGCAACGGCATCACCGACGCAGAGCTGGCGAAAACGATCCGCGAGGCGGTGTGGCGGAAGGAAGAAGGGCATCAAATCAATCTCGCTACTTTCGTCAAGCCGGAGAGGAACATGTCGCAAATTGGTGGGTGAGGGCAGAGGGTAAAGCGCAGAGGGCAGAGAGCGAAGAGCAGAGCATGACAATATCGAACATCCTAATCCTACGGCGTTTTTCAATCGACTGTGCAGGTTTAAAAGCAATTCCTCTATGCATGTCATTCCGCAGGAATCTTCCCAAGTACTTGGATAAAGCCTCTTTTTGGAATTGTGCCCAGCGCGTGGGAAGATTCCCGTAAGGGCCTTTCGGCTCTCAGAATGACAACCGTGGTTTGCCTGTATGCTCAGAAAAAAACGCTATAAACAAGTCCGAAAATATGTATTACGAGGTAAATAGAGAATGTCTAGACATGATGTAAGAGATGTCATTATCATTGGCACCGGACCCTCCGGTTATACGGCTGCAATTTATGCGGCGCGTGCGAATTTGAAGCCATTGGTGTTCGCGGGCCCGGAGCCGGGCGGTCAATTGACGATGACGACGATGGTGGAAAATTATCCCGGCTTCCCCGAAGGCGTGATGGGGCCGGATTTGATGGAGAATATGCGTAAGCAATCCGAGCATTTCGGCGCCGAGCTCATTCATGATGCCGTGACGCGCGTCGATTTCAAAAAACGCCCATTCGAGACGTTTGTCGGCGAACAGCAATATCTCGCCAGAACTGTAATCATTTCTTCCGGCGCTTCGGCCAAATTGCTGGGCTTGGAATCCGAACGCAAACTGATGGGCCGCGGCGTTTCAACGTGTGCGACTTGTGACGGGGCGTTTTTCCGCAATCAAGAAGTCATTGTCGCCGGCGGCGGTGACACGGCGATGGAGGATTCGAATTTCATCACTAAATTCGCGAGCAAGGTCTACGTCGTGCATCGCCGTGACAAATTGCGTGCTTCGAAAATCATGCAAGAACGCGCCTTCAAGAATCCTAAAATTAGCTTCATTTGGGACAGCACAATCACGGCCGTTCACGACCTCAACAAAAACACCGTCACTGGCGTCACGCTGCAGAATCTCAAAACGGGCCGGAACACGGAAATGCCGATTGATGGTGTCTTCGTGGCCATCGGCCATCAACCCAACACGGCGTTTTTGAGCGGGCAAGTCGAAACGGATGAAGTCGGCTACATCAAGCTCAGACAACGCACGATGACCAGTGTCGAAGGGGTATTTGCCGCCGGCGACGTCGTCGATCACTACTATCGCCAAGCCGTCACCGCCGCCGGCATGGGCTGCCAGGCCGCGATGGACGTGGAGAAGTATCTGGAGGCGCAGGGGCATTGAGGATTAGAAATGAGCAGCACTGAGAATCACGTTACACGTTACACGTGCATCGTGTAACGTGTAATATGGGCTATTTGTCTCGTTTGGAATCCTCCTCATGATCAAGCTCAACTTCCGGTGGATGGTGCAAGCACTGGCTTTGATCTTAAGCATCGCCAGCTTCACCAAAATCTTCAACTCCAGCAAAACTCTCCTGTTGGGCTTTGCCGGTGAGAAGCTCCTCCCCTTCCTATTTTGGGCAATCCTCTTTCTTTTTGCCTTTTTCTTGTTGATGTTCACCAGCTATCTTAAACAACGAGCGAATTTCACGCTGCGCAATCGCGTGGGATCGTTTGAAAAGCTGATTCACGCCTTGCATCTCGAGAATTACAAAGAACGCGACGGTGTTTCCGAAGCCAGGCAACTCAAGCGCACGCAAAGACCGGCGCCATGATTTTGGGCACTCATGCATCCACGGCCGGCGGTGTGGAATTGGCGCCCGGGCGTGCGGTGACGATCGGCTGAGAAGGCGTGCAGATTTTTTCGCGCAACGACATAGCGCAGGGTATAATCTTCATGAGGTACTAATGCACCAGTTCATCAGCCATTTCTCGCCGTTCTTCTGATTCTTATTCCCAATGAGCTCCCTCACCTTTCCAAATTTGCTCCGTTTCACTGCATCCGGCCGTTTGCTGCTCGTGATCTCGTTCCTGACAGCCCTGATGTTTTGGATCTCGGCGATGATCTCTCCTTATCCGGGCCGTTGGCTGATCAAATGGCTTGCCATCGCAAGCCTGGCTGTTATCGTTTGGCAGCAGCGCAGCTCTGCGCAAGAATTATGGTTGGCGGCAGGGTTGCTTTGCCACAGCATAGGCGATATCCTGCTGGATCTCGATCGTTCGCAACTCTTCTTGCCCGCAGTCGGTGCGTTTCTTTGCGGCCATGTGCTCTATCTCGTTGCTTTTTGGCCGGAGGCCATGGCCGCGCCTCGGCTTTCATCGATCCCAAAAGCATTAATTTTGACGGTTGTGGGGTTCGGGCTCATCGTGGGCAGAATTCTCATCCCACATTTGCCCGAGATGCTGCTGGTTCCAATTGTCATTTACATGCTTGCCATTTGCGCGATGGCCATTACTGCGATTGCCGCGAATTATTCCACGATCTGGGTCGTCGCAGGTGCGTTCTTATATCTGCTTTCAGATGCACTGATTGGTATCAACACCTTCGTGCGCCCGCTGTCATACAGTGAGTACTTGATTTGGCCGGCTTACTATTTTGGCCAGCTTTTGATTGCGTTGGGATTCTTGCGTCGGAATGCGAACGAGTGGACTGTCGCCTGAATTGATATAGCCTCTATCATGTCATCCCACAGTGGCGGAATCTGATCCTAAGAGGACCACGAACTACACGAACTAGACGAAAAAGGCAATAAGTGTTTTCGTGTGGTTCGTGAATTTCGTGGTTAAACAGTGCCGTTTTCAAAATTCAGAGGAGGGCTTTCTTCTAAAAGCTCTTTTTGCCGGTGCGTTTACCTGTAAATGCCATGACGAGTTGATTACAAAAACTAACGTGACAGCGCACTATTTTTTTTGGCTCCAAATTCAATTCCAGCGCGCCAGATCATGACCCAAAACATTCAAGACCAAGCGCTCAAGACATTGACTATTGCACCCAATAAACTACAGGCCGCATTACGCCGGACGCTGGCGCAATGTGCACCGTTGTTACAGGAACAACTCACCTCCGCCTTAACAAAGGTTCTGGCCAAGTTTCCCTCCAGCCTGTCCCCGTTGGATTTGGAGAGTTGTGAAAACGATTGCCTTGTGGAGATTGCCCGAATGACGGCGCCATCGCGCTCGCAAGCAATGGCTTTTGAGGCCTATCCTGGTGCTTCTGCCGTCGAGATGGGTGAGCATTTCAATCAGCGTTTGTTGGAAGATCTGAAAGCGGCGTTTGCACGGTTACGTCTGCAATCCTCGTTACAAGCGGAAGAAAAAATCGAAATCCTGCGCGGCATGTTGCGTACGCGCCATCTCGATGCACGCCTGAAAAAATTTTTTGGCAGCAGCGAAGTGAAACTGCCGGACGGCGCCGCGTTTCAGGGCAAGGGTTTTCGCTCGATGGGGCAGGAGGCGATTTATGCCGCCGCCATTCGTTTGAAACGTAGCGCAGAATTCATGCGCAACGGCCGATACACCGGCGATTTTGTCGCGCCCATGATTCGCGATCTTGGTTTGGCACTGGCTATGGGCCAAACGCCTTACGACGTCATGGCCGCGCAGATGGGGAAAGTGAGCACGCCCACGAACGGGAAAGATTTGCACATCGGCGATTTCGATTGCGGCATCCTGCCGCCGGCCGCGCCCATCACGTTGAGCACCGGCTCGGCCTGCGGCATTGGCTTCGCGCTCAAGGATACCGGGCGCGTCGTTATCAGTTGCATCGGCGAAGGCGGAACCTCAGCGGGCGAATGGCATGAAGTTATCAATTTCGCCGCCGTTCAGAAAATGCCGATCGTTTTCATCGTTCAGAATAATCAAACGGCCCTGTCGACGCCGGTGCACGAACAATGCCAGGCGCTCAACTTTGCTCAAAAAGCGATTGGTTACGGCATGCGTGCCTTCACGATTGATGGCACGGATCCCGAGGAGGTTTTTGCCGCCGTAACGGAAGCGGCCGAGGCTTGCCGTCTCGGAAAAGGACCGGTTCTCGTTGAGCTGGTGTGCATGCGCATGTGCGGACACGCGCATCATGATGATATGTTGTATTTCGGCAAAGAGCCTGATCAGTTTTTGGAGTTCGTGCCGCCCAACAAACTTGCGAATGGTTACGTCGATGGTATTCAATATGAGTACTGGTATCGGAAGGACCCGATCAAAATTTATCAGCGGCAGTTGCATGAAGAGGGCGTGCTCGATGAAAGTGGGTGGCAACAAATGGTTGGCGAGATTGCCCAAGAAATTGAGGCAGCAGCACAGGCCGTGATCGCTGCTCCTTGGCCGGAGGCGAAACTGGCCGGGCATCCGGTCGTAACAGACGGGCAGTGGCTTGCGCATCACGAATCACTCGTAAATCGCCGCTTTGTTTATCCCGCGCCGCAATTGTGGCAGAGGAGTGAGCCGGCAGGTGTATGGTTCGATGCAAACGGCAAAACTTTCTGGCAGGCCATCGTCGAAGCCTTGGTCGAAGAAATGCGCCGCGATCCCAACGTGTTCATGCTCGGCGAAGACATCGGGGGGCAATACGGCAATGCTTTTGTGATCTTGAAATCCCTGCTGGAAGAATTTGGCGAGCGCATGATCAACACGCCGCTGGCGGAGGCCGCCATCATCGCTTGCGCCACCGGCTCGGCATTGGTCGGAAAAAGACCCGTGGCAGAGATTCAATTCAATGATTTTATCGCCAGCGGTTTCAATCAACTGGTAAACAATGCTGCGAAGATTTTTTTTCGCTGGGGACGTCCCGTGCCCATGACTGTGCGCCTGCCCTGGGGCGGGTTGCGCAATGCCGGACCGTATCACTCACAAAACACCGAACCGTGGTTCTATCGCACGCCGGGCTTGAAAATTGTTTGCCCTTCCACGCCACGCGAAGCCAAGGGCTTGTTGAAAGCCGCGATTCGTGATGACAATCCCGTGCTGTATTACGAACATATTGCGCTGTACCGTCTCGCTGCCATCAAGCAAACCCTTCCCGGTGTGGAAGAAGATTTTGTCATTCCGATCGGCACGGCGCATCTGAAGCGTGAAGGCACGGATTTGACTATGATCACGTACGGCGCATATGTTCATCGCTGCCTGGAAGTCGCGCAAGAATTGGCGTCTGATGGTATTTCTTCTCAAGTACTCGACCTGCGCTCGTTGTTGCCGTTGGACAAAGCTGCGATCCTGGATTGCGTGCGCCGCACCGGCCGGGTGTTGATCGTGCATGAAGATTCCAAAACCGGAGGCATTGGACAGTCGATTGCTTCGATTATTGCCGAAGAGGCCTTCGAGTATCTCGACGCACCGGTGCGCGTGCTCGGCGCGCTGGATGCGCCGGTGCCGTATAGTCCGGTGTTGGAGGAGGCATTTCTCATGAGTCATCAGCAAATTGATAACACTGCTCGAAAACTGGTAGAATACTAAGAGCCTGTCCGAAAACCCTGAAATGTCATCCCGCAGGGATCTTGGTTGACTCGGGCACCGTGCCGATTTCAGGCCTAGGTGCCGAATCTACCAAGATGCCTTCTGCATGACAGAATGAGGTTTCCGGATAGGCTCTAAGTTGGCCAACTGGAAACTGACACAGGGCCAAAGAAAAAATCTTGAGACAATCACGACATTCAATATCAAAGCCCGTTATGATGACGTTAAACAAAGTTTTTACACTCAGACGACGAGAGACTATACAAGCAAATACTTGACGATTACGAAGGAGATCTATGCATGGCTAAGAGAAAATATCAATTTACAGAAGCCATAGCTCAGGCTCTGGATTACCTTGAAGTTTTGCGGAAAAAAAGACTACCCATTGACCAAGCTTTCATCTTTGGATCGCATGCGAAGGGCAATGCTCGAAGGTGGAGTGATATCGATATCTGTGTAATTTCCCCAAAATTCCGCAACCGCTGCCATGCCATTGATTATCTTTGGAAGAGACGACGTGACGAGGACGTAGAGCGCGGTATCGAGCCCATCGGCTTTCATCCTAGGGATTTTGTCGATGAAGATCCTTTAGCGTGGGAAATCAAGAGTACCGGGGTGGAGATTTGGCCGATGAACCATCATAAGCCGCTGAGACGAAGGAGAAAACAACACCATGGGCAACGGGAGCGCGACATGGCGAGACGTTGAGCTTTGTTTCAAAGTTCAATACCTGCGCGCTCCGCTGGCGCAGGCTTGCCACCACTCTGCCTCAGCCTGCCATCTCCTGACCTCGGGCACAGCGGAAGCCGAGATCGTCGCTGCCGTCGCCGGGGTGCCAGCTGCAGCGGTTGGCAGCGCGCGAGGCCATTCCAGCCACCGCCCCTGGAGACCCGGATGGCGCCCTCCTTGGGCCCGATGGGATCGATCTCTTCCTTCCCCGAGTATGCACCATACCAGTCGCCGCACCACTCCCAAACATTGCCAAGCATGTCGTACAACCCCCAAGCATTTGGCACTTTCTGCGCCACAGGATGCGTGCTAGCTTTCTTGTGAGCGTGCTGCTTCCCTGGCCAGCCCGAAGAATCCACCCCATTCTTGAGTTCGAAATTGACGCCACTATTACCCCCATACCAAGCGATCGCATCCAGCACCGGCGCATTGTTTTCATCCTTAATGTCCAGATCGCCGGCATAGGTCGCGGTCGTGGTGCCGGCGCGACAGGCAAACTCCCACTCCGCTTCAGTTGGCAAACGTAGAGCCAGACCCGGGATGTGGTGGTTGATTTTCTCAATGAACGCCTGGCAATCGTTCCAGCTCACTTGCTCCACTGGACGCTGTGGGCTCTGGAATTGGCTCGGATTCTTCCCCATCACTGCGGACCAGAGCGCCTGGGTCACAGGCGTATCAAAGAGCCAGAAGCCTTGCGTGAGCGTCACACGATGCGGTAGTTCGTCGTGAAAACGTCCGGCTTCGCTATTCGGCGAGCCCATGACAAAGTGCCCCGGTGGAATCCAGCGCAGCCGTTGCTCAGCCTCGCCGTAGTTAAAGGCCACCCAAATGCCGTACTGATCTTGTCCCCAAGCGCTGGCCCACACGGGTGGGCAGCCGTCGATCAATGGGTGAGCTCTGGTTGTTTGCTGTTGTGGCATGGCATGGTACCGGCTTCAGGTGGCCTATAAATACCATCTTCTCTGTAGCGTGACTTCGCATTCAGTAACGATTACGGATGACACTTCGCAACCAAGCAAAAAGACCTCCGGCGAGCTTTCAGCCCTGGCTTACTCACACACCGGAGGTTTGTTGCTATTTGCCGCCGCAATGGCGGACAGGATAACGGCCGGGTCAGGTACGAACCTTCCGGTTCGCGGATGAGCTCGGGCACAGCGGAAGCCGAGATTGCTGTTGCCGTCGCCGGGGTGCCAGTTGTTGCGGTTGGCAGCCCGCACGTTGCGCGCGTTGTCGTTCCAGCTACCGCCCCGGTAGACCCGGTTGGCGCCCATGTGGGTGTTACCCCTTTTTGTCAAACTGTTGCCTCGAAATTGGCATTGCGCTTGTGCAACGAACGCCGGAAGGCCTGCGAATGGCTGTGGGCGGCGATCGATACACGCTTCGAGCAGGAATCTATTCAGCTCCTGACCCCCGGTGATCGGGGTTGGTTCGGCAAGCAACACCACCGTGTCATCCCGTAGGGATCTTGTTAAGCTTCTGGCACGGTGCTTGTGCTGAAAAAGATGCCTCCTGCATGACATGTTGCTTGGAAGCTCAAAAAAGCAGAGTAAACGGATGAAGCAGATTGAACGGATAGTGATTCTGCAAAACAAGTTTTAGAAATCCGCT
>JBOHQX010000117.1:0-12322 GCA_050732395.1 bacterium
ATATGGCCTCGCGCAGTCCGCGCAATCGGCGCTGCAATTCCTCGTTCACCTTTTTGTCCTCGCGCGCCTGGTCGATGGCTGTGAGCGCCGATTGCGCGAATGCGTGCAACGGATGCGCCTCTTCGCTCTTGATGCGCGCCAGCCGCCGGGCCAGCTCTTCCAGGCCATCGAGGTGCAGCTCCTCCAAACCTTCGATGCCACGCAAGTAAGAAACGAGCTTATTGACTTTTTTCGCGAGAATGTGGCCGCCGATACCCATTTTCGCGCCCTGGCTGTAGGCGATCACGATGCGCCGCGCCTTTTGCATGGTTTCCTTGGTCACACCAAACAAGCCTGTTTTCAATTCGGTGGAGATGCAGGCTTCGTCCTCACCGTCGATAACGGTCATGAAATGAAACGGCGCGAGTGAAGGATGCAAATCGAGCTGCGCGAAAACGTGCGGATGCGTTCCCGCGGTGCAGCCATTTTGCAACAGCGTCTCGCGTATTTCTGCAATTGTATAGTCGCGGCCGTTGTCGAAGCAGGGTTTGATCTCCTGTATTTCATTTTCAGTGAAAAAAATAGGCTCGCCTTTGGTGTTCAAGAAAAATGAAGTTGGATAGCCGCCCTCGCCGGTGTCGCATTGCGTGCCGAGCAGGCGGCAGGCAATCACGTGCGCGCGCCAGGTGTCCAAGCCGATGGAGCCCACCGATTTTCCGCCGAACATCCACGGCCCGGCGATGATCAAATCCTGATGCAGGCGCAGTGCGGTATTGATGTTGTCCAGCTCGATTTCTGGAACGTCCATGGGGTCTTTGTTGTAAAGAATGCGCATCACGTCGAACCCGTCGCCGAGAGCGCCCGTGGCTTTCACGTTGCGCAAGTCGAGCATGGCGGTATCGCCCGCGGCCATCCGGCCCATCGATTCGATCAAGCCGCCGGGCCACACGTGATCGCGCTTCAAGAGATTCTGATTGGTTTCATCGAGACGGTAAAAATCATGCGGCTGCGGCAACGGCCGGATCATCCCGCGCAGTTTTGCATGGGTAGGCTGTTGCGCTTGCGGGATGGGCTCGCCGGCCATCAGCTCTTGATTCAGTTTTGCGTACTGCGCGATGACGGTTTCATCTTCGAAAATATCGCGCTGCAGGCGATTTTCGAGTTGATGAAAATCGATGAGACGGCCTTCTTCACCCACGGTCTTTTTGATGTCTTTGAAGCCGGCCGCGCCCAGCACCTCGAGGATTTGCACCTTGCGCGACTCAGCCTGGTTGTCGAGTCGTTTGACCGCCCAATCGACTTCCATGCTCAAAAGCTTTTCCGTGGTGGTGCGATTCTCGACATAGGCGCGATACGCCGTAGGATCGAGCGCGAGCAAGGCTGCGAAATCGATGAGCGTGGCCTCCGCGCCACGTTGAATAGTCTTCTGGGTGTCGGAGGCGAGGCGCATGCCCCCGGAAGCGATGATCGAGACTTCATGCCGCATGCCGATGCGTAAGAGATAGTGATGCAGGGCTTGTACGGCTGTGGAAGTGACGAAATACTCGTCCTTGTTGCGCAGGCCGTGCACGTGCAAAATATCAACGCCGAGATCGAGAAACTCATTCACCTTCTGCTTGATCGCCGGCGTGAGCATATTGATGCCGATGAGATCGTATTCTGAGATTTCAAGATACCCGCTGATGAGTGGATGCTGTCCGGCGGCATTGTGCGCGCAATCTCGAATGAACTGCAGCGTGCGGTTGATGTTGGCATCATGCTTGAGCTCGAAGGCGGGCATACGCCAAAAGTCCATCAAAAATTCTCGGTTGGTGTTGGGATTCACGGTCAGGCGATGCATCAACTCATGATCGACGCGTGGCATGATCACCGCCGGCAAGCATTGATAGCTGCCTTCACGCATAAAGTATTCGTAATAATCCAGGATGGTGCGCGTGTACATCACCACCAACGAGCCTTGTTTCTCCGCGACCTTCATCATCGCCAGCTCGATCTTGCCGTTGCACAATTGCTCGATGACGTTGTACATGATCGGTGTGCGCAGCTTGAGCCGTCGCGGCCCCGGTCCCTGAGGATTGCCGTTGCCGCTGACGATCTTGCCGTTGTCGTCGAACTTGCAAAAATCTTCGCGTTTGCCGAGAATGACGGAGAGCTCTTCATCGGGATCGCCTTCGTGCAGGCGATTCTGCGCCGGCCCGACGATGTGAAAATGCGAGAAACGCTCGGCATCGAAACCGATGCCCATGTGCCGGTCGCCCTGTCCCATGCCCGAGACCGGGATCTGTCCGGTCGAAGCCTCCTTGTCGATCTCCATGATGATTTGCTCGGTGACGTACAGATCGGACATTTCCGTGACCTGCGTCGAGCGTTGAACCACGGTGGTGTCGTGAATACGGCGCTGGCGGTTGATCCAGAATTTTTTCTCTTCGAGATCGACTGCCTGATGGATGACGTGATCGAGAGCCTCACGCTCCAGTTGCGCGGCCTTATTCTGGGGGCAGTAATTCACGCAGGCGTTGCACAACGCGCAGTTCAAATGCAGCAGCTCGGGAATTTCGCGCGGATGGCCAATGCGCGCACCGTAGGTGCAGGCGTTTTCGTGGCTGCACATGCCGCAGCGAATGCAGGTTTCCGGATCGATGAATAGCTTGCCGTACTCATAGCCCCGGGGATAAATCACCTTCAAGCCGTGCTGGAGATGCGATTTCTCTTCCTTTTGCAACGCCAGGGTGTGCGGCAGATAGTGCGGGCTTTCCTTCATGATTTGCCAGAAGCGATCGATGAATTCCGTCTTCTGTTGCTTGTTGAGGCTGAGCGCATGTATGAAATTTTGATCCGCCTCGACCATGTCATAAAGCTTCGTCAACGGAATGTTGGTGGGACACACGCGCGTGCAGTTGTCGCAACGCGTACACACCAAAAACCCTAGCGCTTCTGTTTGCGAGATCTCTTCTCCGGCCGCCAGGCGATTCGCGGTTTTGCGCCGTGTGATCGGTGTGGCCGGACCGAGCAGCCCGAACACATCCGAGGTCGGACACACGCGCTCGCAACTGTCACATTCGGCGCACACGGAAGTCATTTCCGCAAGTGGATGGCGCTCGGCTTTGAGTTTGGAAGGAACGACATTGGGAAACAGCAGCGTACCGATTTTCCAAATCGCGCCAGAGATCGGATTCTTGAGATAGCGCTGCGGATCTTCCGCGCGTTGGTCGAACACTTTCACCACCCACGTTTGAACGCGCGACATGGTGTTGAACGCGAGGCGCGTGAGCAGACGCTGCTTGCCCACATTGATGAACTTGCCGCGATTGATCAGCTTGCGTTCGTCGTTGCGCGCTTTCAACGCCGACAACCTTTCAAACCTTTCCGGGAAGGCTTTTTTGAATGCGCGCAGAAATGGCAGATTCCAAATGCCGATGCCGTAGGGTTTCGCGCCGAAATGAACTGCCATTTGCGTCATGTACGGCACCAGCGCGAAGTATAATTTGTGGCGCAAGGTCTTGGTGTCGGCCAGCAACAGTGATTGGATCAGCATTTCTTCTTTGTTGATCACGTGGCCTTCAGTTTTAATCTCGAGGTCGAGCAATTTGCGTAACGTGCGGCGTAAAAGCTGCATGTATTGCGGGAACGCCGCCAGCGGTATCACGGTTTCGCTCACCAGCATCGACGGCCCTTTTTGCTTCATTTGCACGGGCTTGTAGCGATGCTCCCAAAACATGTGCGCGAGCGCCGTCGGGAGCTGGCGATAGCTCAACTGGCCATGGCGCAAATTCGCGCCGCTCGTGCCGAATAGGCGCGAGCGCACGGCCGCTTCGTAATCTTCGGCGGTGTCGAAATTGAGCACGAGCACGTGGTCCGGCTCACCCAGACCCTGCAGTGCCTGCAAATCTTCGCGCGCTGCCTGCAATCGTTCCTCGTCATTGCGCTCCAAGGCACGGTGTGAGGCTTCCTCGAGATGCTCGCGCTCGATCTCGACGGTGAGCTTCACGAATTCGCGATCGAAATAAATGATGGAGGAAGGCTGCAAATTCGCATGCGCGACCAACCGGATGAATTCCTGCGCCGCCTCGCGCGTGGGCAACACCAAGGTGAACGGTTTGGAGGCGGTTTCACGTTCCTTGACATGCACACGCGCGCCCACGACGATGCCGAGCTGGCCTTCACTGCCGAAAAACAATTCAAACTCTTCCTCGCCCTTCTGCAAAGCCTTCAGCTCGCCGTGCGACGTGATGACGAGCAGCGCGTCCACGGAATTCTGCACTGGACCATATTTGTACGCACCGAGTCCGAGGCCCCCGGTTACGATCCAGCCGCATAACCTACCGCTGTTGGGATTGGTAATGTCCTGCCGCAGGGCGAGGCTGTATTCACTTAAGATTTTGCGCAGTGTGGGAAACAACACGCCTGGGCCAACGGTGATCATTTGCTCCGCCGCTTGCACCTCGATGAAGTCCAGGTAGGAGAGATCGAGAATTTTTGCGCCTTCGAGAGGAACGCATCCGCCGAAGGGCCACGTGCCTGCACCCCGGATGGTGTAATGTACCTTGTGACGATAGGCCCACTCCACAAAGCGCTGCGCGTCTGCGATGGTGACCGGCCGCACGATGAAGGAAAATCTGACGTCAACCAAAAGTTTCTTGAAGAGTCGCGGCACCATGGCCGTGCCGGTATCGTTGCCATAAATTTCCCTCTGCACTTCATCCGGCACGAAGATCTCGGATTCCGCGGACAGCAGCTTGCGCAGCTCGATCACCTCCGATTCATTCAAGGCCGGAGCGCTCGTCTCATTCTGTAACGCGCTGAATCCGCGAAACAGCAATTGCCGCGCACGACGCTGTTCGGCGACGCGCGGCGCGTTTGAGCTTTGCAAAAGGAAGTCGAATGGCGAGCCCGAGCTGGTTTGATTCCCGTTTGTGTTGGTCTGCTGCCATGCACGGCGGCGCAGCACGTTCGTCATGGAACCCGCACGATCGGCATGATCCAAATGTGGAGGAATTGCAGAGGCCATGAGGTATTCTCCTGGGATGAGGTGTCCGGCGTAAATGCAAAATGCCCCGACCGCTCCTGGTGAAATGAAAGCTGATTTGGGCAGGTGGATGTTTTAAATTTTATCCACACCGGTTGTCCAAGTCAGGCTTCACACACTCTCCAAAGGAACGTGTGGGGCATTGGCCCGAGTAGCATAAATTTTATTCGCGCTGCATAATCTTTCGAAAGGGGTTGATAACCAAAAAATGTTATCGCATGGTTGAAGAATAATGAAATTTATCTTGCCGTGCAAAGAGATTTTTTGATCAGCGGCCGGCAAGCAAAAGAGCGCTTCATGATTGAAGCCAAAGCCGTGCCCGGCCACAGAAGCTGACGCCCATGCGCAGTATCCATAAAAAGCCTTTGAGTATTTATGCCAAAATCCGTATCATTTGTAAAAAACTAAGGAGGCGCTCATGCAACGATTTATACTGCGAGGATTTTTAACGGCTCTGGCAATGCTGAAGCTGTTCGGATTTACCGCTTTTGATTTGTACGCGGCGAATTCCAAACCGGGCGGAGGCAGGCACGCCAATTGGCAATACGTGCCCGGCCGCATCATTGTCAAATTCAAGGCGGGAATCAAAAACCTTCCCAACCATCCCCAAGCGCAAACGCTCTTCAAGGCGCATAACGTTTATGGGATGCAGCCGTTGTTTTCGCAAGCTAAGAATAGGGTGGTTGCGAATAGCGATCGCGTTGGTTTGAATCGGGTTTTTGTTTTGCAAGTAGCCGAGAGCACGGACATCGAGAACCTCGCGCAAGCCATGCGAATGAATCCGGCAGTGGAATATGCCGAGCCGGATTACCTCGTTCCTGCGGACATTGTGCCGAACGACACACGCTACGGCCAGCAGCAACATTTGCCGCAAATCAAGGCGCCGGAAGCGTGGGATATTGCCAGGGGCAATTCCAATATTGTCGTCGCCATCATCGACACTGGCACAGATTGGAATCATCCCGATCTCGCGGACAATATTTGGACCAATTCCGGCGAGATCGCCGCCGACGGTCTTGATAATGACGGCAACGGTTTTATCGACGACACTCGCGGTTGGGATTTTGTCGACAACGCCACAAATCCCGCTCCCGGTGAAGACGGCGATAACCCTGATAACGACCCTATGGACTTCAACGGCCACGGCACGCACTGCGCCGGCCTCGCTGGCGCGGTGACGGATAACAACGTGGGTATAGCTGCGATTTCGTGGAATGTTACCATCATGCCTCTCCGCATCGGTTACCACAACACGAGCGGTAACGGCGTCGGCAGCAGCTCTTCGATGTCGCAAGCTTTCGTTTATGCCGCAGACAACGGCGCGCATATCGCGAGCTTGAGTTTTGGGAATAGCGCGCCCGTGCTCGACGGCGCTTATTATGCCTTCCTCAACGACGTCGTGGTCATAGCTTCTGCGGGTAATGACAACACGGCGCCAGCCTCGGCTCTGCCCAATGCGCCCTTCGCGGTTTCCGTTGCCGCGTTAGATGAGCGTGACCGCAAGGCCTCTTATTCCTCTTTTGGTGAAGCGGTGAGGGTCTCCGCACCCGGTGGCGATCAACCCGGCGGTCGCGCCGGCATATTGAGTACGGTCTTCAATGATAGCTATGCCTCCTTTTCCGGCACGTCGATGGCCACGCCGCTCACCGCCGGCCTGGCGGCATTGGTGCGCTCGCAACATCCGGATTGGACCGCACAGCAAACCATATTTCAAGTGGTCGAAACCGCGGACAATGTCGATGCGCTCAATCCGGATTTTGCCGGACAGCTCGGCACGGGCCGCATCAACGCGTTGCGCGCCGTCACTGAGACCGTGACCGCATTGCCACGTATCACGCTCGCAGGTCGCGTCATCGACGACGGCAACGGTGGCAATGGCAACGGCGTCATCGAACCCGGCGAGAATTTCAATCTCTCATTCACGCTTCAAAACGTTTGGGGCGATGCCAGCAATCTCACCGCGCAGCTGGCGAGCAGCGATTGGGCCGTGAGCGTATTGAAATCACAGGCGAACTACGGCACCCTGCCCGGTCTCAACGACCTCGAAAGCAATCGCAAAGATAATTCCGCCGACCCTTTCATCATCACCATTTTACCCGAAGCTTTGCCTCATCGTGCTTCATTTACGCTCGAGCTGAGCGCCGATAATGGATATCACGCGAGCTTTGAAATACCGCTTGCCATTGCGCCTTCGGTTTTATTGGTGGATGATGATGACGGCTTGAACAACGTCGAGGCGTTTTATACTGCCGTGATGGACGAGCTTGGCGTCTCTTATGACGTTCACGAACACGTGGCGGCTGGTGCGCCCTCCGCAACTCTCATGAGCGGTTATGCCACCGTCGTTTGGGTTTGTGAATGGACCTTTCCCGCTTTGGATTCGACGGATCGCGCGGAGCTTGCCGCTCACCTTGACGGCAGCGGCAATCTCTTTCTCTCCGGCCAGGATATCGGCTGGGATTTATGCGATCAAAATCATCCCGGCGTGGAAAATGAATTCGACCGCTCCTCCGGCGCTTCTCTGGTGTTTTATGAAACCTATTTGCACGGCGAATACCTGTTGGATGATTCGCAATTCTCGAGCGTCACCGGCGCTGCCGGCGATCCCATCGGCGACGGATTGAGCTTCGATATCAGTCAACCCGGCCGTGCAGCCACGCAACAATTTCCCAGCGAGCTGCTCGCCATTGCGCCCGCGGTCAGCGTGTTCGATTATCAAAACGGCAGTTCCGGAGCCGTGCGCTTTGCAGGCAGCCATCGCGTGGTCAATTTTGCGTTTGGCGGTTATGAAGCCATCGTGCAGGAGGATCAGCGCAAAATCGTTCTGCCACGCGTCCTCAATTGGCTCAATGGCTTGAGCGTCGAGCACACGCCGCTGCGGGACACGGAAGACTCGACGAGCGCGCGTCGTGTCGATGCAAGAGTGATCTCCACCGTCAGCCCGCTGGCCGCGGTCGACCTCTTTTGGGATACCGACGGCGCTTTTCCATTCAACAAAGTACAAATGACCGACAATGGCGGAGGTAGCTATAGCGCGAACATCCCGGCACAGAACAACAAAGTCGTCGAATACTTCATCTTCGCGCGCAATCAACAAGGCTTCTCTTCACCGCTGCAAAAACACAGCTACGCCAGCAAAGCCGATCTCGAACCTCCGGTTTTGACGAATCTCACCACTTTGGGCCACACCATTCGCAACTCTGGACCTTTTGACGTCAGCGTTGAGATCACTGACAACCTCGGAGTAGAAGCCGCCTCTGTGACCTTGCGTTACGCCAGTTCGTCTGGCCACAGCGATAGTACCCATTTGAATTCGGCTGGCGCGGGAGTCTATCGAGGCCAGTTCAATGCCACATTTGCCTACGGCGATACGGTTGCGTACTTCGTCAGCGCGAATGATTCGTCCAACGCCCGCAATCTTGGAGAGAGTGAAAGGAAGAGCTTTTTCGTCGGTTTCGACGATTTTGAGGCGGAGTTAACCGCTTGGCACGTGGAATCCGGTGGCTGGGGGCTTGCGACCGTGCGCAAATTGTCAGGAGTCTATTCCGCCAACTCCAATCCCGGCACGACTTACAATCCGAACGTGAACACTGCCCTAACGCTTGCGACCGGGCTCGACCTTTCGGCTCTCTCTGGCGCGTCGTTGCGTTTCTACGAACAGCATTTCTTCGCGGCGAATCAGGAAGACTTTGGCGTCGTAGAGATCAGCAGCGACGGCGGGCAAACATGGGCTGCTTTGAGCGAAGAACATCGCGGGCAGCAGAACCAATGGCGGCAGAAACAGTATTCCTTACGAGGCTACGTGGGGGCGGGCTTCCATGATGTGCGCATTCGTTTTCGCATGCAAACCGATGCAACCGCGACGCCGCGTTTGCCGGGCTGGTTCATTGATGATATCAGCATTCTCTCGGGCGTTGACGTCGCGGTGGAAGCGCCCTCCGCTGCTGAGAATCTTCCCACGGCATTTCGATTGGCACAAAACTACCCCAATCCCTTCTCACCGCAAGCTTTCCACAATGCGCCGCAAAACTCTGCGACGTCCATTCGCTTCGATCTGCCGCAATCCGCGGAAGTCGATATTGCGCTCTTTGATATGTTGGGCCGGCGCGTCGCGACGTTATTCGCCGGAAAGAAAATTGCGGGCACGCACACGGTGAAGTGGGAGGGCCATAACGAAGCCGGCCGCGCCGTGACCAACGGCATTTATTTCTATCGCCTGCACGCCGTCACGGGTGACGGGCAGGAGTATCAAGAAATGCGGCGAATGGTGGTACTGCAGTGACGGCGCATGGCGGTGATCGCGTTGCAGAAGTATTGAAAGCACACGGCGTGAGGTTTCTCTTCACTTTGTGTGGCGGCCACATTTCACCCATTCTCACCGGTTGCAAACAGCGTGGTATTCGTGTGATTGATGTGCGGCACGAAGTGACCGCGGTATTCGCGGCAGATGCAGTCGCACGTCTGACAGGAATGCCGGGCGTGGCGGCTGTGACTGCCGGGCCCGGTGTCACCAATACGATCACTGCGATCAAGAATGCCCAGCTCGCGCAATCGCCAGTGGTCCTGTTGGGGGGTGCGACGGCGACTGCGTTGAAAGGCCGCGGCGCATTGCAGGACATCGATCAAATGGCCTTGTTCAAGCCGCATGTGAAATGGGCCAAAACCATCCGCCGAGTGCGCGACTTAACGCCGATACTGGCGAGAGCATTTTTAATCGCGCAAAATGACGTGCCCGGCCCGGTGTTTGTCGAATGTCCTGTTGATTTGCTTTATGAGGAAGCAACTGTGCGCGAGTGGTATGGGTTGAAAGCACAAACTGGAAAATCTCTCTCTGCACGTGCATTGAAGTTCTATCTAAATCGCCATGTCGATCGTTTGTTCGCCGGCGCGGAGGTGATTGTGCCTACAAGACGTGAGAATTCTTCGATGACACAACCCAACGCCTCCAGCATTCATCGGGTCGCTAGCAGAATATCGCAATCCCAAAATCCCCTTCTACTTGTGGGCAGCCAAGCTCTGCTTGATGCAGCCAGCGCCGGACAAATTGCAGCAGCGGTCGATAGACTCGGTATCCCGACCTATTTGTCCGGGATGGCGCGGGGCTTGTTGGGCCGGCAACATCCTTTGCTCCTGCGGCACAAGCGTCGCGATGCTTTGCACGAGGCCGACGTCGTCGTGCTCGCTGGCGTGCCCTGTGATTTTCGTCTGGATTATGGCCGCCATATTCGGCGTAGCTCATTTTTGATCTCCGCCAATCGCAGCCGTGAAGATATGAACAAGAATCGCCGGCCCGATCTTGGTATTCTCGGCGATGCCGGAATGTTTCTGCAACAACTGGCAGGCCAGATCACTATGCCGGAGCGTTGGCAAGCTTGGCGCGAGCAATTGCGCCTTCGCGATAAAGCGCGCGAGCAAGAAATTTGTGAACAAGCAGCGGCGCCAAGTGCTTCAGTCAATCCTTTGGCGCTTTGCCGGGAAATTGAAAATGCAATGGATGACAATAGTATCATTGTGGCTGATGGTGGCGATTTTGTGGCCACGGCCTCATACATCGTTGCTCCGCGCGGCCCGCTAACATGGCTCGATCCCGGTGTATTTGGCACACTTGGCGTCGGCGCTGGCTTTGCATTGGGTGCGAAACTTTGCCGGCCCGAAGCGGAAGTGTGGGTGCTGTACGGCGATGGTGCGGCGGGTTACAGTTTGTCGGAAATTGACACTTTCGTGCGACATCAAATTCCAATTATAGCAGTTGTCGGCAATGACGCCTGCTGGACACAAATCGCGCGCGAACAGGTGGAAATTCTCAAAGATGATGTGGGCACGGTTTTGCGCCACACGGAGTATGATCGCGTTGCTGAAGGATTCGGCGGGAAGGGATTCTTATTGAAACAAGCGTCGCAGATCCAACCAACGCTCGCGCAAGCCAAGCGCGCGGCAAGGGCGGGCCAGCCGGTTTTGATTAACGCTCATTTGGGCAAAACGGAATTTCGGAAGGGATCGATCTCGATGTGAGCGAAATGGGGGAGCTGTCAAGCAACGATTTGCTTTTTCCGAGCTTTTTTCAAGAATGATTCTTTGAGAACACGCAAAAAATTTTCCAACGGATAGAAACAACCCAACGGATAAAACTAGTTTTATCCGTTGGGTTGTTTCTATCCGTTGGCGATTTTTTTTTGGTTGCGGTTCATGCGCGTTGGTCATTAAGAATCTTGCGAGCACTTGGCACTATGCTCCATTCGACCAAGATTCCTCCTGAATGACAAGTGGTTATGGGTCAACTCATTCCTCGCATACGCCTATAGAACTGCTTTATTTCCTCAAAAACCTCTTCCGACTTCCCGCCTGCCATCCGGCATTCGGGTAAAGATTCCAGAAACAAGCGACCGTAGTACTTCGTTGCTATGCGGTTGTCGAAAACCGCGATCACGCCGAAATCGGTCTTGCGGCGGATGAGTCGGCCGAAACCCTGTTTGAATTTGATCACGGCCTGCGGCACCGAGAAATCCATGAAGGCATTGCCGCCGCGTTTGTCAATCGCCTCCACCCGCGCTTCCACAATCGGTTCGGTCGGTACGCGAAAGGGCAGCCGCGGGATGATCACACACTCCAGCGCTTCGCCGTGCACGTCCACGCCCTGCCAGAAGCTGTCCGTTGCAAACAACACCGATCCCACGTGGCTCTTGAATCGTTCCAACAAGCGGTGGCGATTTTCCTGTCCTTGTTTCAGTGCGAGAAATCCCTTTTCATTCAACTCGGGCGCGAGCAGATTGAATACCTGGTTCAGCAACCCATAGGCCGTGAACAAAATAAAGGCGCGCCCCTGCGAAAGATCGAGTGTGCGCGCGATGAGCTGCTTCAATGCCGGCGCATAACGCGCTTCCGTGGGCGCGGGAATGTCGGTGGGAATGGCGAGCAAAACCTGGTGGTGATAATCGAACGGCGATTCCAGTTTGATGCTGCCACGGCGCGTTTCAGCGATGGGACTCAGCCCGAGCCGCTCTTCCAAGAAACCAAAGGACTTTCCCACGGCGAGGGTCGCGGAAGTCAGGACTACAGTAGGGAAGGCTTCGAACACTTTTTTTTGCATAAGCGGCGCAATGTCCAAGGGCGCGCTATGCATCCGTACGAGGTTGCCGAAGCGCGACGCTTTCAGCTCCAGCCAGCGCACGAGATTCACCTCGTCGCCGAGCAGAATTTGCTCGAATTTGTTGGCCGATTCGGCCAGACGGTTGGCTTGCGCCATGATATCCACTGCCAGGGAAACGGCTTCGTCGCCGATGTACTCCTCCGCGGTGTCGAACAGACCGTTGAGCTTGC
>JBOHQX010000118.1:0-5101 GCA_050732395.1 bacterium
ACACCGTGTACTATTCTCTTCGCCAGTATCGTCGTGCAGCGCCGGCGCCATGCCCGCACGGATGATAAATCAAGAGCATGCGAAGCGATTGCTTACGCGGCCCGTTCTGGCATGCGACTTGAAGGAACAGTGGGCGTCACAGTCCACTGTACTCAACATTTTCAGGAGGATTTGCATCATGAAGATTTCAAAGTTGAATCGACTATTTGCCGGGGCTCTCATACTGGCACACGTGATGTTCATGTCGTGCGACAAGAACCCGTCAAAACCCGATCAAAAGGCGCCGGTGCTTCCGCCAGCGAGCTCGTTGAATCTCGATCTAAACGCCTTCAAATCCGCTGGTAATTTGGCAAAATCAAATGGGGATCAAAGCGCGGTCGGGTTGAATTTCATCACGGCGTATTCGGTGGTGACCATCATCAATGCTTCGGTCACGCTCATGCTGAGCGTTCCGGCTTACGTTTTTGCCGCGGCGATTTCGCAACAGCCGGTGTTGGATCCGAAAGATGGCAAGTTTCATTGGGTGTACACTGTTACTGACACCAGCGGCACGGCTTTGCAAGCTGATCTGGCAGGATGGATCGATCAAGATGGTCTCGAATCGCGCTGGGAAATGCGCATCACTGCTTCCCGCAACAATCCGCCGCTAAATGATTTCCTCTGGATCGCGGGCCGGGCCGCACTTGACAATTCTTCCGGCTATTGGGACATTTACGATGCAGAGAAACCCGCGACTTCCGCGCAGGCCCTGCATGTCGACTGGCAGGTTCCAAGCGCCGCGCAGGCGACGCTGCGATTCACGGCCGTCGATCCGGCTTCGCCTGACAATGGCGATCAATTGACCTATCGCGCCGAGGGCAATCTGCGCGGAGTCACCTATTTCGACAAGTCTGACCAAGAGACCGTCGAGATTTCCTGGGATGAAGTGACCCATGCCGGATACCTCATTGCTCCCGGCTACAACAACGGCCAGAAATCATGCTGGGATGAGTTGTTGAACGACGTTACTTGCCGGTAATGCACGCCATGCTCTTCCGCATGAGACCAGGCAGCCACGGGCACTCCTCGTGGCTGCTTTGTCTGCATGGGGTCTATGAAAACGCTTCGGTCATTTCCCTCCAATAGGCTGCGCGCGCGAGCGCGAGCTTAAACCAAATCGTGAATTGCCCAGGCGCGGCTTTGATTTCTTTATGCAAGTCAGAGAGCTTGATCCAACGGTAATCTGCAACTTCATTCGGATCGGGAGAAATCACGCCCTGGTACTCGCCGATAAAAACGTGATCGAATTCGTGCTCGATCAGACCCTCTTCCAGATGAGCGTGATAGATGAAATGAAACGCCTCCGTAATACGGCACGCAAAGCCCATTTCCTCATGCAGACGACGCGCGATCGCTTTATTCATGGCTTCGCCCGGCCGTGGATGGCTGCAGCAGGTATTCGTCCACAGACTGCGGGAATGATACTTTAGCGGAGAGCGTTTTTGCAGCAGCATCTGGCCCTCATGGTTGAAGACAAAAACGGAAAATGCCCGATGCAGCCTGCCTTCGCGATGAGCCTTGATTTTCTCTTCGACGCCGATCTCGCGATCGTTGTGGTCGACCAGCGTGATCATTTCCATGCGCTCGTCTCCGCTTTAATGCAGTCATGGTTGTTCCGCATTGCCTTTCCCACAGTTTTCCGCCCAAGCCTTGTTTGCCTCAAACGTGATTCAGCAACATCAATTCCTTCGGATGCAGATTCAAATAGATCTGATCGCTCAAATAGGGCACTTCGAATTGACGGAGATGGTGTTTGATCAAAGTGACAGGTACGATCAGCGGCACCAGGCCCTTGCGATAGTCGGCAATCAGGGTGTGTAACTCCTGCTTACTGCTCGCCGCAAGGTCGTTTTTGAAATATCCGGCGATATGCATGAGCACATTGGTGTGCTTGCGGGTTGTGGCGTGGTTGCGCAAAGCGGCAAAAAACAGGTCCGCGTATTTTCCCAGAAGCTCTCTGGATTTGTGTTTCTTCGCCGCAGCCACCAATTTGCCCAAGGCGCGCAGGTGCGCCTCACTGTGTGCCATCAACAACAATTTGTGCCGCGCATGAAAAGCGACCAGGTCGCGCAAACGAAAGGGCTTCTTCGACAATTCTTGCCAGCGATAATGCGAGAACACGCGCACGATGAAATTCGCGCGCAAGCGTGGATCATGCAAACGGCCTTCTTCTTCCACCGGCAAATGCGGCATTTTTTCCATCAATACCGCCGCGAAAATGCCCACACCGGTTTTGGTCGGCGCGCCGTTCTCGTGATAGACTTTCACGCGCGCCAGGCCGCAACTCGGCGAATCTTTTTTCAGAATATAGCCGTTCAAATCGTAATGTCTGAGCTGCTCGACTTTCGCCTGGGCGTAGCTTTTCATTCTATTGGTATGATCAACATTGGTTTTGATCGTAACCAGCCGCGGCCCCGAAGCCCCGGGACTGGCCCACAATCGAATCGGCTCGCGCGGTGTGCCCAATCCGATTTCCACCTCCGGGCAAACGGCCACCCATTCGACAAAGGGCGCGAGCGTGCTGGTGAGGTAGGCGTCCTTCTTATGCCCACCGTCGAAGCGAACGTGCTCGCCGAGCAAACAGGTGCTCACGCCAAGGCGAATCTTCGAAGAGGTTGTGCTCATATCGTAATCATAAATGGAAAAGCATGCAAACAAAGAAAAAGAATGCTCCGCAACAATCTAAGCAAAACGATTCAGCTCTGCAAGTGGTGTCGTCCGGCGTCATGCGAGTATGCCAAAAACAATTACGAAACTACCGTGCCTGCCTTCGAGTGCTGCGGAAACCAAGGCACGAAGGCGTTGGTTCTGGCTTGATATTCTTATAACGATAGTCCTCGCCTTTGCCGTGATTGCGCCAGAAGATATAAAGCGCCAGCCGCAGGCCCCAAATGGTAACGAGAATGCACAAGAGCCATTTGCGCAGCATAAAACCTTCCGGCGCCAGGACAAAGTAAATACAACTGGCGATGATGAATCCCAATCCCCAGAATACATCGACGATGCTGGAATTTCTCAACGCCAGACTGATCAGCCAAAGAATCGTGAGGCAGGTCAAAATGGCGCATGCTGTAACAGTTAGAATTTCTACGAAGCTCATGTAGTTTTACTCGGCATGGTCGTTCCTCAATTATTCGTTGAGGTCCCAGTCGTAGTCAGTGTACTTGACTTTGAGCTTTGCGGCGTTCACTATGAGCTTTCGTGCTTCAGCTTCGGGCAGGTATGTGCTGATGAACTCGAGCTCGGATTTACCGTTTTTACGAAAATCGTCCTTTACGTGATCGGATAGCACCTGCGTGAACAACGAATGATCCATACCCTCGGGTGCTTCCAATGGGATCACAGTATGGCTGAATCCGAAGCCAAGATAAGAAATGAGAGCGAACACGACAGGCCCGGACATTTTTTCTCCTAGACAGATTTACGATTGCCGATTTGCGATTGTCGATTTACGAAAGGCTGATCAGCATCTGAAATCGTCAACAGGAATCAATATGAGAATAGCGCATCAAATGTCAAGCATCTTCTTGAAAGATAGTAAACAATAATATATATTGCCAAGTGTCTACAAACTCAAGAAGAATTTCCCAACGCACTGCACGTTCAGAGAATTGAGAAAGAAAATGGCAAAAGTAGATTGGTATTATCATCGCCCAAGTTGACCCACCTGCGACAAGACGCAAGAGTTTCTTGCGCGGCACAAAATCGAGCCGGCGGAGAAAGCCAGCACAAAGAAAGTGACTTATACCAGAAAGGAAGCGCTCGCCTTGCTTCGGGATATCGATGAGATTTACGCCACCAAAGGGAGAGCGGTGGTGCATGTGCATCTCAAGAAAGAGCAGCCGGAGGAAGAGAGGCTTTTTGAATTGTTGATCGGCCGTACCGGCAATTTACGTGCACCGGTTTTGCGCATCGGCCGCAAGCTGATTGTGGGTTTTGACGAAGGGATTTACAAAAAACTATTGTAATTTCATTCTGTCGCCGTGACGCTCGCAACGTCCGCGCGGCCTGACGGTTTCGTGAGGAGGTCAAATGAAGATCTTGATCAGCGGCTCGACGGGCATGATCGGCTCCGAATTGGTGGCTTCGTTCCTGGCGCAAGGCCATTATGTGACGCGTCTGGTGCGTGCGGCGGGAAAATACCGAGAACCCGCGGTGATGTGGAATCCTGGTGCCGGAACCTTGAATGCTTCTGCGTGCGAAGGTTTCGACGCTGTGGTGCATCTCTCCGGCGAAAACATCGCGAAGAGATGGACCGCTGCGCAGAAAGCCAAAATCAAGAATAGCCGCGTACACAGCACGACGTTGCTCAGCTCGACCCTGGCAAAACTGAACAAGCGGCCCAAGGTTTTGGTGAGCGCTTCAGCCATCGGCTACTATGGCGATCGCGGCAGCGAGATTTTGCGCGAGGACAGCGGCCCAGGTAAGGGTTTCTTGGCGGAAACTTGTGTGGCATGGGAAAGCTCTGCGCAGCCGGCGGCAAACGCGGGTATTCGCGTCGTCTACCCGCGCCTCGGCGTCATCCTGACTCCCAAAGGCGGCGCCCTGCAAAAAATGCTATTGCCCTTCAAACTAGGCGTCGGTGGAGTGATGGGCGACGGCAAACAATATTGGAGCTGGGTGGCGCTGGACGACGTGATCGGCGCAATACAACACTGCCTGTGGACGGAATCGTTGCGCGGCCCGGTGAATGTTGTGGCGCCCCATGCGGTGACGAACCATGAGTTTACCAAAGCGCTCGGACGCGCCTTATCACGGCCAACAATTTTTCCCGTTCCGGCATTTGTCGCGCGTTTGTTGTTGGGTGAAATGGCCGAAGAGCTGCTGCTGGCTAGCGCACGGCTTGAGCCGGCGCAATTGATGGCAAATGGTTATAAATTCCACCACGTGGAGGTGGAAGCTGCGTTGCGGGCGCTGTTGAATTAGGAAATATCTTCGTGACTATTCAGCTCAAAAAAAGAAGAGTAAACGGATAGAGCGGATTGAACGGATAGTTATTCGGCAAAACAAGTTTTAGAAATCCGCTTTATCCGTGCAATCCGTTTACGAGAAATAGGAGCTG
>JBOHQX010000119.1:0-13192 GCA_050732395.1 bacterium
CCGCGGCGGCGGTCGGATTGGCCGATCCCTTCAATCTGACCAATCCGAATTTCACACCGCAGGCCGGCTCGCCGGCTTTGAGCGGTGCGGACTTTACCAATGCGCGTTTGTCCGGCGGTTTCTTCACCCCAACAACTTTCCGCGGCGCTTTCGGCGACACGCGCTGGGATCTGGGCTGGGCCAATTATAATCCGCTGTTTAGCATTTACTCCATCCTGAGCGACGTCAAGATCAGAGAGAATACGAGCATCATTCCGGCAGCGTACACGCTAGACCAAAACTATCCAAATCCTTTTAATCCGAGCACGCAAATTCGCTATGGCTTGCCCAAGGCGGGCCACATCAGCCTAAAGATTTACGATCTCACCGGCCGCGAAATCGCGACGTTGGTGGATCAGTTCCAATCTGCCGGCGCGTTCACGGTGACTTTTGATGGCAAAGGCTTGACCACGGGCGTGTACTTTTACCGCTTGCGCAGCGAGAGTTACAGCGAAGTGCGGCGCATGTTGTTCGTGAAGTAGAGGAGCGCAAAGCGCACGGCACATGGCGAAAACGATTTGTGCTCTGCTCTATGCACCATGCGCTTTGCTTTCATTACTCCTACTCGCGCTCTTGCTCGGAATTCAAGGATGAGAATTCAAGAGTAAGAGCGCGGGTGGGTGACGCGAGTGGGTCGCAAGCAATGAACAAAAAACGAGGCGGAGTTATGAAAACGATGAAGTGCATGAAAGGCACGAGCTTCAAGATTATCTTGGCGATCCTGTTCGCCATGTGCGCCGGTATTTTTGCGCAAACCACCGGCCAAATTTCCGGCAAAGTGACCGATGCCAAAACTGGCGACATGCTGATTGGCGCCAACGTGATTCTGGTTGAGCTTTCGACCGGCGCAGCAGCAGACATGGATGGCAACTACACCATCCGCAATATCTCACCGGGCACTTATACCTTGCGCTTTACATACGTCAGCTATACCACGAAAGTCGTGAACAATGTTGCCGTTCAGGTGGGAGAAACCACTAGACTCGACGTCATCATGCAGGAAGAAGTTATTCAAGGAAAGGAAGTCGTGGTCGAGGCAACGGCGATCATGAGCTCGGAAAGCGCCGTACTGCAACAACAACGCAAAGCGGCCACGATCGGTGATGCCGTAGCGGCCGATCAGATCCGGCGTGCACCCGATGCTACTACGGGTGATGCCTTGCGCCGCGTGACCGGTGTGGCAGTGGTCGATAATAAATTCGTGTATGTACGCGGTACCAGCGAGCGCTACAGCAACACGCTGGTAAACGGCACGCAGCTCTCCAGCACTGAGCCGGATAAGAAGGCTTATGCGTTCGATACGCTGCCTTCGAATCTTTTGGAGAATACGGTCATCTCGAAGTCATTCACGCCCGATCTGCCCGGCAACTTCTCCGGCGGATTGGTTCAAATCAACACCGTCGAGTTTCCGGAAGATTTCAGTATACGTTTGAGTATATCAGGCGCATACAACACGTTGTCAACGCGCTCCAGCTTCCAGGTCTATCAAGGAGGAAAGTACGACTACTGGGGCATCGACGACGGCATCCGTGATCTGCCGGCGACAATCAACGGAAACAAAGTCATTTCGTCGAACTATTCCAGAAGTGAATTGCAGGCCATTGGCCAGTCGTTCAGCAATATCTGGGCACCGACCGGAGAAAAAGCGCCATTGAACAGCAGTTACATGGTTTCAATCGGCGATGGTACGCGTTTGCTCGGCAAAAGCTTCGGGTATATTGGTGCATTCACATATCGCAATACCTATGATCGTATCGAGCTGGAGCGCAATGATTTCAACGCCGACAACACGCCGCAGTTCGAGTTCGTTGGTGAACAAAACCGATTTTCCACATTGTGGGGCGGCCTGCTCAATTTGAGCTACAAATTGGGCGACTTTCACAAAATCAGCTTCAAGAATCTGTACAATCGCACCGGCGACGACGAAGTTATCACGTTTGTCGGCAATAATTATGACTATGGCGCGGAGTGGCAAAACACCGGCCTACGTTTCATATCGCGCGCGACTTATTCCGGCCAGCTCGCTGGCGAACATGCCTTTCCTACGCTGCGAGGCTTGAAGTGGGATTGGCGTGCGTCGTATTCAACCTCCCACCGCGATGAGCCGGATTACCGCCGCGTCATCTATTCACGCGAAATGGATAGCTCTGCCCCATTTTTCGCCAATATTTCTTTCGTTCCCACGCCGGCCAGCGGCGGCCGTTTTTATTCGAACATGAATGATAACATCGGCAGCTTCGCTTCGGATATCACCATGCTGCTTGGGAAAGTCAAATTCAAAACCGGCGGATTGTACAATCAGAACGATCGCGAATTCTCCGCGCGGAATTTTGCCTTCAGAACGACGAGCCAGACCGATTTCAATATTCTCTACTCGGATTTGAGCACACTGTTCGCCGCAGAGCATATCAACGAACGCGGCCTGGTGATCGACGAGATCACGAACAGATCTGACGCGTACACGGCCGACGAAAAACTGTACGCCGGCTACCTCATGTTCGATGCACCAGTTCAGGTTTGGAGCAAGAGCCTGCGACTCATCGCCGGCGCGCGTCTGGAAGATAACACCCAGAAGCTGGATTCGTTCGATGCACAAGACCGGAGGGTGAACGTCGATTTGCAAAACACCGACATTTTGCCCTCGGTCAATCTGACTTACAATCTGAATTCCGCTACGAACGTGCGCGCGGCGTTCAGCCGGACGGTTTCGCGACCGGAATTCCGCGAGCTGGCGCCGTTTGCCTTTTACGATTTCACTTCGGTAAGCGTGGTTTATGGCAACCCCGGGTTGCGCCGCGCTTTGATCAGCAATTATGATCTGCGTTTCGAAATGTTTCAGCGCGCCGGTGAAATTCTAACTGCCAGCGTGTTCTATAAAGACTTCACCGACGCCATCGAAGAGGTGATTGTGCCCACCACCGAACTGACGCGCAGCTTCGGCAACGCCGACAAAGCCAAGAATTATGGCTTCGAGCTGGAAGTCAGGAAATCTCTGGATTTTGTCAGTCGTGCGCTCACGAATTTTTCGGCCACCGCCAATTACACCTGGATCAAATCCAGTGTCGATATTGCGGGCTCTACAACTGCCATCGGTCGCAGCGGCCGTCGCTTGCAGGGCCAATCACCGTACGCGATCAATCTTGGTTTGCTGTATACGGATCTGAAGTTCGGCACTTCGATAAGCATGTTGTACAACCGCTTCGGCGAGCGCATCGCGCAGGTTGGTTCGCTCTATGATGAGGACATCGTCGAATTGCCGCGCGATTTAATCGACATCACCGTATCGCAAAATCTCGCACGACGCTACGAGATCAAAATCAGCGCGAAGGACATTTTAGGCCAGGAGCAGGTGTTCAAAGAAGGCGATCTGAAAGTGCGCGGCAACAAGCGCGGATCGACGTATACTGTTGGTTTGTCGATAAAGTTATAAAGCCGCGCTGAATCTGGCATAACCAGAATTTTCCGTAACTTTCTTGCTTGAAGTCTTCAAGCGAACGTTCCTACCAAGTGATAAGATTGCCTTTGAAGATGAAACCCTGGAATGCGCAGTCATTCACTTCATGATTCTCCTCTTTTGCTGGTTGATCGATCGCCAGTTTCGAGAGTACGGGCTTTAGCGACAAGTGTCGCGGAGCGCGGCAGCGGCGTTAAGCTCAAGTGCGTTAACGGTTCCGGAATCAAAACGAGAAGAAATCGTGGGCGATCAAGACGAGCTGATTACCGCCGAACCAATGAGGTATATTATTTCTTTCCCCAGATCGGGGCAAAATACTTGGGGAAGACACCTTCACGCTGATGCGTGCAGGGCTCTCGCCTGTGGCCACCAAAAACATCCCTACGGACAAACCCATTTTGGATCTGGCATAGCTGAACAGTTATCCTTTTTTTAAGAACGAAACATATTCATCGTGCGATTGCTTTTATGAACAGTTGCTACAATTCTCATTTGGTTCATAATCGATAATGCTTCCCCGTTGGCCTCGTTCAATCTTGCAACATTCCAATAGCACCTTCTTAAGCATTTTTCGCCCCCTTTGCACACGAGATTTTGCGCCCGATAAAGACACCCCTTGCTTCAAGGCAACTTCTTTCTGGGTAAAACCATTAATCTCAGACAACGTCAGAGCTTCGCGATAATGCGGAGGAAGTTGTTCAAGCAATGGCATGATACAGCTCGCCAAATCCTTTTCCACGTCTTCCTTCATATCAATATTTTGCATGATAAGCGACTCATGAAGCTCTTCGGTAGGACTGCGCCTACGATAATAATCAATAATAGCATTGCGAGTAATCTGGTAAATCCAAGACAGAATTTTCTGTTGATCTTCGAGCCCATCCAAGTGTTCAAATGCTTTTAGCAAAACCTCCTGGACGATATCTTCCGCAATAAGCGGGTCGTTTACTCGATTGAGTATGAAACGGTGTAATTTTGTGCGGTACTCCTTCCAAATTCTATCGTTGAGTGGCACACGTACGTCGTTCTTCATAGGACATCATTTTCAATGGTATAAACAAAAATACAACGAGCCGGCGTCGCTAAATACAGCAGCTATACCCGGCTAGTTGAGTCAAATCTAAAATCAGATTCACAAGCCTATTTACAGCCACAACCGCCCGGCTGAGAGGTGTCGCTGCAACAGGAGGCTTTTTCCGATGGCTCGCAACAACTTTGCTGTTCGACTGATGAACAGCATTTTAATGCCGGTTGGACTTCTTTTTGGATCTTGTTTGCAAAAAAGCTTTGTAAATTCTCCGGAACAGCGTCGTACGGTCCTGCTAGCGAGAGTGCGTACTGCGGTGTGCGAAAAACCTCTTGTAAAATGGCTTCCGCAATCATGGCAACAGGAGCTTCGGTATATTCCTCGCCACGATAGGCCCATATCCGGCAATCCGTGCCTTCAGCGCAGCCGCATAAATCGGTGCATGAGTCACACTTGCTTTCTCTGGTTTCGAAAGCAATATCTTGACCATTCACGCGAATGGTGGGAGAAGTAACGAAGCGATGCGTCTGTGCCTTCATTGTCGAGTCGATCAAGATTTTGTTGACGGTTAACTCGGCGCCGATAAGATGCAACACTTGTTCCACGGACGCAACAGCTTTTTCAAGATTCTCATTGGTCCCAACACAGCGCGTACAAGTATTCAGATCGAGAAATAGGAAGTCGATTCCGATTTTCCGTTGAGCTGAATATTGCCCTGCGGGAAAATTTAGTGCTTTTGCCATCATATCTCATCTCCTTGGAGTGAAGTGTCAGTTCGTTGTTAATGATTACTCAGCAAAGTAGACGAACTATTGTGGAAAAGGACGCAAATCTTTATCGCAAAAACATGCCGCATCTTTTCTAAAATCAAGTTTTGCCCGGCGATTGAATCCTTTCCAGCAGGATTTCCATTGACTTGTATAAGTGCTTAAGAAAAACATTGACCCGAAGTATTTATTTCCGTATCTTATATGCCAATAGGCGCATATAGGCATATATTACTGATGATCGGTACGATTGAACTCTTCAAAGCTCTCGGCGATGAAACCCGGCTGAGATTGGTCAATCTCTTTTTGCGAACAGATGATGATATTTGTGTTTGTGAAATGGTGGATGCGCTGGCGCTGCCGCAGTATCAAATATCCAAGCATCTGGCCATTCTCAAGAACGCCGGGCTGCTGCAAGCCAAGCGCAGAGGCACGTGGGTCTATTATCGCCTAGACCACGAAGAGTCGTCGTTCTTGCGTGATTTCTTCAAAGTGCTGAGCCGCCATCTCGAGCAAGAGAGGTTCGCTAACGATGCTGAAAAACTCTTGCATCGCATGGCCTTGCGCGAAGAAGGCAAATGCATTGTCGGGTTTGTTTCGGTTGCAGAGATAACCAGAGACTTGCGCCAAAGGAAAGTGAAGAAAAATGCCAAATTTAAAAAAACACGTCATCTTCATCTGCACCCATAATTCCGCGCGTAGCCAAATGGCCGAAGGCCTATTGCGCTATCTTGCCGGAGATCGTTTTGAAGCTTACAGCGCAGGCACACAATCTACCCGCGTCCACACGCTGGCGATCAAAGCGATGGCGGAAAGGGGTATCAACATTTCTCATCACACCTCGGATCATATTGACAACTACATGGGAATGGAATTTGACTATGTCATTACCGTCTGCGATAACGCGAAAGAAACCTGTCCCTACTTTCCCACCAATCAAACGCAATGGCATTGGAGCTTCGAGGATCCCTCCGCAGCAAGCGGCGCCGAAGCAGAGAGACTAATCAAATTTCGTGAGATTCGCGATCAGATAGAACAGAGGTTGCAAGTTTTACTAAAGCCCTTTGCATGAAAAAATATATCGCAGAATTAATCGGAACATTTGCCCTGGTTTTTTGCGGCACGGGCGCGATCGTCATTAATGAGGTGACGGCCGGTATGGTTTCGCATGTAGGCATTGCTTTGACATTTGGGCTGATTGTTTTGGCGATGATTTATGCGGTAGGCGACATCTCCGGCGCTCATCTTAATCCGGCGGTGACATGCGGATTTTGGCTGGCAGGATACCTGCCCGCACGCGAAATATTCCCGTTCGTGGGCAGTCAAATTCTTGGAGCGATTTTAGCCAGCGCGGTTCTCAAAGGGCTATTTCCCATAAGCGCCAACTTGGGGGCGACCTTGCCGGCAGGTACAGCACTGCAATCGTTTGTGCTGGAAATTATTCTAACGTTCTTTCTCATGTTCGTCATCATCAATGTTTCCACAGGAGCGAAAGAAAAAGGCATCACTGCGGGATTCGCGGTGGGCGCCGTGGTGGCGTTGGAGGCCTTGTTTGCCGGGCCTATAACCGGCGCGTCGATGAATCCGGCGCGTTCACTGGCGCCCGCACTCTTCTCTGGAAACTTTAGCGCATTGTGGGTTTATCTGGCTGCGCCTTTTATAGGCGCATCGTTGGGAGTTTGGGGATACAAAAGCGTGAAGTAATGGCAGCGGTTTAGACTCACGCTAGATTAGCGCTATTCTAAGATCTCGCGAAATGGAGATGGCAAAACGAATCCTGCTCGTAGGCGATGATCGAGACATTCTCGATCTGTTGAGATACAATCTCGAGGCGGAAGGCTATGAAACAATGACAGCGACAGATGGGCCGGGAGCGCTCGAGCTCGCGCAAAACCGCCCGGACTTGATCATTATTGAACTCATATTGCCTGGAAAGAATGGCTGGGAGATCATTAGACAAATAAGGGAAAAAGATCCCGCAGGACATATCTCCGTCATCTTTCTCACCGCGAAGGGCAAAAAATTGGACGACCTCACCGGCCCGAATCTCGACGCCGAGGAGCTCATCGCCAAACCCTTCAGTATCCGCAAATTATTGACCCGCGTCAATGCCGTATTGGAAAAAAACTGACGTAACTATTCAACCCTTTTTAAAAGGCAAAACCATTTGGGGCAAAACTATTCAAAGTTTCACGACAATTGTTTTGCCTTGATCTGTTTCACTTTCGGCGATACACCTTCCAAGAAACTTCGTGATTTCCGATTGACGATAGGCGATTTACGATCGCAGATCGGAAATCGAAAATCAATGACGCTTGCGGTTTCTTGTGGTACAAACTCTGCAAGACCGAAGTAAGGCGCTGAATAGTTACCCAAATCATAACTATCTCGAATTACGGCGGGAGTTATAGTATTCATTGGGACAAAGCAGTTTTTGACGTTTGGGATTATTAATTCGAGGATGTTTCCGTGTTCAAAGACATCCTTCGCGCAGGTCGGCGCGTTGAACCAAGAAGACATCGTCGAATTGCCGCGCGATTTAATCGACCTCACCGTATCGCAAGATCTCGCGCGACGCTACGAGATCAAAATCAGCGCGAAGGACATTTTAGGCCAGGAGCAGGTGTTCAAAGAAGGCGAGCTGAAAGTGCGCAGCAACAAGCGCGGATCGACGTATACTGTAGGCTTGTCGATGAAATTCTAAGTGCGCCAGCACATTCATCATACCAGTAAGAAAAAGCCGGGCGGCGTTGCCGCGCCGGCTTTTTCTTTGGTTTTCAGACAAAATGGTTTTGCTTTTTGGGAGATACCGGAATGATCACGGCTGGGTTATTGCGTCATGCTGCGATCATGCACGTCGTTTTTGGCAAGATGATGTTTGATGCTCCGCGCCTCCACCATGAACACGACCTCTTCGGCCACGTTCGTGGACAAATCCGCGACCCGCTCGAGGTTCTTCGCAATCATGATCAAGTGGATGGCGCGGGAGATGGTGCGCGGGTCGCTCGCCATGTACGTGATCAGCTCGCGTAGTACCTGATCTTCCAAGGCATCAACTTCGTCGTCGCCCTCGCAGACTTGAATGGCTTGTTGTACCGCACCATGCACGAAAGCGTCGAGCGCCAACTTCACCATGCCCTGCGCCAGCTTCGCCATGCGGGGAATGTCGATGAGCGGCTTCAACTCCGGCTCTTTGAGCAGCTCCTGCGTGTGTTGGGCGATATTCACCCCGTGGTCGCCGATGCGCTCCAGATCGTTGTTAATGCGCATGGCCGCCGCAATAAAGCGCAGATCGCTCGCCATCGGTTGGAAGCGGGCGATCAGCTCGACGCACAGATTATCGATCTTCACCTCGAGCTGGTTCACCTGCACGTCTTCGTCGATCACCTTTTGCGCCAGCGCGGCGTCGCGATGGGTGAGCGCATTGATGGAAAACTCGACCGCCTTCTCTACCAGCGAAGCCATGTACAACAATTCCGTGCGCAACTCGGCGATTTCATCTTCAAAGTGTCTGTGCATCAAGTCACCGTCCGGTTTACCGGATTGATGGATTACTGGATTACTGGATTGATGGATTGTTGGATTAATAGATTGCAACAATCCAACAATCCAGTAATCCAGTAATCCGTGAACCCCTAGTCCCGAAACTCGATCCTCATCCAAACCTGCCCGTAATGTAATCCTCGGTCAGCTTCGCCGTGGGATTGGTGAAAATTTTATTGGTATCGTCATATTCAATCAGTTTCCCCAGCCAAAGAAAAGCGGTATGCTGCGATACCCGCGCTGCTTGCTGCATATTGTGCGTTACGATGACGATAGTATAATTCGCTTTCAATTGCAACATGAGCTCTTCTATTTTGGCGGTGGCAATCGGATCGAGCGCGGAACAAGGCTCGTCCATGAGAATGATGTGCGGCTGCACGGCGATGGCGCGGGCGATGCAAAGTCGTTGCTGCTGGCCGCCGGAAAGGCCGAGCGCGCTGGCATGGAGCCGGTCCTTCACTTCTTCCCACAAAGCCGCGTCGTGCAGGCTGGTTTCCACGATTTCGTCCAGCTCCGCGCGCTTGCGCACGCCGGCAATGCGCGGCCCGTACGCGACGTTCTCGTATATGGACTTCGGAAACGGATTGGACTTTTGAAACACCATGCCGATGTTCTTGCGCAGGTCAATCACGTCGACGCCAGGGTCATACACGTTCTGGCCCTGAATCTCGATACGGCCTTCGACCCGGGCGCCTTCCACGAGATCGTTCAGCCGGTTGATACAACGTAGCAACGTCGATTTGCCGCAGCCGGAGGGACCGATGAATGCCGTCACCTGATGGCTGGGAATGGCCAGCGAGATATCCTGCAAGGCGCGCGCCTCACCATAATAGAAGTCTAGCTGGCGAATGGCAATCGCCAGCGTTTGGTTTTGCCCTACCGCACTTTCTTCCTGAAGCTGAGGACCATTCGGACGATGGTTGGTAGGCACAAGCGTCGGAAGGATTTTCGACTCTTTCACCCTGGTCACCGCCGTCACTGCATCGCCTGACATGATGGATCTCCTATTTTCAAGCTTGCCGGCCCGCCCGTGCGCCCGATAGTCGCTGAACGACCGCACCGGCCAGCGGGCAAGCGTACGTTTTCAAAACTGTCCTGCCGCAAAACGCAGGCGCAAGCGATTGCGCAGGAGAATAGCGGTCAAATTCAACACCAGCACGATGAGAATCAGCAACAAGGTGGTGGCGTAGACCATCGGCAAAGAAGCCTCGACGTTGGGCGATTGAAAACCGACGTCATAAATATGAAAGCCGAGATGCATGAACTTGCGATCGAGGTGCAGATAGGGAAAATGATCGTCCAACGGCAACGAGGGCGCCAGCTTGACCACGCCGGTGATCATCAAGGGCGCCACTTCGCCGGCCGCGCGCGCCATCGCTAAAATGAGTCCGGTCAGAATCGCAGGCGAGGCACTCGGAATGAGCACGCGCCACATGGTTTCGAACTTGGTCGCACCCAAAGCCAGGGACCCTTCGCGCAGGGCGCCCGGCACTGCCGCCAATCCTTCTTCCGTGGTCACAATCACCACCGGCACGGTGAGCAGAGCCAGGGTCAACGCCGCCCAAAAAATGCCGCCGGTGCCAAACGTCGGTGTCGGCAATGCCTCCGGATAAAATAACTTGTCGATCGATCCGCCAATCGCATACACAAAAAATCCCAGGCCGAAAATCCCGAATACGATGGAAGGCACGCCGGCCAGATTGTTGACGGCGATGCGCAAAGCGCGAACGAATGGACCTTGCCTGGCGTACTCGCGCATGTAGATCGCGGTCAAGACGCCGAGCGGCACGACGGCGACGCTCATGATGAGCACCATCAGCACAGTCCCAAAAATCGCCGGAAACACACCGCCTTCCATATTGGCTTCGCGCGGGTCGTCGGTCAGAAACTCCCACGTGCGCGCGAGATAAAGGCCGGCTTTGTCACCCCAAGACATTTGATTGGGCTGAAATGCGCGCACGATTTCGAGCAGCGAAATGGTTTTGGTGCGACCTTCCACGGTTTGAAGGGTGAGTTGATACGCGTTGCCCTGTTCGCGCAATTTGTCAAGCTGCTTTTCGTTCTTGTCATATTCCTCTTGCAGCGTGGCAATCGCGCTCTGGAGCCGTTGTTCTTCCTTTGAGGCAACGACGTTTGCGCTTTGGGGCAAGCTCAAGCCCTTAATGGCCAACCGGCGTTGCTCGATCTCATGGTTGATGTCGCCAATAATTTCTTTTTCGAGATGGTGGATTTGCGCCGCGAGGCGGCCGGCCTCGGCCAAAGGCTTGGGCAGCGCAGCAGCGGTTTCCATGGCGTCTCTGGCAATCGTTGCGCCGGACCGTGACAAGGCGGTGGCATAACCGAAAAAATTCCCCCACGCCTGCCGTTCCAGCACGAAAGCGGAATCCGGAAGGCGCCGTACAGCGATTTCCCCTTCATTTATCCAACGAAAATCCAACCCATAAAAATCACGGTTACCGATCTTCAAGCGCACGCGCGTCGCCGGCTGCTCGGGACTCGCGTCGGGAATTCTCTCCCGGCTCCAAATCTCTCCCAAGATTTTGCTGCCGTCGCTGAGTTTCAGCTCTACGAGCTGCGGGGGCCAAAAAATACCGAGGCCATTTGCGAGAATGAGCACCACCAGTCCACCAATCATCAGCAAACCAATGCCCGCAGTCAGACCGGTGAGCCAGATAAAGGCGTTACCGCTTTTCCAGAAGGATTTCATGGAGTACCAGATCACCTTACACGTTACACCTTACACGTTACACCTCAACTCGTGTAACGTGTAAGGTGTAACGTGTAAAGTAAAACATAGTGCTGTACTATTGTCTTTGATACTTCATCCGCATTTTCTGCCGAATCACCTCCGCCGCCGTATTCACCACAAAGGTCATGATGAAGAGGAGCAGCGCGGCAAGGAACAAGCTGCGGAAGAGCGTGCCACCCACCGGCGCTTCGGGAATTTCGACGGCGATATTGGCCGAGAGCGTGCGAAAGCCGTTGAAGATGTTCCAATCCATCACCGGTGTATTGCCCGTGGCCATGAGCACGATCATGGTCTCACCGACGGCACGGCCAAAGCCGACCATGGACGCCGAGAAGATGCCGGGGCTGGCGCTGGGCAGAACCACATGCAGCGCCGTTTGCCAGCGCGTCGCACCGAGCGCCAATGAGGCCGCGGTCAAACCCGGCGGCACGCTCGAAAGCGCGTCTTCGGATATCGTGAATATGATCGGCACGACGGCGAAGCCCATCACCATGCCGACGACGAACGCATTGCGCTGATCAAAGCTCAACTTGAAGGTTTCCAGCAACCATAGGCGAAAATCGCCGGCAAACCACCAGCGTTCGATGGTGGTGCTCATCTCGAGGCAAAGCCACGCGGAAACAAAGATGACTGGCAGGAGAAGAAAGACCTCGGAGCCGTCACGCAGCCGCGAGGTCAACTGTTTGGGCGCTCGCTGCCAGAGCCATCCCGCGAATAAAGCCGCGAGCGGAACGACGATCAGTATCGCCAGCACGCCCGGCATCACCGGCTGCACGCGCGGCGCCAGCCACAATCCGGCGATGAATCCCAAAACCACCGTCGGCAATGCTGCCATGATTTCCACCGTCGGTTTCACGATGGCGCGCAGCTTCGGATGCATGAATTGCGAAACGTACAGAGCGGAGAGCACGCCAATCGGCAGTGCAAACAACAGCGCATAGAAGGTTCCCTTGAGCGTGCCAAAAATCAATGGCACCAGACTCAGTTTTGCCTCGAAGTCGTCAGTGCCGCTGCTCGACTGCCAAACATATTCCGGCTTGCCATAGCCTTCGTACCAGATTTTGCCGAAAAAAGCGCGCCAGTTCGCTTCGGGATGGGGATTGTCGATGGCCAAGTGGGAAATGCGTTGCCGTGCATCGAGAATGAAAACGCCGTCAGCTTTGGGCGCCATACTCAACAGCGCCACCGGGGCTGTAGAATGGGCGGCACGATAGAGCGTGCGCTGGTTGGTGGAAAAGTGCAAAATGATCTCGCCGTCTTCGCTGCCCGTAAAAAATGTGCGGTTGCGCTGCGAGGCTGTGAACGCGCTGACCGGGGCCTGATGATTTGCCAAAACATAAGCCTGGCGCATGAGGCGCTCGCCGGCGCCGGCTTCGTCGAAACAGGCAAACCATACACTAACACCACCCCGCGCATCGCCCACGACCAATGAGCGCTCGCCGATCAGAAAACCAAGCTTCGTGATTGCCGTTTCCGAGGCGTGCAACGTTTCCGTTAATCGCGGCGCTCGCGGATCTTGCAGATCATACTTTAGCAAAAGGCCGCTCTCGAGTCCGAGGTAGAGGTCGTGCAGCGATTTCTCGACGGCAAGCGCAGTCGGTGCTGCGGGGGGT
>JBOHQX010000120.1:0-23741 GCA_050732395.1 bacterium
GTTTTTCCACGACTGTCCGGACAATCACTGCCTCGCCTTCGCCGAAAAGCGAGGTGGAAACGCTGCGGTTGTAGAGTACGAGGCGCTGATCCGCGGTCATCGCGGCCGCCAGAAAACCTTCGGAAGATGAACCCGAAATGGCGGCAGCGCCGGCAAAAGCGAGTTTCGTCAGTTCCTGCCTCGCGCTGTCCAGTTGCACCGGCTCAGAAAAGGTGGCGATTGGCGCATAGGTGCGTTGCGAGGACACGCCGGTAACGCGATATTCGATCTCGCCCAAAATCAACGCACCGTTATCGGTGCCGGCAGCCAAGGTGCCGCCATCTTCGGAAGACCACGCACAAGTCAATCTTCCCGTCTGCTGCACTGGCATGACGAAACGCTGCATTGGCTGCTGCGTGGGAATATCGTAGAACTGTACGACGCCGTCGCTGGCCAGCACATAACCGACTTGCTGATACTCATCACAACCCATCGCCAAAACGCGCGCCTCCGGCGCCACGCCGAGCTGCTGGACCGGCGCTTGGAGACCGGGCGTCACTTTGGGATCACGCCACAGCGGCGCGATGACCAGCACGAACAAAATAAATAATCCCACGATACTGGCGATGACAATCAGGCCGCCGCTGGTCACGACTCCAGTCGCCAGCCGGTCGATTACCTTGCGCAGCCCGCGACCATCCTTAGACAAAACCTGCCGGGAGGGTCGAGGCGAGCCTTTCCGTATGGCCGGTGTAACTTCTACTGATTTTTGAGTCTCTATTAACATAGGCTTGATTGGTACCATAAGAGGAGCGCGAAACCCAGCTTAAAGCGCGCGGGTTTCGCACTCCTTGGTCAGGGGGGTAGCTACGCCCCCTTTGTCCTCTAGTCGAACCACCGTCCGGGCGCTTTTACCAAATCTGGCTACTTTAGCAGATTAAGACGGCGCCCGGACGGTGACAAGTTATTCAAGCTTCTTGAGCTCTTCCATCGCAACTTTGGCCGGAATCGGCAAGTAGCCGTCTTTGATCACCACTTGCTGGCCCTCGTTGCTCAGGACAAATTTGCAGAATTCGCGAACCAAAGGATCGAGCGGCCTGTTCGGCGCTTTGTTGATGTAGAGATAAAGAAAACGCGCCAGCGGGTATTTGCCGCTGACAACGTGCTCGAGCGTGGCGGGATAAAATTCTCCGTTTTCTTTTACCGCCAACGGCACGGCGCGCACGCCGGAGGTGATATAACCGATGCCGGAATAGCCGACGCCGAAGCGGTCTTCCGTGACGCCTTGCACCACCGACGCCGAACCCGGTTGTTCCTTCACGGTGTCCTTATAATCGCCCTTATACAGCGCATGCTCTTTGAAGTAGCCGTAAGTGCCGGAGGCCGAGTTACGACCGTATAAGCTCAACGGCTGGTTGGCCCAATCTCCAGTGAGGCCGAGCTGGCCCCACGTCGTCAGATCTTGCGCACCCCCCCCACGCCGTGTTTTGGAAAAGGCCGCATCGACTTGCGGCATGCTCATGCCTTTGATCGGATTGTCTTTGTTGACGTAAACCGCGAGCGCGTCGATCGAGGTGCGAATCGCCGTCGGCTTGTAGCCGTAAGCCGCTTCGAACTTGTCGATTTCCTCCTGCTTCATTTCGCGCGACATCGGCCCGAACTGTGCAGTGCCGGCGATCAGCGCCGGCGGCGCCGTGCTCGAGCCTTTGCCTTCCACCTGCACTTTGACGTTGGGATATAACTTTGCAAAGCTCTCGGCCCAAAGCGTCATCAAATTGTTCATCGTATCCGAGCCGATGCTGCCGACCGAGCCCGAAACGCCGCTGGTCTTATTGTACTTCGTTATCGCCGCGTCGACCTTAACGTTATCCTGTGCCATTGCCGGAACGGCAACAGCGACAAGCAACGAGAGCAACAACCTCAAAGGTTTGTTCATTTCTCTTTTCTCCTGACCTACTCTTTAGAACCTGAAGAAGAAAGTCACCACGCCGAACGTATTGGGATCCGTGTCGGCGGCTTGATAACTTTCCATTCTCACGTTCGGGATGATGTTGACGTTTTTATCCAGCGAGAAATCCAAACCGGCAATGAAGAGCGAATTGCCGTCGTCATCAGCGTCGGTGTTCGGATCGTAAATATCATAGCGGCCGAAAACCTTCACGTGCTCAGCGGCTTTCACGGCGCCGAAGACGGAAATGCCATTTTCGGTTCTGTCCGCGTCATTCGCCAATGCTTTGTTGCTGACTTTTCGAAAAACTTCCACACCGCCGTGGAAGCTGGGCTTTTGCACGCCGCCAAAAAACGCCACGGTATTTTTGTCCGTGCCGTCACTACCGCCTTCATAATCGCCGTACGGAACGAGAAAATAAGTATTCTGAATTTTGATCGGCACATTGAGGTAGATGCGCTTGTTTCTGTCGATTTCACTGCGCGTGCCCGTGCCGTTGCCCGCGAAAATCTGATAGTTGAGCACGCCCGAACCGGCCAGCTTGCCTTCCAGAGCCGCACCCAGATCGGCTGAAGGCGCAATGCGGCGCAAGTCCATAATGGTCTTCTCAACCGAACGATACCCCCAAACTTCTTCGGAAAGATTAAAAGTTGGTGTGGGGATGAGACCAAAGGTAAACCTGCTCTGCGGGATGACGTCATTCCACCGCAGGTACGCATGTTTGACGTAAGGTGTGAGCTGAACGGATGCGCCGAAACCTTGAAGGGAGTACAAATCCGGACTATTCATTTCGAGGCGAAAGCGCACGGTAAACTTTGCCGACAAATCGCGATCATACGTGAAATACGCCCGCCGCAACTGAAAGCCGTTGCGATCGAGCGCCGCGGTCGCGGAATCCGGATGTGAAAATTCGTAAAAATAATCGCCAAAAATGTAACCACTGATCTTTCCGTCTTGCGCCGCTAGCCTGGAAAAGCCGAGCACAATAAAAGCGATGGGCATAGCCCACCCTAAGGCGGTTTTAGCCTTCATAAACCCTCCTGACCGTTTTTGACCTGACCATACTCAGTTGTTTGGGAGACAACTGTACTTTAGCATAAGCGCGCAGAATATGCTATAGAAATTAAGCCAATCAATGTGATGGGAATTTCATTACAACGTTAAGATTGTGTTAAGAGCGAAAGGATGGAGATGGGCTAAAGCAAGACTTGCAGGCTGATCTCAATCTGGTCACGAATCTCGCGGAATTTGTCTAGTCTTTCGCCTTCAGTTCCGGTGGCCGCGGAGGGATCCTCGAAGCTCCAATGCCATAGCACTTTGTTGGTGGGAAAATAGGGGCAGGTCTCGTGCGCGTTATCGCAGACAGTGATCACGTAATCGAATGCGATGCCCATGTACTTATCGATGCGATCCGAGGTATGATGGGAAATGTCGACGCCCTTCTCAGACATGGCTTTGATTGCCAGCGGGTGGACGTGGGTAGATTGTGTGCCTGCGCTATAAATTTCAAACCGATCTCCGCCAAGGTGGCGCAACAGTCCTTCAGCCATTTGGCTGCGCGCCTAATTATGGGTGCAAATGAAAATGACGCGCTTCTTGGGTTTGGTCATGGTGTTAGACTCTCCTAATTATTGTCTTACCATTTTCTCTCCGCGTGGCCGCCATTGAAATCTCGCTAAATCGATGCCCTCGTTCCGGTTGAATTTGATCCCTTCCTTTTTCAATAAAGCGCGTTGCACTTCATAACCTGCCATGCGTGGCAATGAAATCGTCCCCTGGCTGTTGATCACACGATGCCAGGGCAAGCGGTCCTTTTCCGAAGCAATATGCAGCACCCACGCAACTTGCCGCGCGGCGCGCGGCTGTCCTGCCAGCGCCGCAATTTGCCCGTACGTCGCCACCTTCCCGCGCGGAATGCGCTTGATCAACGCCTTTGTTTTTTGATGAAATGAAGCCGATTTTCGATTTGACATATTGCAAAATAATCACGATTATCGCTTTATGCAATTCATACTTCCCGGTGTTGTCATTCTCAATGAATCTTCCCAAGCCCTCGCATCGCTGGATGAAAACTTGGCGTTCTTTCAAGCACGAGGGAAGATTTCTTCAAAATGACAGCGGGAGAAGCGTCTGCAGAAATGTCCAGGCCAAACTTAGGGAGAATCACGCATGAAGCGTTGCCACACCCCATTGTTTGTTGTCGCCAGTTATTTTGCTATAAGCTCCCTCCTTTTTGCCCAATCCGACAGCGTCGACGTTACTTTTTACTACAAGCCTGCCGGGAACCCGAGCGTGGTTTTTTTGCCGGGGGAGTTCAACAACTGGGGGCCGAACAGCAACGGTACGATTGCAAGCAATGCGCCCTCGCGCATGAGCTATGAGGCAGCGCGCGGCCAATGGCTGAAGACCGTGCGCCTGCGCGTGGGTGGGCCCGCCAGCGGTGGCGGGGTAACCGGGGCTTATCAATATAAATTCAATGAAAACGGCACAGGCGGCGGCTGGCTTTCCGACCCGCTCAATCCGCGCCGTAATTCGAATGACAATAACAACTCAGTCTTGTACGTCAGAAACCCCGTCATTCATTATCTTCTGCCGAATTCCGGCTCCGGCCAGGTGAGTGGCACGCTGCCAAATATCAGCGCGTACATTTTTCCGGCACGAAACAGCGCGATCGACACGGCGGCATTGCGCCTGTTTATCAACGCGACCGAATACAAGAATCTCGGCGCGAATTATGATGCCGCCACCAAATTTTTTTCTTTCATTCCGCCCGCGCCCCTGCCGGCTGGCTCGCATAAGGTCAAGCTTGTCGCCCGCAGCACCACCGGGTCGCAAAATGCCGACAGTACGACCTTCAATATTCTTATCAATCCGCCTCTGGCCGTGGAAGAGCTTCCCGCAGGCGTGAAAGACGGCATCAACTATATCAATCCAACCACGGCGACTTTGGTTTTGCAGGCCCCGCGCAAGGCATTCGTGTATTTAATCGGAAGTTTTAATAACTGGCAGATCGATACGAATTACTTTATGAAAAGGACGCCCGACAGCAGCCGGTATTGGATCACACTCGACAATCTCGCACCCGCCAATCAGTATCTGTTTCAATATCTCGTAGACGGCAGCTTGCGTATTGCCGATCCCTACGCCGAGCAGGTGAGCGATCCATTCAACGATCAATTCATCAGCAGTACGACCTACCCGAATTTGATTCGTTATCCCGCCGGGCAGACGGAAGAAATCGCGTCCGTGCTGCAGACCGATCAAACACCTTACAACTGGCAAGCGACGAATTATCAGCGCCCCGCGCAGAAGGACGTGGTGATCTACGAGCTGCTCATTCGCGATTTTATCGCCGCGCACGATTACAAAACGATGATCGACACGCTGAATTACTTGCAGAAGCTCGGTGTCAATGCCATTGAATTGATGCCGATCAATGAATTCGCAGGCAACTCGAGCTGGGGTTACAACCCATCTTTTTATTTCGCGGCGGATAAATACTATGGCCCGCGGCAGGACTTGAAGCGCTTCGTCGACGAATGCCATCGGCGCGGAATGGCCGTGATTTTGGACATGGTCCTGCAGCATTCGGACGGCCAGCATCCCCTGGTGCGGCTCTATAACGCGGGCGGCTACGGGCCGCCGGCGCCGGGCAATCCGTGGTACAATGTTTCCGCCCCGCACACCGACTTTTCATTCGGATATGATTTCAATCATGAGAGCAACGCCACAAAAGCGTTTGTGGATCAAGTGAATTCTTACTGGCTGCAAGAATATCGCATCGATGGCTTTCGCTTCGATTTTACGCGTGGATTCACGAATCGCTTTGGTCCAAGCGGCGCCCGGGACAACGCCCGCATCGCCATTTTGAAAAGAATGGCGGATCAAATTTGGGCAGTGGATTCGACGGCATACGTCATTCTCGAACATTTGATTGATGACAACAGTGAAATGAAAGAACTGGCGGAATACAGGCGCGGCATGATGCTCTGGGGCAATTTGAACACGGCGTATAGCCAATCGGCCATGGGCTGGCTGGAAGATTCGGGCCTGCGTTCGGACTTGTCGGGCGGGTATTACAAGACTCGCGGCTGGAACAAACCGGGATTGATCACCTACATGGAAAGCCACGATGAAGAATGGCTGATGTATAAGAATCTGCAATTCGGCCGGAGCAGCGGCAATTACAACGTGAAGGACTTGAACACGGCCCTGAGCCGCATCAAACTGGTGGCCGCGTTTTTTCTGACCGTGCCCGGGCCCAAAATGCTCTGGCAGTTCGGTGAGCAGGGTTACGATCAGCATCTGCCCTCCGGCAATGAGCCCGGCCGCACCGATCCCAAGCCGATTCGATGGAACTATTTTCAGCAGCCCGAGCGGTTGAAGCTCTACAAGGTCTTTGCCGCGCTTCTAAAATTACGTCACGAAAATGAGGTGTTTCGCAGCGCGGATACCCAGGTCGATTGGCGGGTAGGGCAGGGACAGTACGATCGCCGCATCAATCTCACGCACCCCAGCATAAACGTGACGATCGTCGGCAATTTTCACGTTATGCCGCTTAACGTCAACCCTAATTTTCAAGGCACCGGAACCTGGTACGATTATTTTTCCGGCGATTCCATCAGCGTCGCCAGCACGCAAGCGGCACTCCCCTTGCAACCGGGAGAGTTTCACGTTTACACGACAAAGAGATTGCCGCCGCCTGAATCGGGTCTGGTCACTGGTGTGGAGGAGCCATTTGATCGCGAGGTGGTGCGCGAATTTGGATTGGAACAAAACTATCCGAATCCGTTCAATCCTTCCACTACAATTCGCTACGCGCTCCCCAAAGCCGCGAGTATTGCCATTCGCATTTATGACACCATGGGCCGGGAAGTAAAATTGATTTTCGCAGGAATGCAAGCCGCGGGCATGCACGCGCTATCCTGGAATGGAACCGACGGCACCGGCCGGGAAGTGCACAGTGGCGTTTATTTCGTGCGACTGGAAACTGCGCAACAAATCTCTACATGGAAAATCATGTTGTTGCGGTAGAAGCCGTCTAACCGCAAAAGTAGCTTTGACTCAAGAAATTGTCCGACGGATTGAACAGCGACCAACGGATTCGGCGTAGCCTCCGTTGGTCGTTTTTCATCCATTGGAGAAGAAACTTTCAGAATCTTGTTCTAAGCATCGTTCTCCGCTGCAACCGCCCACAGATGACCGTCCACTGACTCTTGTTCCATTTGCAGCTTAATCATCTCCGTAATCTTCGTCGCCACTGCCAGCGCCTGCAGGCCGTCCTCACCGGTGACCGGCGGCGGCGTGCCGTTCTGAATCGCCGCAACAAAACTTTCTAACTCCATTTTCAATGCATTGCCTTCAGGCGCTTCCAGTTTTTCATAAAGAATATGCCGGGGCCGCGCGCCTTGCTCCAATTTACCCAGTACCACTGGAAAGGAAACGCCAGCACTCGCTGCTTCCGGAGAGACCATGCGATACACCTCGCTCAAGCCTTGCAAAAAATCGATCGAAACGTAAGCATCGCGCTGAAACAGGCGCATTTTGCGCATTTTCTTTTGTGAGATGCGGCTGGCAGTGACGTTGGCGACGCAGCCATTTTCGAACTGCAAGCGGGCATTGGCAATGTCCGGCTCATAGGATACCACGGCCACACCGTTGGCATGCACCTGTGCGAGCGGGCTTTTCACCAGGCTCAGGATAATGTCGATATCGTGAATCATGAGATCGAGCACGACCGCGACGTCCGTGCCGCGCGGATCGAATGAGGCCATGCGATGCGATTCGACGAAACGAGGCTCCAGCGGAAAACCGGCCAGCGCGCGCACGGCCGCATTAAAGCGTTCGATATGGCCGACCTGCAAAACCAATTTTCGTGTTTGCGCCAGCCCAAGCAATTGCCGCGCTTCATCCACCGTCGCCGTAATCGGCTTTTCAACGAACACGTGCCTTCCGGATTGCAACGCTTGCTCGGCCAGCTCAAAGTGAAGACTCGTCGGCACGGCGATGTTCACCGCGGCGCAGGCTTTCAGCAGCTCGGCAAAGGAAGGAAAGCTGCGCACGCCGAGATCGCTCGCCAGTTTTGCCGCGCGCGCTTGATCGAGGTCATACAGACCAACGCATTCCGCGCCGGCCACTTCACGATACAGTGAGGCGTGCAAGCTTCCCAACCGTCCAATACCTGCAACTCCAACGCGAATCATGGTGGCTCCCGAATTGTCAGAGGCGGCTGCCGCTTTCCGCTTTGCGCTTGGGCAGTTACGCAAAACGTAATGCGTAATGCGTGACGTGTAATTCATAAAGGGCGTTTACAGAAAGGAGTATAATTGTGCCAGCACAAGAATGCAAACCCATTTTGCCGGCCGCTGTGTGTCAAATGACTTGCATTTGGGCAGCAAGCTGGTTATTATGAAAAGCGTTGGTCCGTTGAGGGTAGAGATGGCCTTGAATCCAGGAAGCCCGATCATGAAAAACGACCCCAGTCTAGCGCTTCGTTGCTCACTTATTTTCCTCTCGCGACTGTTGCACTCCGGTTTACCTTGCGCGCATTTTTCCGCATACTATTGTTAATCAACGCACAGCAACGCCCGATGCCTCCCGCTGTTCACGCAGCAAGTGAACGCGGCCTTATTTTCGCTGAACGGACAGCTTAGGACGGATTATGAAGATAGCGATGCTGATTTGTACCGTATTGCTGATGGCAGCCGGGGGATGCAACAACCACGACGAACAATTCCAGGAAATTCTGCGGCTCGAAGATCGTCGCGGCGACGTGCGCGAGCTGACAAAATTCATCATGCATCCCAGCGCCGAGGTCAAACGCCGAGCAGTCATCGCCATGGGGCGCATGCAAAATCCACAGGCGGTCACCACGCTGGTCGATTTGCTGGACAGCAGCAATCCTGCATTGCGCAGCGAAGCCGCTTTTGCTCTGGGTCAGATTGCAGATCCGGCCGCGACCAAAGTCATTCTCAAGAACCTGGGCGATGAAAAAGATTTGGAGGTGCGGCTGGCATTGATCGAAGCGCTGAGCAAAGTGGCAAAGGATTCTTTGCTGCCGGCCATCGATTCGACGTTGTCGCGCCAGCTCGACGAGGACATCCCGATTGTGCGCGCCGAAACCGCGCTGGCCTTGGGCCGCCTCGCGCATCGCGGACTGCAGGGCGAAGGTTGGGGCACAAAGCTCGCGTTCTTGCTGAATGATGAAACGGAAGAAGTGCGCTGGCGCGCGGCGTACGCCTTGATGCGTCTGGCTGAGCCGGCTACGGCACCCGGCTTGCGCAACGCGCTGCGTGACCGCAGCCCGCGCGTGCGCATGCAGGCGGCGCGCGCTTTGGCTGAGTTGCGCGATCCCGCCGCCTGGGAGACGCTCGCGCTGCTCGCACATACCGACCAGGATTGGCGGGTGCGTGTCAATGCCGCGGCGGCGCTCGGGCAAATCGAGGCGCCGGGCACACCGTTGCTTGCCCTCTCAGAAGCTCCGCTCGGGGATTCGTGCCTGCATGTTCATTTGACAGCCATTCGCGCGCTGGGCAACACCGCTGGACGCGCACGCACAGCCGGACACTTTGCCGTGAGTGATTCGATCGCAACGTTCTTAAGCTCCCAATTTCACCTGGAGCTGGCCGACAGCAACGCGCGCGGCGATTGGCGCAGCACAGCGGCCGCGGCCTACGCGTTGGCGCAAGCGCGCGGCAAAGACGCCATTGAAAATCTTTTGCCGCTGGCGAGCCATCCGGTAAAATATCTGCGTGCGGAAATCGCGCGCGCGCTCGGGGTCACGGCCGCGCCCGAAGCCTTTCCCATTTTGGAGAAATTGTTCAACGATCCCGACAACTTGGTGCGCATAGCGGCGCTCGAATCCCTGCCCAAGATCGCTGCGCAGAATCGCGCGTTGCCGATATATTTGAATGCATTGACTCGCGGCGACGCCGTACTCACTGCCCTGGCAGCACAGAATCTCGTTGTGGATTCCACACAACGTCACGAACATGCGATGGCGATCATGTCCGCCTATCGCCAGCTCAAGCCGCCCATCGAGGTCGAATGCGCGCAAATGATTTTTGGCGCCTTGGCGGATTGCGGCGGTCGCGAGGCCCAGTCTTTGCTGGAAGAAGCGCTCAGAACGCCGGACAAGCTTTACGCCGGGGCGGCGGCCGTGGCCTTGCAAAAATTGACGGGCAAGGATTACACTGCGTCTTTGGACGTGGCGACCACGCCTCAACAAGTTTTTTCGTTCGCTGAAATCAAGGCACTGCGCGGCCGGTGGGCGCGAGTGCAGACCGATCGCGGCGAATTCGAAATGGAGCTCTTATCCGATGCGGCTCCACTGACGGTGCTGAATTTCGTGCGTCTGGCCGAGCAAGGCTTTTTTACCGGACTAGACGTGCATCGCGTGGTGCCGAACTTCGTCGTTCAAACCGGCGATCCGCGCGGCGACATGTGGGGCTCGCCGGGGTACTCGATTCGTTCGGAATTCAACCGCCTGCGCTACGTGCGCGGCGCCGTGGGCATGGCCAGTGCCGGGCCCGATACGGAGGGCAGCCAGTGGTTCATCACGCCCTCGGACCAACCTCATCTCGACGGCCGCTATACGATTTTCGCGCGAGTCCGCAAGGGCATGGAAATCGTGGAGGCGCTGCAAGTCGGGAACAAAATCCACCAAGTGACAATTCATCAGTGAGGACGCTTCATGAAAGGATTTTCTTCTTTGGGCGTAGTGGGTGTTTGCGCACTCGTCATTGGTTGTGATTCCCCACCTTCTCCAACTCGTACGTTTGCTCCTGCTCTTGCTCCCGCTGCAACCGCACGCCATAGCGCCGCTCCACGCCTCGATTCAATCGCCACACATCTGGCCGAAAAAGTTCTGGCTGCCGCCGGTGGGCGTGAAAAATTCAAGGCCTGCAATTATTTCTCTTTTCATTTTGTGATCGAATCCGACACCGGCGTGGTGGCCGATTGGCGTCACGATTGGGATCGCCGCAACAATCGCTACCGCCTGGAAGGCGAGCTGCCTACGGGCGAGCACGTCTTGATGTGGATGCATCTCAACAATCGCACCGGTCGCGCCTTCCAAAACGGCCAGCCGGTGCCGGTGGAAGAGGCCAAGCCGCTGATGGGCCTCGCCTATTCGCGTTTTCTGTCTGATTTTTACTGGTTGCTGCTGCCATTCAAACTGCACGATCCGGGCGTACGGCTGGAGTATCAGGGCAGACAAGAAATCGGGCAGGTCTCATTCGAAACCGTTCGTTTGAGTTTTGCTGACAAAACCGGCTTGACGCCTGAAAACAGTTACCGATTGTTCATCGATCCCGCGACGTTTCGCATACAACGCTGGGAGTTCTTTGCCACACCGCAATCTACTCCTTTGGTCGCATGGTGGGAGAACTGGCAGGATTTCAACGGTATCGCTTTGGCGATGGAGCGCCGTTTGGAAGGGACGAGTCGCAGAATTCTGTTTGAAGAGCTCGTCGTTTCTGCCGTCGTCGACGAAAGCCTTTTTGCGGTGCCGGCGCAGCTTTCGGCGAGGGTGTATTGAAGATTTAAGTCCAAAGTTCTTGTTCATCACAATTTGTTCCAGCAACAATGTAAAGTGGCGGCAATGAAATGTTACAAAAATTTCACTTGTTTTTTTGTCAGAAGTTTTTATTGATCCCAATGTAACTACGGCTAAAGTTTTCCCCGATTCGGATCGTTCGTAAAATGCGGCAAAATGCTTCAAATGCCGCCGCCAAGCTTAGAAACTGGAAGGCCCAATTACACTCTGCTATTGTGTGAATGGGCCTTTTCATTTAGGCAGGGTAATTATGTTCCTCGCCCGCATCAAAACGCAAAAAATCTGGCTGAATGAACCTGGTCTTCGTAGGATTTAATGACATGAAAACTGCTCTCATCAAGAAGTATTCTTTGTTTCTCTTTTTCGCACTCAGTAGTTGCCAGAGGTCTGGACCTGTTGAAGTGAATAATCAAAAAGATCATAACGATGTACCTCAACACGGATACTATCTGTATGTGGGCATTTGGAGTGGCACGGAGGTCATTGTCGTGGATACCGAGAGCAATACAGTTGTGAAAAGAATCAGAGATTTTCCTTATTCCGTATGGGATTTGGCTTTGACAAAAAGCGGACAAAAACTTTACGTGTGTACGCGGAATGATGTTCCACCGGATTATACGGGCAAGATATTTTCTGTTGATTTAGAAACCGAACTAGTAACGTTGATTCATAGCAAAATAAGTGATGTATTTGTATCTCCAAATGGGTCAGTTTTTGTGATTTCCTATTCGTATCAAGAAGGCTTCAGCCGCGGTTCGATTGGGATCATTGATACACTTACGGATGCTATCACGTATTTTGATACCTTAGATATTCGGGACACAAGACATAATTATCAAAGTGTGTTATTTAACAAAAACAAACCCTTGTTCTATGCCGTCAACAATTCCATTAGGTTGTTTGCGTACGACTATGATAGGAGGGAAGTTGTGCGTGACTATGACAATCTCCCTGGCCCTATACTGCGTATGGAGGTTTCACTCGATGGAAAGCTGCTTTATGTGGCCGGGGGCCCCGTATTTGACCTTGAACGCGATACTTCGATCGCCGGAGTAGGTGGGAATTACTTCGGATCCCTTGCCTTAAGTCCTGACGGCGAGTATCTCTATGTCACTGATCCAGGCAGGTATATGCTACTTGAGCCTGTGCCGACTGGCAAGGTTTTCATTTTTCAAACAGCGACCAATAGTTACGTGGGCGAAATTGATGTGAAGAAAGTCACACCCTTCGGTCATAGCTGGCAAACCGATCGCATGATGGTTCTGCCCGAAGGCAGAACTGCATACGTCTCAAATTGGCTGGATTTGCTCTTTGTGATTGACCTTCAACATAGAGAGGTCAAGAAGATCATTGAGATAGATGCCGGCTCTCCCGTTCCTATGGCGTTGGGCGTGAAACCGAGAAAGCTACTTGTGCAAAAACTTACTGTAACAGAACAAACCAGTCGCCGCCTCGATACTTCAAAATAACGCCCCTGAAATGGCGTCTCTAACAGAATACTTGGACGGCAATTCTGAAGAGTTCTTAGTGCCATTGCCGGTGTTTTGTTTTCATCATTCTATTGAACAAGATTCAACAACAGATTTCCGAAAGTGAGGAGAATGCCATGAAACCTAGGATTCCTCTTTTATTCTTCGCCGCAGTGCTGATCTTAATGATGATGAGTGAGGTAGTTTTTGCCCAGGAAAATTTTTTTTATGTTCACGACGAAAAGGTTCCATTGTTGATTTCTTCTGAGAAAATTAGTATCAAATTCGCTGCTGGCGTCACCGAACTCTCGATGCAAGGGTTACTGGCAAGAGAGCAAGTTTTGGATGGGCTTACACCATTGCGCCCGATTACGGCAGCAGGTTTTTTCACAAGCCGCTTAACAAGTCAGATCGACGTTAAGCAACTGGTTCAACGCTTGAGAGAAAGGCCAGAGGTGGATATGGTGAATCCGGTCTATGAAGTGGATGGTTTGGAGGCGATTCCATTCGACCATTTTGTGATTCGATTTAAGCCATTCGTAACTCGTAATGAGATTGAGGCCCTTAACAATCAACATCACGTAGAAGTGGTCAGCACCAGCGCGGCCGCTCCAAACCTATATACCTTGCGGATCACCTCGGCTTCCGATTTACCTGTTCTCGAAATGGCAAATCTTTATTATGAGAGCCTGTCTGCAGAGTGGTCGCTTCCGGACTTTGTGGTACCTGTAGAATTGTTCAGCACCCCGAATGATCCCCATTTCCCAAAGCAGTACTATTTCCACAATACTGGCCAGACCGGTGGTGTCTCCGATGCTGACATTGACGCGCCTGAAGCGTGGGACATTACCAAAGGTAGTTCCTCAATCATTGTAGCCGTGATTGACGAAGGCGGGGCAGCACATGAGGATTTACCCGCAAGCCGAATTGTCTCCGGTTACGACTATATCCCTCCCTTGGATAATGACCCAAGCCCTGGTGGTAACGAAGCTCATGGTATGGGCGCTGCTGGCATTATCGCCGCAAGCCAAAATAACAACCTTGGCGTTACAGGGTTGGCGCCGAATTGTAAGATCATGAATATTCGAATTTTTGACGACTATGGAATTGGGACGACGGTCAATAATATCGCCGCTGCCATAGATTTTGCTTGGCAAAATGGCGCTCATGTGTTGAGCAACAGCTGGGGATACGGCTCTTGTAATGCCGATTTGTGGCCCAACATAGTTGATGCTATCAATAGAGCCCTAACGCAGGGACGAAATGGAAAAGGTTGTGTAGATGTTTTTGCAGCCGGCAATAATGCAAATCGTAATCTGGGAAATTACGGGTGTGTAGCATTTCCGGCAAATGTTCCTGGTGTTCTTGCGGTTGGTGCCACGGACAAGTCGAACAATATCCAGTTTTACAGCCCGCGAGATTCTGAAATGGGTGTGGTGGCTCCCAGCGGGGACCTTGGCTATAGTCAAGGCCTGATTCTCTGTAATGGGCAATACCATCCAGGAACAGAGCTGCGCGGTGACGTTTGGTCTCTAGACATAAGCTCACAAGCCGGATGGAATGATGGTAAATTTGGCATATGCCCACCGGCTAATTACACCGAATACACTTGGCAGGCGCCCGGCGGAGATGCTTATCCACCAGGAAATTATACCTCTCATTTCGGGGGAACTTCCGCAGCCTGTCCACAAGTTGCTGGTGTTGCAGCTCTCATACTTTCCATAAACTTCGATTTCGAGGGTAAACCATCGAACCCTCAAGTACAGAATTTTATCAAGGAGAATACTGACGACATGGGAGCAACCGGATATGATCAAGATTTTGGCTTTGGACGAGTAAATGCTTATAAAGCGCTGCTTCCAATACTTCCTTATGCCAACCAATCAACCAGCCAAACCGCTACAGCCCATAACAACGGCCGGCGGTTGGTGCGCGATTTGACCGATTATTATCATTTAGTCTTTACTTCTGGCGGCGAGATCTACTATCGTCGCAAACCCGCATGGACTTCCATTTTTGAAGCGCCAATTCGTCTCAGCAATGGTCAAAGTGGCAATGACTTCCCTTGCATTACCCTGCACAACACTGGTGACTTGTATGCTGTTTGGCAACGAAAAACCGGTACCAGCAGCTATGAAATCTGGTTTGCCATGAGCTTGGACAATGGTGACACGTGGTCCGCAAATGATAGATACGTCCTGGCCACATCTTCACTTTCCAGCGATCCTTTGCCGGTCATTCAAGCGGATTACAACGCGATATCAAAACGAGTGGTTTTTCGCACGAGCTCGGGATTGACTTCCCGTATTACTCCAGATCGCTATCCTTATTTGATCAATTGGACGCAAAAATCATTGAGTGGCGCAACCTCCAGTGATTTTTCCCCCGCTTTAGCAGATGAAAATGCTTACGGCTCTTGTGCTTGCCCGACCGGCTGGGCGTATGCAACAACCCCCAGCGCTATTTATTATCGCTATTATCCTGATGCTTTTGGCAATTGGAGCGGGGCGACCAATTTATCCGCCATTATTCCAGGAAGCAATTACACGCACAAAGAACCCTCGCTCTGCGGGCTGCCCAACGGTTCGGGCTTTCACGTGGCTTGGCACCGCGTCGCCGGCTCAGGCTCCAGCAATTATGATCATACCATCATTTATCGCAGAACAACGAACTACATGACCTGGCCGAGCGAATACTTTGCAATCTACTACGAGCAGCAACAACTGCCTTCTATCACCGCATTGGCTTCGAACAAGATTGATGTTATATTTCAACTCACTTCCTCTACTCAAATTTACAAACAGCATTTTGATGGTGATCTTTGGTCAGCGCCCACTTATATTGCTGCAGGACGTTATCCTTCTGTTTCCGTTGGGCAAACCACGGCAAAGTATGTTTGGACCAGCGGCAGTTTCTTGCCTTATACCATTCAACTAAGCTCCGAAACTTTGAGCAAAGAAACGGAAGATCTCCAGCCGCAATACTCGCGCTCCATTGCCTGGCTTGACAGCGCAGGTGCGTATTTGGAAATCCAGCTTCATTCTATTCGCGCGAAACTAAAAAGCGGCGTCGAGCAACCTTTGGAATTTGTGCGTGCTTCGTTGGATTCATTTCAGTTGACAACGGCGAATGCTTGGGACTTGCTGGCTTCCCCGAATTCTTTATTACCTGCAGAGGCTGAAAGCCTGCTTGTTGAATACACACTTGAGGCTGTGAGTTTGGAAAAAGTTACAGACCCAGGGGCTGGCGTGCGCCAAATCAAGTTCGATATTCTTGATGCCGGCAATGATATCATCACTTCTGCACCCGGTGTGCCGCTGGCAATTACCGGAAACGTCAATAGATCAAACTTCCGCTTGGTGGCGGCTTTGAATAGCGGAATGAGTTCAAGCTCATTAAGAGTCAACTTAAGAGTTGAAGGATTGAATTCAAAAGCTGGCACATTTGCGAGCTTGGGCCACATTTACGATTTCAACAAAACCTCATCACAGAATTTGCCGAGACCCAGGGATTTTTCAAACAGTTTGTTGCCGAAAGCCTTTGTGCTATTTGAGAACTATCCCAATCCTTTTAATCCTGAAACCACGATCAAATATCAAATTTCGGAAAAAACCCAAGTGATACTTGGCATCTACGATCTCATGGGTCAGGAGGTTCGAATGTTGGTCAATCGCGATCAGGATGCGGGAATTTATGAGATCAGTTGGGATGGCAAAGATGATGCAGGCTATGAGTTGCCATCCGGCGTGTATGTATGCAGGATTAAGGCCGGTGAATTTTCACAATCTAAAAAAATGACGCTCATCAAATAAATGCGAGCGCCGTTTTTCTGTCAGCAGATTCGCTGGGATAACGCATTCTCACGGCAAAATCGGTAAGAATAACCAGATGCTCGCGGAAAGACTCCCATTTCTACGCGCTCGCGCACCTTTTCAAGTGTGCGCACCAACAAATCCATCGGAAAGGGGGCGCAGCTTGAGTTTCATTTTGCAGCAATTTCGCGCGTTTCCCCATGCTGAAATACCCAAACTCGTTCTTGCGCGATTCCCAGTGAATCCGCCGCGGCGCGCAAGTCTTTGGGCGGTCGATCCATGGGCTCGTCGGCGAGATCGAATGTGCCCCAGTGAATGGCCAGCATGTTCCGGCCGCGCACGTCCAAAAAGGCCTGCAGCGCTTCCGGCGGATTCACGTGCACGGGCGACATGAACCAGCGCGGTAAATAGGCGCCAATGGGCAGAATCGCCAAATCGAACGGCCCGAGCTTCTCGCCGATTTCTTTGAAACCGGGAAAATAGCCGGTATCACCGCCAAAATAAAGGCGCCGTTGCGCGCCGGTCACCGCCCAACTGCACCACAGCATTTGATTGGTGTCATGCAATCCCCGCCCGGAAAAATGCTGCGTCGGTGTGCAATGAAATTGTAATCCACGAAATTCTGCAGAATCCCACCAATCCAATTCCACGATATTCTCTTTTTTGATGCCCAGATCGCGCAGAAATTTGCCGATATTCAACGGCACAAAATAGCGCGGCTTGTTGCCAAGCTTTTTGATCGTGTCCTGGTCGAGATGATCGTAGTGATTGTGCGAAATCAACACCGCATCGACGCGCGGTAGATTTTCGAAAGCAGGTATGGGCGGAACTTTGCGTTTCGGCCCGGCGAATGCCACGGGAGAACAACGCTCGGAAAAAATCGGATCGGTCAAAATATTCACGCCTTCGATTTGCACCAACGTGGTCGCATGGCCGACCCAAGTCACGCGGAGATCATCGGCATCAGCTTTGAGCGCCTCGCCGTCATTGAACGCCATCTTGAAATCATAGCTTTCGGGTTTCTCAGGCGCCTGGCCGCGGAGACGATCCCATTGCCACTTCAAAAAAGCTCCGCCGCCGTGCGGTTTAAAAGTGGGGAAAGTATTGCGGAAGCCGTTTTCGGTATGATGCAGCGGCCTTCCGATCGGGGGCGTGTCAGCTTCGGGCGCAAGCGCTGTGATCATGATGAAAACAAGACCGATGAGGGCAAGGGCGGTAATCATCTTCCTGGGCATGGTCGGTTATAAGCGCTTAAAAAATCAAACATGGAAGAAAATTCTGAAAGTTTCTTGGCAGAATAATTTCTCGGCAATGATTCGGCATCATTCTGCCGAGAAATTATTCTGCCAAGAGTTTTTTGTACTGTCCATTGCCTTCAGTTCTCAGCCCGATAGGGCCCTTCAGCGGCTTGACTGAGAATTCGTGCAGGAAGTTATCGGGCTTTCCATTCTGCTTTATTTTGCTAGATTGGTAAGCGGCCTTTTAAGCTAAACAAACGCGAACAAAATGCCAAATCCTTTGTAACAGACAAATTGAACCCCTTGGAGAAAAATAAACTACTTTCGTCGAAGTCTTCGCACCGGGGTTATTTGACCTTGCCGGACTATCTGCGACCCGGCCTCAAGCTGGTGTTCGTCGGCTTGAACCCCGGTAACTACTCTGCACAACAGAGAAAGTACTTTGCGCGCTCTACGAATCGCCTCTGGCCGGCATTATCGGCTACAAATTTTTTTGGCATGAAAGTGAACCCTGGGGACGAACGGCTGCTGTTCGAAAAGGGCGCGGGTTTCACGGATGTCGTCAAACGCGCGAGCGGGCAGATCGACGAGTTGTCACGCGTGGAGATAGCCGCGGGCGCGAAAATTTTGCGTCGCAAGCTGCTGCACTATTCTCCGCAGGCCGTGGGTTTTATCGGAATCACCGGATATCGGTGGCTGTTCGATCTTCCTGCCCGCACTAAGGTTACGATCGGCCCACAAGTGGAAACAATTGGCGGGACCCTGCTTTACGTTCTGCCTTCAACCAGCCCTGCAAATGCGCATTTTTCCTTTGAAGAAATCATCGCTGCTTTTCGTGATTTCAAGAAATGGTTGAAAATGAAAAACATCATCTTCGCCCTCGCTTTCTATCCACCACTTGGGTTTGTTGGTAGCTTCAGCCTTCTCTCCTGAAATAAGTTTCTTTGAAATAAGGCGGTGTGTTTATATCTTGCCTTGCTGGTAATTCTTCACAGCACCACCCGGGCGCTTGTGCAATTTCTGGAGTTGAAACCAGGCGTTGAAAAAATGAGCTCATCGCCTGGAAGTCGTACAGCGCCCGGGCGGTAGTCTCTTGACATGCTCAAATGAGTTTCGAACAGCTATCTTGAGTCGAAATCAATCTTAGATCATGGACCCGTCCGTTCTTCTGCAAAAAATTTGGACAGAAAACGAATTACCCGTGCTGGCGCGCTCGCGGGAAGCCCACGTTGGAATCGCCGCTGCCGTGAACAATCTTGACGGCAAGGGCGCGTTTGCAAAATTGCGGCAATCCTATCGACTTCCCGAAACAGACCTTCAGGAAGTGATCGGGCACATTTGGGAAGGCCTGCAAAAGTATTTTGCTTCGGACTATCCCGAGTTGGAAAAGTTGCGGGCCGGGGACGGCCTCCATAAGTTGGATGAAATCCGCTTATGGCTCTGGAGACGCGTCGTGCGCTCGGGCAATCCCGCGTTGATCTCCAGCCGTTTCTTTGCGGATGAATTCCTTTTTTATCGCAGCTTGCAGGAAGATCGCCTGCTCAGTTGGTACGGCGAGCGCACCACCGAGTGGTCGTTGCAGCTTTTACTGTCGCTGTTCCTGGACAGCCAGGATGAAACCAAAAGACTGCGCCAGCAACTTTACTGGCCCACGGCGAAATTGCCGGCGGATTTTCAAGCTTCGCGCACCGAAAATCGGGCGCTGCGGCGCCTCTGGGAGGCGCGCATTTTGGTGCGCTTCGGCAACTGGGTGCACTTGCATCCGCTCGTCATGTTGCAGTTGCCGGAGATTTCTTCCTTCGCTTCGCCGGTGTTCAAATGGCGCGAACACCAGCTCGTCGCACACATGCCCGACGGTCGCATCTGGCCGCTGGCGCCGTTCAATTTGGCCGCTCTGATATTTGATGAAACCCTCGCGCTTTTCGGCCGCGACCGCCGCGGTTGGTGGCGAAGTTTTTCGGCCTTTGCCACGGCGTTTACCCGGCGTCCGGAGGACGTCGCTTCCCATTTCGTGACGCAGTGCTTCGACGAATTGGGTCTGCCTCTGAGAGCTGCGCCGCGCCAGTTCTGGAAAATGTTTTGTGATGATATTAAATTTCTGGATGATTTGCGCGCAGCTCATGGGGTTTGAGCTGGTCGCAATTCGATTGCACGGCGAAAGCTGAAATCCAGTTGAGTGCGCGTCGCTGCGGGACTGTGAGTTGGAGCACCAAAAGTATTTTTTTGTGAGCGTTCGATTTTGTGTCCAACTTTTGCTCGTCGGATTGGGGTGAAGCCTCACGGTACAGTTACCAGTCGTTTACGATAAGCAAAGGCTCAGCTTTCGCTTTACGTTTTAGGCCTCACGGCTCACGTGACGCGTAAAAGGCTCCTGCAGCGAAAACCCTACTGGCCTCATTCCCCCTTGCCATTCAAGACAATTTTTTTAATCTTAAATCACTATGAAAAAGAACCTCGCTGTGCTTGCCGCAGCACTGGTTGCGTTTTGGCGCTGGCTCCCGGCTGCTGCGCCTCCGGCCTTGCCGGACTCAACTTTACCTTTCGCGGTGGATTACGCGCGTTTTCGCATCAATGCCTCGGCGGCGCACGTCGAGCTTTACGTCGGCGTGCCGCGCGCACAATTGCGCTTCGTGCCGGAAGCCGGGCGCGAGTCCCTCTCCGGCGGTCTGATCGCTTCCTTCGAGTCGCAGGTCGTGATCTCGCAAAACGACAGCCAGTTGGTGTCGTACGCCTGGCTGTCACATTCACCCGCGCAAGATACTTCCGAAATCCGTCCCAATCAGGTTCTTTACACGCAAACGAGCTTTCAATTGCCGGCGGGCGAGTATCAGTTCACGGTGCAGGTGCGCGACGTGCACGGCAGCGGCGCGGCGACGAAGTCCTTCACCGTTCCGGTTGAGCCATATGAAACGGAGAGCCTGGCGCTGAGTGACATCGAGATCTCGGCGCGCATGATGAAAGACACGACCCGCTCGGTGTTTTACAAGAACAACTATACCATCATTCCCAACCCCGGCGCCACTTACGGGCTGGGCTTACCCATGCTGTATGCATACGCCGAGATTTATAATCTCACGTTTCCCAGCGATAGCGCCTATTCGGTGATCTATCGCATTTTGGATGGACAAGGCAACGCCGTGAAGAATCTGCCGGTCAAGCGCAGGCCGGTTCAGGGCAGGCAATTGGTGGAGGTGGGCGCCGTCAACGTGGTGTCTTTACCGGGAGGAACATTTTTTCTGGAGGTGCGTGTCGTCGATCACACCACGCAGAAGGAAGCGGTGCGGCGCCGCAAGTTTTTCGTTTACCGTGAAGATGAGCCTGCGCTGGTGCAAAGCCAGAGTTCAAACCCGGCGCAGGAGCTGATGCAAGCGTATTATCGCCAGCGTTCCGTCGAAGAACTGAATGAAGAATTCAAGGCCGTGCGCTATTTGGCCACGAAGGAAGAGCAAAAAATTTATGCCTCCCTCAATCTCGAAGGCAAAAGGGATTTCTTTGCCAGATTCTGGCAACCACGTGATCGCTCGCCGGAAACGCCGCGCAATGAATTTCGCGAAGATTATCTCAAGCGCGCCAGGTTTGCAAATGAAAGTTTTTCTGGATTGCGCAAAGGCGTGGAGACGGACATGGGGCGCGTGTTGCTGGTCTACAGCCAACCCGATGAAGTGGAACGTTTCCCCAGCACCAGTGAAAACCGCCCGTATCAGATTTGGAAGTATTATCAAGTCGAAGGCGGCGTCGAATTTGTGTTTGTGGACGTCAACAGTTGGGGCGAGTTCAAGCTCGTGCATTCCAACGCGCGCGGTGAGCTGCGGGATGACGATTGGCAGCGCTGGATCAATCCGGCGCGGTGAAGCGCGAGGTCGGAAGGTACGAAGCCTGCATTCCCCGCCGGCACTTGACTAAATGAAATCAGTCCTTACGCTTTTCCTGCCAGCAATCCAACCATCCATCAATCCCGCTCCTCCCCTCTTAACCTCTCCTCAACGTCCCCTCGATCCGTCCGAACGGCTCCTCCGTCGGCACGAAAATCTCGTTCTGATTTTCCATGCCGAAGCGCTCGATATCGAACAAGAGATAATGCTTGTTCGGCATGACCAGATGAATCTCGGACACCTCGTGGCATTGCTCCAGGGCGGCCTGGCCCATGGCGTAAAGCGTATGCTGTACCGACAGGCTGCGATGCTGCGCAAACGTCTCGAGCAGCGCTTGCTGGACGATTTGGCGGCACCGGGTGAAATCGATCGCACTGCTTTCATAGAGCCAATCCGCCTGCAAATCAGTCGCGAAAATACGATCGTCGGTTTCTTTCAACGTGGTGAGAGGATCGCGCAGGAATTCTGAAAAACCGGAATCCGCGGTTTTGAGAATCAGCAGATTTCTGAGGCCCGATCGCAGCACCGGCCCGGTGCGATTTTGCGTGATGAGGCTGGTCCATGTTTCATGACCGGTGCTCACAAATGCATGCGGATGAGGCTTGGGCGTAGGCGTGCTTGCAGGAGCCGTGAGGCGTTGCCAGAGCGTTTCCTCCAGCTCGATGCCCACCTCGAAAAGGTGAGTGTTATTGTCAAGAAAATGCCGCGCCAGCAGCAGGCCGAACTCTTCGATCGTATGCAGCGCATGACTTTTGGCCAGCGCATAAACGGTATTTTTCATTGTGTCGGTCGGCAAAACCGCCCGATTGTCGCCCTCGCAATAGACTTGCTCGAATGCTCCGGCCAGTTGAATGTTGACGGCGACTTCTTTCAAGTCATGATGGTCGGCGTGGCGAGTGACTTTGGCCACACGCACGGAAGACTTGCCATAGCAGTTTTGTGACAAAATCACTGGCATAACTTCCTCCTCATTTTGTCATGCAGAAGGCATCTTGGTAGATTCGGCACACTGGGACGGACTCGGATCCATGGCCGAATCAACCAAAATCCCTGGAGTATGTCAGAAACCAGAAGCGTCTCAAACCCAGCAATCAGCTGCCGCGGTACGTCGAATATCCGAATGGGCTCAGCAACAACGGCACGTGATAGTGCTGCGCCGGATCTAAGATTTCAAAAGCAATGACGACGTTCGGATAAAAGCTCGGTAACCCGGCCGCCCGAAAGTAGCTTCCGGTTTCAAACGTCAAACGATACACGCCGGAGGTGAGCGGCTCATCCGCAGGCAGCAGATCGCTGGCGCGGCCATCTTGATTGGTTGCATCTTCGCCTAGCTTTTGCCATTCGCCAGTTTCATTCTTCGCTTCCAGGAGTACAAACACACCCTCCGCCGGGCGCCCGCGGCTGGTATCGAGAACATGTGTGGTGATGGGGCTTTTCATGACTGTTTCTTGCCCAAGATTTTTCTTCGAGCAATCTGGTTATGGACTACCTCAGATTTTCAGACAAGCCACTCAAGGGCCCTTGCAGGGCCGAAAACCGAGGCTCTCACTGCAGCTTTAAACTAAGAAATTGCCCAACGGATTTCAACTTCCGTTGGTCGTTTTCCGTTGGCTATAAAAAACTTTTAGAACTCTTTTCGTGACTATTCAGCTCAAAAAAGAAGAGTAAACGGATGGAGCGGATTGAACGGATAGTGATTCTGCAAAACAAGTTTTAGAAATCCGCTTTATCCGATCAATCCGCTTACAAGAAATAGGAGCTTCCAAGAAACTGACCTACAAGTCGTTGATTTTTAATATTCGATTTTCCCGGTAGTTTCTCGCAGTACTAACCCCGATCACCGGGGTAAGGAGCTGCATAGTAACCT
>JBOHQX010000121.1:0-2676 GCA_050732395.1 bacterium
TATTCGGCAAAACAAGTTTTAGAAATCCGCTTTATCCGTGCAATCCGTTTACGAGAAATAGGAGCTGAATAGTTACGATTTCCCATCCATTTTCAAGGACATTCCCGCATGTCGGTCGAAAAAATTCTCATTGTCGATGACGATGCGCTCTGCTCCGCCAACTGCTCGGCGATCGCTTGGAAGCCAACGGTTATCGCACTTTCTTTGCCGCGAATGGCCTAGACGGCGTCAAACAAGCGCATGAAAGAAATCCCGATGCTGTGCTCCTCGATCTGGCGTTGCCCCAGATGGGCGGCATGGAAGCGCTAGCCAGTATGCGCGAGATCAACCCCGATCTGCCGGTCATTATTCTCACCGCACACGGCACTCTCAGCCGCGCGGTGGAAGCCATGAAGGCCGGCGCTTATGATTTCCTGCCCAAGCCCTGCGAGCCAGACCACCTCTTGGTTGTACTGCGCAAGGCGCTGGAGCGCAAGCATCTGTTCACGGAAAATGTCTGCTTGAAAGACGAACTGGCCGAACGCCATGTGTTGATCATTGGTGAAGGCTCGAAGATGCGCCAGGTTTTGGATATGGCGCAAAAAGTTTCGACCACGGAGGCCACGGTGCTCATCGAAGGCGAGAGCGGTGCCGGCAAACAGGTGCTCGCGCAGACGATCCACGCCATGAGCGAGCGCCGGAACAAGCCTTTTGTGCAGGTGAATTGCACCACGCTCTCCGAGCAATTGTTGGAATCCGATCTCTTCGGGCACGAAAAAGGCGCGTTTACCGGCGCGCATCAAATGAAGAAAGGCCGGGTGGAATTGGCCAACGGCGGAACGCTTTTTCTTGATGAAATTGGCGACCTCGCGCCCTCGATTCAGGCCAAATTGCTGTACTTTCTCGAGCAGAGCAAATTTGAAAGAGTCGGCGGCATGAAAACTTTGTCGGTTGACGCCCGCATCATTGCCGCCACCAATAAGACGCTCGCACAAGAAGCGCAAGCGGGCCGGTTTCGCAGCGATCTTTTCTACCGGCTCAATGTGGTAAGCTTGACGCTTCCTCCTTTACGTGACCGGCCGGAAGACATTCCTCTGTTGGCGAATCATTTTCTCGAACGTTGCAGTCGTGCGATGCGCAAGCAAATTGCGGCCCTCACTCCGGCGGCGATGGCAAAGCTGCAGAGCTATCACTGGCCGGGCAATGTCCGCGAGCTCGCCAATGCCATCGAGCGCGCGGTGGTGCTCACCATCGGCGCCGAACTCACCCCGGATTTGTTGCCGCCGCTGCAGGCCGTAAAACCGCAGGAAGAAATTGTCGTCGGTATGCCACTCGATGAAGCCATGCTGCAATTCAAAAAACAATTCATTGCCAAAACTTTGGAGCGCACCGCCGGCAATCAATCGCAGGCCGCGCAAATTTTGAGCATTCAACGAACATATCTAAGCCGGTTGATCAAGGAATTGGGATTGAAGGAAGAGTCGGCTTGATTGCCGATTGGTAACTGTTCAGCTGATTGACGATTTTCGATAAGCGATTCCCGATCTGCGATCGTAAATCGCTAATCGGAAATCGCCATGTTTTTTGGGACGATAGCTGAAAGCTGAATAGTTTCGCCGATTGTTTTATTATTCTTCATACACACCTGCCTACTTTTGTATAACCTCTCCTCAGAAAACCAACGATCTTCATGATGATGGCCATATCGATCATTGTAAGATAACCTCATCATAATCTGAAGGTACACTATCTCTCAAATACGCATTTCTGCCCTCAAAACCAGTGGCATCAGGTTTGATTTGTTTGCCGAGGGAAAAACCAAATCGATTTTGCGTGTCAACCAAACGATTTGAAAACCGATGCTGTTGAATAGGCCATCATTGCGGAGAATCAAACCATGAATGCCTTCAGTAGAATTTCTTGCTGGCAGAAGATGATCAAGGGAGCGACGCTGACCATTATTCTGCTGCAGACTGCCTGCGGCATGCAGTTTCAAACGATCAGCCGGAATACGCGCGAAGGGAACCTTCCAAGCCCACCGAAGCCTGCTGCAGGCGATGCCGGCGCCACCTGGATTTGCCGCGACGACATACTGCAAAAAGATTCGAAGCGACCGGAAGCTCAGCCATTTGCCCAAACCGGCGCTCGCCAGGGCGCGCAGGTGGTCTTGAAGCTTCGCCATCAGCAGGAATTGGCCGGCCGTCTTTTATCCGTGCGGGATCATGCGTTGGTCATCTCGCAAAACGAGGTTCGAAACGATCGTGACGAGGGGCAATTGGCGGGTATCGTCGTCGTCAGGAATCAGGACATTCGCTACGTGATCATCAAAGGCGAATCGAAAGTTTTGAAAGGCACGGCCATTGGTTTTCTGGTTGGAGCCGGCCTCGGGGTGACGCTGGGCCTGCTCACTGGCGATGACCAACCATGCGATTATGGCAGCGCGTGTCCGTCCATGAGCGCAGAAACAAAAGCGGTGTTAGGCGGTGTCGTGCTCGGGGTGGCAGGGTTGATTGTGGGTAGAAATGAAGGCGCCGCCGCTTCAAAAGCGGATGAAGTCAGTTATCCGCAAGCGTCTCATGATTTTTCGGCATTGAGACTTATGGCACAATTTCCGAACAAGGAACCTGAATACCTCAGCGCCATAAGTGAGTAGGCGTTTAAAGGTAAGAGTTTAGCCGTTTGAGGCACTCAAGCCCA
>JBOHQX010000122.1:0-16199 GCA_050732395.1 bacterium
GTTCTTTTCCATGCCGGTACAAGCTAGAAAAAAAAACGTAAAAGTCTAGAATGAACGTTTGTCCTCCAAATTGTGAAAGCTCTTAGCTTGACACCTATGCCCTTCGGGGTTTGCGAATATTTACCGCTGTCGTCTATAATCATGTCACCGCTTCGCGGTTGGCTTCCGGCGACCTTTGCTGTGTTGATGATGGCATCGGAGTCAGGTTTCAATAAATTCCTTGTATTGCGACGACTGCTTCGATTAGCCCGGCTGGGTCGTAATTCGTAGGATCAGCGAGCGTTAAGTTCTTAATCCGCACGGATAAACGACTAAAGCTTGATTCTCATTGTAAGCCGGGGATTCACCCCGGTTCTTGCGCAACAATACCAAATGACAATTCCCATAATTCGTCATCGTAATTCTGAAATCGTGTACTTAGGTTTTCGGCTTGTCTGAGCATCCGTGGTCCTGCTTTATTGCGCCACTTTCGTTTCCAGCCCGGTAAAAATCTCTGGTACTTGCAATTCAAAACCCGGCAATAATTCCGGCGCGGTGAGCCGGTCGCGCACTGAATATTTGCCTTGCGACGTGCAGACTAAAACTTCGCGCGTGTCAGGAATGACGATCCAGACGATTTGAGCGCCTTGCTGGAGATAAGCATCGACTTTTTCCATTACCCGGGCGAAAGTGTCATCTGGGGAAAGTATCTCTATGGCCAAATCCGGCGCCATGGGCAGGAAACGGGTCAAATCCTGCGGCAAGCGCTCTTTGAGAATGAAAGACAAATCCGGCGCGCGAGATTCGCGCGGGCGATTCGGCCACAGCCGAAAGTTGGCGTCAATGGACACGTATCCAATCGGCCGGCTTTTTAAATAATGCCGCAACGCGTAATCGAGGTTGCTGTGAATGAGTCCATGAGCATAATTTGGCATTTTGTAAACCACCCTCCCATCATAAAGCTCCGCTGGATGCGGCAAAGAAAGCCCCTCCAACTCATCCACCGTCACATCCGTGCGTTGTTCGAGCTGCACCTTTTCCGGTTCCATCCATATTGCGGGCGCTGAGTGCACCGGCGCTTTGGCGGCGATGGTTGAAATGTTTTCTGACATGGTTCTTATTTGCTTCTCAGAAGTAAAAGTCCAAAAGCCACGGAAGAAACCCAACCGTGCCCTGAAAAACTTCAATTGAGATCAATATAACTGGAGAATAATAGCGATCATTTTGTAAAATTGCAAACCGAAAATCATCTCACGGCATGATTGCCTTCGCCCGCTCTTTGAACAACAACTGAAACAGTACATGACAATACTGCGACAACTCGCGCTTGCCGGTATTGGCGACGGCGTAGCGCCAAAAGCCGTACAGCGCGGTGAGATCGAGCAGTTTATTGCTGTAAAGTTGCCAGGTGAATCGCTCTTGCACGCGCGCAATGGCTCCGGTGGAAATCTGCTGCCAGCAATCCGGCTCGCGCTCGCAGCGGGCGAGAAATTCCAGCAGCGCGGCACTGATGAATTCCGGCGCCGTGGGGTTGATGAGAAATCCGCTCTTTTTGTCCTGAATGATTTCCGAGGGGCCGCCAAACTGCGTGGCGAACACAGGTAAGCCGCTTGCCATCGCTTCCAGGACCGTGAGCCCGAAGGCTTCAAAGCGCGCGGGCTGCACGAAGACGCCGCGCTGATCGGCAATGATGCGATACGCCGCACCGGTATCGTCCTTGGAGAGATGGATACCCAACCAGCGCATCTTGCCGTGCAATTGAAACTCCCGCATCAGCTCGTGCATGCGCCGGATCTCACCGGCCTCCTCCACGTCCGAGGTTTTAGCAGCGTCCACTTTGCCCGCGATCACGATCAGATTACATTTTTCTTGCAACGGCGGCGATTTTCCAAAGCTCTCCACCAACATCGTCAAATTCTTCACGCGGTCGAGGCGCGCCATGGTAAAGATCGGAATTTTCATTTGATCGTACAGTGCGCCCACGCTCGTTTCGTTTTGCACCTCGAACATGAGCTCGGCGAGTTTTTTGCGGCGATTCGGCAGCCGGCGGTCCTCGGCGTGAAACGGGAAAAAGACGTTTTCATCCACTCCCGGCGGAATCACGTTGAATTTGGGATGAAACAGATTGACGCCGTTCTCCACTTGCATCAATCCGGGCATGGAAAAAAACTGGTAGGACTCGTACTGGCCGCGCGTCCACGAGGTGCCGGCAATTTCTTGAAACGTGCTGGTGATGATGAAGTCCGCCATGTTCATGGCGATGAGATCGGCGACGTACTGCAAGGAAAAATGATAGGCGGGCTCGAAACTCTGCCAATAGAGGTCGGAAAACAGATATTTCGTCTTCTCCAGGGCATGCGCGATATTGCATTGAATGACGTCGAGCTCCTCGGACAGCAGCGTGGCCACGAGATTGCCGTCGGTGTAATTGCCGATGATCAAATCCGGCCGGCCGTTGAATTCGCTCAACAGCGCGAGCTTTGCCTCGTGTGCAAAACGCTGCAAATACGGCCAGATTTCAAAGCGTGAAATCCAATGCGGAATCACCTGGTCGTTGCGGTCGTGAAACGGCACGCGCAGAATCCAGGTGTCGTCGGTTTGATGAATTCTTTCGAGGCGAATGTTGCTGGTCGTGCCTTGATGATCAGGAATCAAGCGCGTCACCACGATGATCTTCGGTTTTGCATTGAGCCCGTATTCGTGCAGGCGCTGCGCCAGCGTTTTTTCAAGCGCGCGCACCTGATCCAGAATGTAAACGACCTGGCCGCCGGTATCGGGCCGTCCAAGCACGCTCGTTTGTCCGAACCAGCCATGCGGCGAAATGATGGCGACCTTGGAGATCATGGGAATACGCGAAATGAAACGCTCCACGTTGCTGCCGTCGGGCGATTGAAACAGCTCGAGCAGCAGATTCATGGTCTCCGTAATCTTTCCGGCGCTGTTGCCCCAGCCCGGCTCGAAGCCATGCCGGCGCAAGTGCCCGATGACGTGCTCCAGGGGCGTCTCGGCATCGAGCGTCGCGAGGTGATCGGTGACCGCCTGAATTTCCTCGATGAGCTGTGACAGGCTGTGAATGTCGTTTCCGTCGATCAGCAATTGTTGTCCGCCCAGGCTGTGAATTTTCAAAAATTCGAACAGATACTGATTCCATTTTTCCGGGTCATTGAACAAGTTGCTCGACATGTACCGATTGAGAGAAGAAATGCCACGGCCGACGTTCTTGACGTCGGTGAGCGTGGGGCCGTAATCATAAAAGGGCAGGAAGTTCACACGTAACCTGCCCTCATGCTCACGCTGATCCGGTTGCGCCAGCTTGTCGCGCAGGTTCAAGAATTCAACGAGGTCGATTTGATCGACGGCTTCGCCTTGAATGCCGATTTTATAAATGAGATAACGAGCCATCTGATAGCGATGCACGAGAATCGCCATGCCGTCCAGCAAAAGCAGCTCCGGTATGTGGCTGAACAGATGGTGAAGGGAGCTGCCCTGTAGCAACCCGGGCTTGTCGTTGTCGTGGCAATACTGCTCGAACGCCAGCACGATGTCATTGCGCAACAAATAGCGATTCGGCTTCTGCGACAATTCATACAGAAACATGCGAAAATCCTGAACCTCGCCCGCGGGGATCAAGTCGGTCAATCGTCTGGTCATTTTTGCTCTCCTTGCAAAAAGGCATAATGCTGAATGCCGTCAATAATGCCGGCGGCGTAACGGCCGCGTGAGAAGTAAATGCGCTTCAAGCCGCGCAGCTTTTCCAGCTCGGGATTGTGATTGCCAACCACCACACCCATCATCTCGCCGCGCAACATTTCTTCGTCATTGCCGGAATCGCCGGCGACCAGCACCTGTTCCAACGGAATGCTCCATTTGTAGCAAAGATAACGCACCGCCTTCCCTTTCGAAGCGCGAAAAGGCAGCACGTCCAAAAATTTCCCGCCGGAGTAAATCAGGTTGGCGCGGAGGCGATGTTGCACGATGATTTCGTGAATTTTGGCGAGATTCTCAGCCGATTCTTCCATAAAATAGCTCAACTTGAACTCGCGTTGCACCGTTTCTTCCTGCGGCAGCAGAAACGGCAGCGGCGCGAGCAATTGTTGAATTCTCTCGCGATGCCAGTGGCGGGAAATGTGCGAGCGCCAGCCTTGATCGAGCATCCAATCACGCGCATAGTGGATCTCGGCGCCCACGGAAGCGATAATAAAATCGAGGCCGCCAACGCCGTGCTTGGCGAGCACGGCCAAAGCAGACCCCAGCGACCGGCCGGTGGCCACGCCGAAGCAGAAATCGCGGCGATGCTGCTTGATGAAAGCGACGAGCCGGGCGAGGGCTTTCTCATCACCCAATAAAGTGTCATCGATATCAGTCACCAACATACGCGTCATCTTACTCAGGCGTTTGCCGATTACGGGTACGCCGCCGGTCTCGGGCTGCGCCGGGCTTGGCGTCGTCAACAGCTTGTGCGCTTCGCCGAGGTATCGCTCACAATGTGTGTCCCAGGAATAGTGCGTGCGCACCCCCTGAATGCCATGGAGTGAAAATTGCTTCCACAGCTCGCGTTCTACCAGGATTTTTTTGATGGCTGCGCCCAGCTCATCGGAGCGATTCACGTCCACCACAAAGCCGTTGTTGCAATTCTGCACCACTTCGCGCGGGCCGCCGTCGTTCGTGGCGACGATGGGCAGGCCGCACGCGGCTGCTTCGATCAACGTCAGACCGAACGGCTCAGTAAAAGCAGGGTTCACGAACACGCCTTGTGTGCGCGCCGCGAGTCGATACAGCTCGGGCACTTCGTATTCTGAGTCGTGGCGTTTGGGAATGGCGAGTTTGCCGTAAAGATCGAACTTGTCCATCAACAACAGCAGCTCGGTGAGCACCTCGCGCTCGTTGTCGTCCATGGTGGCAATGTCTTTGCGAATGCCGGCGAAGATGGCAAGATTGGCGATCGCCTGCAGCTCCTTGTCCCGGCCATACGCCAGAATCAACGCCGGGATGTTTTTCTTGCGCACCGGCCGCGACAAGGCCAGAATCAGCGGCTTGTCGGGATTGCTGAGAAAGCGCTCCAGTTCCTTGCGCATGAAGAAATGGGCGTGCTTCTCGCGCTCGCTCTTCTCCGTGCCGCCCACCACGGTCTCGTAATAGGGGTATAGGCGCTGGTTGTCGAAGCCCGGCGCGATCACGCAAAAATGCGCGGACTTGCTCGCTTCGTACCAGCCGTATTGCCCTTCGATTTCCTGCCGGCTGCTGGTGACGATCAAATCTGCATGCTGGATGATTTTTTCCTCCATGGCAATGCGATGATCGATGCGGTATTTTTTGTTCATTTCTTCTTCGGACAAGCCGCGCTCGAACAGTGAAATTTTCTTATTGCGGCCCAATGAATGTCCGGTGAAGATGAAAGGCACGTCCAATAAATTGGACAGCTCCAAAGCCACGTCACCGGCGTCGGCATAGTGTCCGTGCATCACATCCGGAAACCCGCTCTCCAGCTTGATGAATTGCAGCATCTTATCCACGAACTCATCCAGGTGCGGCCACAACAACTCCTTGCGAATGTAGCGCGTGCCGCCGCATTGGATGCGCACAATGCGCACGTTTTCACCCAGCAGCTCGACGGGCTGGCTGTAATCGGGCGAGAGCGTTTTGTCGCGCAGCAGGCGTGTGAACAAGTCCACTTTGGCCACGCCCGGCTGCCGGCCCAGGGCCCGCGCCAGTTCGACGACGTATTTCACTTGACCGCCGGTATCGGCATTGCGCCCCATCTCCAAATTCTGGCCGCGCAGCAGGCCGTGAATGCTGAACAATTGAATGTATATGCTGTTTTGAGCCACGAAGCCAGTCCTCAGTCATTTCAATAAGTCGTAATTACCCACGCGCTTCTGTTGTGCCGTTCCATGTCGCTTGTTACTTGACTTGACTATGTTACATTTGAAGCTGCCACTCGGCCAAATAAAGAACGCAGCGCGGCGTAGCCCGAAAGGGGGGGCGAAAGCCGGCTTGTCGCCCTTTGGCGCCCACAACAAAAAAAAGACTCACGCAGAGCCTCGCAAAGATTCGCAAAGACTTCCAGCCGGCAGAGTCGCAACCATGTAATTTGGCGGGCAGGGCGACTCGCGACAGCGAGGGCCGCGAAGAAAACGCCGAAATTAGTGATGATGTTGTAAAGCGCAAGATACTACACTGAACTGTTGGATTGAACCGGCACTCACACGGAGATACCCGACGCACGATCGGGCTGCAGGACAAAAGCAAGCGGCGCGATGACAGCTCAAAACCTATATGGGCATATGAGCTGAAAATGTCAAGAAAAAACTGCCGCAGTACAGCCTACGCCAGCATTCAGGCAAGCCACTTCGGGGCCTTTCGGGCTGAAAACTGTAGCCCTGTGGGTAGTACAAAATCCTTAGGCAGAATGATTTGAAATCATCCTGCCGAGAAATCATTCTGCCAAAAAACTTTTGAAATTTTATTCTCTATTTAGTTCTCTGAACGCCTAGAAGTAAACGAATGTCTTCAAGACACCGTACGCTTCAGGCTGCGCTTGATGGAATTGGTAAAAAGAGTATGGGGATTTCCCGATTCATCTGCTGGAATGTTACCCCTTCAAGGAAGCCGGCTCGCAGCCTGGGGTGGGTAGGAGAGAATTCTGAAGTTGTTCGAGGAGAAACTACAATGAGAAGTCAATTAAAGTTAGTCTAAATTCTATCTAAATTATCATGTCTGCGAATGCAGACCCTTGCCACTTCGCTCGCAATACCGGTCTACTCCCTTCACTGACCGGTTTTGGCTTCCACTCCCGCAAAAATCTCGGCGACACGGAAGGAAATTGCTCGTTGCTTTTTCATATGTTCTTAGTTAATTTCAAAAAACACATGAATCGATGCTCAAACTTCACATATGAAATCTCGACATGGAAATCACACTAAGTGTTCCTGAAGAATTGGCCATGCGCTTGCAGCCTTTACGGGACCAGCTTCCGCGCATTCTGGAATCGGGCTTGCGTGAAATGACGGCCGCAGCGCAAGCAGGATACGATAGCGCAGCAGAAGTGCTTGAAACTCTGGCCGGTTTGCCAACGCCCGAAGAAATTCTAGCGCTACGTCCTTCTCAGGCTTTACAAGCACGGATTGATACCTTGTTGGAGAAAAACCGAACAGAGACGTTATCGCCTGCGGAAGAGCAGGAATGGGAACAATACCAGTATTTGGAGCGTTTGGTGCGTATGGCTAAGGCCAAAGCCTCTCTCAAGCTCAAAACTTCCTGAGCGCAGTGTCTATGGGGTCTGTACATGAGCTGTGTCTATATCTCGCCTGCACTGCGCCAGCTCGTCCATAAACGCGCTGGCGGCCGTTGTGAATATTGCTTGATTCCTGAAACAACAACTTTTGCCAGCCACGAGATTGATCATATCATATCTCAAAAGCATGGCGGTCCTACTGCAGAGGGAAACCTGGCGCTCTCTTGTGTCTTGTGCAATAAGCGTAAAGGCACTGATCTCGCTTCGGTAGATCCCGCCACTGGTCAAATCGTTCAGCTTTATCATCCTCGCCGTGATCGCTGGCGTGATCATTTTCAATTGAGCGGCACGCAAATCATTCCGCTCACAGCGATAGGCCGCGCCACCATCCAGTTGCTGCAACTTAATCACAAGGATCGGTTGGATGAGCGCGAGCTTCTGCTTGCCGCTGAAGCGCTCATCATCCCGGAATGAAATGGATTAAAATGCACGCTGTTGATTTGCCACGGCATGTTTGAGGTGAATGAGTGTTTTCAAAACAAGGAACGCTTGGAGCAGCGCTTGATCGAATTGGGAAAAATGAATGGGGAAATTCTGATTTATCCGCTGGAAGATCACGCGTGCAAAGAAGCCAGCTCGTAGCGGGATGAGTATGCGTAGATTTTGAAGTTATTCGAAGCAAAATTGCGGTGAGAAATCGAATGAAGCCAATCTAAAATGTCATACTTGCAATGGCAGGCCCACCCTCTTTTCGTACACAATACCAGGGTACTCCCTTCACTGTCCTGATTTGGCTTCCAGCCCCGCAAAAATCTCTGCGACGGGCAGCTCGAAGCCCGGTAATATCTCCGGTGCGGTCAGAACTTCGCGTTCGATGTATTGCCCTTGTGTGGAGCAGACCAGCGCTTTGCGTGTGCCGGGCATCATGATCCAAACGACTTGTACGCCTTGTTGCAGGTATTCATCTACTTTCTCCATGACGTGCTCGAAGCTATCGCTGGGAGAGAGGATTTCGATGGCCAAGTCTGGCGACACGGACAGAAAACGATCCAAGTTTTGCGGCAGGCGCTCACGACGAATAAAAGAAATATCCGGCGCGCGGGATTCACGATTACGATCGGGCCACAAACGATAATTGGCATCCCCTGAGATCAAGCCGGCTGGATTCCTTTCAAGATAGTTGTTGAATCTTTGTGCAATTCTTGCTTGAATTACCCCATGTGCGAAATTCGGCATTTTATAGACCACCCTCCCATCATACAATTCAGCCGGATAAGGCAATGAAAGACGCTCGAGCTCGTCGACGGTCACGTCTGTTCGGCTCTCCAAAAGCACGGATTCTGCCGGAGACATTCTTGTTGAAACCAAAGAAGCAGGGGCTTTGACAGTTGTCACGAAGTTAGGCTTGGACATGTTCTCTTTAGAGAATATATTGAGGGCTATCAATTATATTGACACTGTTAGGTTGGCCCTCTACAGCCACTATTCCCTGTCATGCCGTAGGCATCTTCCCTGGAAACCTGCACCGAGAACTAGGGAAGATGCTTACAGCATGACAGATTGAGATGGCGCGAGTCCAACTTAACATTGCCAAGATAATTGCTATCAAAATAACGATCTCGTATGCGATTTGCAAGGATTGATCTCGCTTAAAAGTCACACTTATGTCACCTGATTCCAGCAACTTCCCTCTCATAGTGCTCGATGCGCAGCAGTGGAAACCGGAGACCATCGCCGCAGTGATCAGCGCCCTTGCCGCTGTGGCAAGCGCCTATTATGCACGCATCGCTTTATAGCCTGTTTTTCAACAGCGCCGTACCCAGTCTATGCTGAAAAAAACCTTTGGCTCAGAGCTCTATGGTCCGGAAACCATCGAACGCTCCACGCGTTACTACGTCCCTCCCAATTGCTCCAGCGTAGATCCGGCGCAAGAAGCTGAAATACGCCAGGTGGTCACCACCGAGGAGAGGCTTTTTGAAGCAGTAGACAAGCATCTGACGAAGCATAATCCCCACCGCCACTTGCTGTTGTTGGCGGACTCCGGCATGGGCAAATCTTCCTTTGTGCTCAATTATTACGCCCGCAATCAGCGCCTGCCCAAACGCAAGCGCCAGCGCCTCGCCGTGGTGCCGCTCGGCATTCCTGATGCAGACGATTACATTGCAAAAATTTCGGACCAGCAAAACACCGTGATTTTTCTCGATGCCTTTGACGAAGATACCAAAGCCATTCGCGATCACAAGCAAGGGCTGTTGCAACTTATGCACGCCTGTCGTCATTTCAAGCGTGTGTTGATGACCTGCCGCACGCAGTTTTTTCCGACCGCGGAGGAGATTCCGCGCGAGACCGGCCTTGCGCGTGTAGGGCCGCGCAAGGCCGGTGAGGGTGCGACCTACGAGTTTTGGAAGCTGTACCTCTCGCCGCTCAATGACGAACAAGTCGAAACCTTTTGCACAAGCGCTACCCGTACTGGCCTTGGGGCAAGCGCCAGCGTGCCCGTGAACTGGTCAAAAAAATCCCGCTGCTCAGTGTACGACCCATGTTGCTCGCGTACATTCCCGATCTACTGGAAAGCGGTGCGCACATTGATCATGCCTTCCAGCTTTACGAGGTGCTGGTGGAAAAATGGCTCGAGCGCGAGAGCCGCTGGGTGGAGCCGGAGGCGTTGCGCAATTTTTCCGAGCGGCTGGCCGTCGATCTCTATGCCAGCCGCCAGCAGCGCGGCGCCGAGCGCATTCCTCGCAGCGAGCTGGCCGGGTTGGCGCAGGCCTGGAACATCGCACTGGATGAATGGCAACTCAGCGGCCGTTCGTTATTGAACCGTGATGCCGAGGGACACTACAAATTTGCGCATCGGTCGATCATGGAATATCTTATAGTCAAACGACTGAGTGACGGAGACGAGGCTTGCAATGTATTGGAATTGACCGATCAGATGAAGGCGTTTCTTTGGGAAATGATCCCACAGCACCTCGTTGAGCAGAAGCCCGTTTCCAGTCAGATGAAGGCTTTCATCTGGGAGATGATTCAACATCACATTCTTATGAAACAGCCGCTAACTTTTGATGCCACTGCAATCGATTTGAGAGGCTTCCGGCCGGCGCTACGCTCGACTTCTGCATCGGACTTACAAGATGACCAGGTCAAGTTGATGCTTACGGGGCACAATTTCTTCGACCGTGACTGGCACAAAGAAGGAAAGGGCATTGCGCATCTCTATGAACTACGCGAAAAAGAAGGGCAAAAGTTGGTCATCGACCACGCCACCGGTCTGGCTTGGCAAAAATCCGGTTCATCCAATTCTATGATCTATGCCGAAGCGGAAAAATACATTCGTGAATTGAACAACAAACGCTTTGCCGGTTACACCGACTGGCGTTTGCCGACACTGGAAGAAGCGATGTCGCTGATGGAACCGAAGAAGCATGACAAGTTGTATCTCGATCCGGTTTTTGATCACAATCAAACGTGGATTTGGACAACGGATCACCACAGCGCTTCGTCGGCGTGGGTTGTCGGTTTCTACGATGGTTATTGCTTTCACAGCGACCTTCACAACTACTACTATGTTCGTGCAGTGCGCTGAGGACAATAGATTATTTGATCATTTGTCTTTTTTGGCTATTTTCAATAGAGCGAGCGCTAGCGAGCGACCTCGAAAATTTTTTGCAGTTGTTATTCGAACGCTACGAGCGTCTGAACGGTAGTATGAAGAGGGATCAAGCAAATGGCACAATACGAGCATCTTCCAATATATAAAAAGGCCTACGATCTTGCGTTGTATTTCGAAAAAATCGTGCACAGCTTCAGCCGATATCACAAATATACCGTGGGCACGGAATTGCGCGAGCTTTCGCGGGAAGTTTTGCGACTCATTCGGCATGCCAATGACGCAGAAGACAAAGCGCCACTGTTGTTGAAAAATCGTGAGCGCCTGGAAGACTTGAAACTAACCATTCGGCTGTGCAAAGATCTCAAAGCTTTTCACAATTTCAATTCATTTCAGTATAGTATCAATGAGGTGGTGGACTTATGTCGGCAGAACGAGGGCTGGTTGAAGGCAACGCTGCAAAAAAGCGGAGGGCCAGAATCATATTCTCACATCCGTGAGAAGCATGAGCGTGCCCACAGATGATTGTGCACCCCGACCACCCCGTTGTCCTGGGGTATTCGCAAGCCGGCAATCCTACTCCGCCAGCGGAGATGGATTGGACGAGGGCCTTTTCGGGCCGCAAGTGTCGGGGCCATAGCGCTTCGTCGGCGTGGGTTATCAATTTCAACAATGGTAATTGCAATCACAACGACCTTCACAACAACAACTATGTTCGTGCAGTGCGCTGAGGATAATCATCATCCGTTGTTCAATTTCCCGCGGATGTACCGCGCCTATTTGGCCTGCCGGCGTCACAAACGCAACCGGCCAACGGCGCTGGCGTTCGAGCTGAATCATGAGGAAAATCTCATGACACTCGTCGCCGAGCTGCGGGAGCGGCGTTATAAACCTTCCACCTCGATTTGCTTTTATACACACAAACCGAAAGCCCGGGAAATTTTCGCAGCGGCCTTTCGGGATCGCATTGTCCACCACCTCATCTATGATGAGATCGCGCCGCTGTGGGAACGAGTCTTCATTCACCATTCCTACGCCTGTCGGCCCAACAAAGGCACACACGCAGCAGCTCAGGCGCTGCAGCGCTTTCTCCGCCAGATAACAGCGAACGGCGCCCGCTCCGCCTGCTTTTTGAAAATGGACATTCACAACTTTTTCATGAGCATCGATCGCCGCAAACTTTTTGCCATACTGGCCTCGCGTTGTCATGATCCCGATCTCCTGTGGTTGTTACAGGCCTTAGTTTTTCACGACCCCACGACAGATTTTGAGCTGCAAGATCGTGACAATCTGAGGCATGTGTTACCACGGCACAAATCGCTATTCAATGCCAGGCCTTTCTGCGGCTTACCCATAGGTAATCTCACCAGCCAGTTTTTCGCCAATGTTTATTTGAACGAGTTGGATCAATTTGTTAAACATGTGCTGAAGTGCAAATACTACCTGCGTTATGTCGATGACCTGCTGTTGCTCGATGAGGAAAGTGCAAAACTTCAAGAGTGGCAACGAGCGATTTCAAGATTCGTGACCGAACGCCTGGCTATTGCCATGAATCAACGCGCTACCCGCTTGGCCCCAGTGGCCGGCGGTGTTGATTTTGCTGGATTCATCGTTCGGCCCGATTACATGCTCGTGCGGCGGCGCGTGGTGGGTAGTCTGAAAGCCAAGCTGAGACGGGCCCGGCGCCTGCTCGAGTGCCAAGGCGTAACTTACCACGCGTTTCGTTTTGATTCGGACACCCTGGAACAGCTGCTGGCAACGGTCAATTCTTATTTGGGCCATTTCAGACACGGACAAACCAATCGTTGCCTGCGCAGGCTCTGGCAAGAATATCCTTTTCTCCCACGTTTTTTCACACCATTTTCACATAAATTGGCGCGGATCGATCAGCCGTTGCGCCACAAGCTCACTTTGAAGCAACAAGTCTATTGGCTCCGGCGCCAATTCAAGGGCTACCTCTGCCTCGTTCAGATCGGCCGCTATTTCGAGGCATTTAATTCATGTGCGGAAACATTGTCCAGATTCTTAGGCTTACGCTTGGAAAAGAATTGGCGCGGCTTTGCTTGTGGTTGCGGCTTTCCGCGGCACTTGTTGCCACAGATGTTGGTCGAGTTAAAAAAACACCGGCTGCCCGTGGTCGTCGTCCGCGAAACCGGCCGGGAAGTATATAAAGCAAAAGAACGATTGCCGGAATTGATCATCGAGTATCCGGAGAATTAACCATAGGGCGGAATCCATGCCGAGCGGGAATGAAAAACTTTGTTTTGTGCTCATGCCTTTCAAGGATGAACTCGGAGGAGTCTACCGGAATGCGATCAAGCCGGCATGCGAAGCGGCTGGGTTCCAGTCCTTGAGCGTGGATGAGTTGAAGGGTGCGTTCAATATTAACCGTAAGATAATCAAGCATATTTTCTCCAGCCACGCCATAATCGCCGACCTGACCGAATGGAATCCCAACGTGTTTTACGAAATGGGCGTGGCGCATGCGCTTGACAATAAAACCATCATGATCATTCAAAAGCAGGATAAGTTGCCTTTCGACGTCAGTAGCTATCGTTGCATCATCTACGAGCAAACTGATGCGGGTCTGTTGAAACTACACAAAGAGATAGCCGATTCTCTGCAATGCCTGGATGAATGGCGCCGGCAACCGAGCAATCCAGTGCAGGATTTCAAACCGGACGGGGCCTTCATTAGCATACGCGAGTGGGAGCGGCGAGAGCAGGAATGGCGTAGGAAAATCGAAGAAATTCAAGGAGCTTCGGCGCTCAAAGCAGCGCTGGAAAAACTACAGCACGACTTGCGTGTCAAAGAACAGCTTTTGAGCGATGTCATTTCCCAGACCAAATTGGATCGTGAGGCTTTGCGGAAGATGTTGCAGGATCAGAAGATCAGCACGGGTGCCATGTTGCAGAATTTGTTCGAGCACTTGCGATCACCGCTTTCGACCACGCCGCAGCTCTCAAAAACAAAATCTGCCGAAAGCCTACAATTGCGTTCGCAACCATTGAATGAGCTGGCTGAGGAACAAGTTAAGAAAATGCTGCATGAAAAAAACTTCTTTGAATCAGACCACAATAAGAATGGTAGAGGATTACCGCATGAATATGAAACCAAAGAACAAAATGGAGAAAAGCTGATCATTGATTACCTCACCGGCTTGACCTGGCAACTGTCTGGATCTTCAAAGCATATGGCCCATGCCGAGGCTGAAAAATACATTCGTGCTTTGAACAACAATCGATTCGCTGGTTATGACAACTGGCGCTTGCCAACTTTGGAAGAATCTATGTCATTGATGGAACCGAAAAAACACGGAGCATCGTATATCGATCCAACGTTTGATCATAAACAGGAGTGGATTTGGCCTGCAGACTTTCATCACGCTTCGTCGGCTTGGGTTGTCCATTTCGGCAATGGTAATTGCAGCCACCGTCCTGTTGGCATCATTGGCCGTGGGTACGTTCGTGCAGTGCGCTGAGGCAATCGACCATTTGACTATTTGTCCTTCTTGATCCTTTTGAACAGAGCGATCCCACTGTGGCGGGAGAGCGGCCCCAAAAATTTTTAACTGAACAGGCCGTGGCCCAGTATGGCATTTTCCCACTTACAAGAAATCGCTGGAATTGCCGCATAATTTCGAAAGGGTTGTCCCAGTTTCAGCAGGTTTCACAAGGGAAAGTAGCGTGAAAAGTTGGACTTGTGCCTGCGATTTTTGCAAAACCCAAAATTCTGCGCACGCAGGTCCGACTTCACTCATATTACGATGACTTGACAAATCGCCAATAAATGCCTATTTTCCAACGAGAATTTCTTTTGTATCATTAATCAAAAAAGTCAAAACGATATGGAACCTGTAGCTGAACAAGTCCCAATGGCTGCAAAAAAGCGCCGCGGACAAGAATCCCTGGTATCACCGCAGCCAACACCATCGGTGGCCAGGCTGACTTTGGACCAGGCCGCAAAACTGGCGGAGGGAAGATCTTTTGAGCTTATTGATGGGAGGGTGGTTTTCAAAATGGCGGACAATAAACATTCTGATGCGCAGGGGTTGCTTTGCAGCGAATTGGTTAACTATTTCAGGGCAAACCCCATTGGCCGTGTGCGCCCGGAGTTCACACACCGTTTATGGCCGGAGAACCCTTATGAAGCGCGGACACCAGACCTGTCGGTGATTTTGAACGAAAACTTTAAAGAAGAAAGATACGGCAGCCGCGCGCCGGACCTGGCTATTGAGATCATCTCGCACGATGACGCCTGGAGCGCTCTCTTTGAAAAAGCGGATTTGTATTTTGAAAAGGGTAGCCGCATAGTGTGGTTTGTTGATCCTTATCGCCAGGGAGTGACTATCGTTACGCCGGATGATCAGCGCTGGGTGAAAGACATCCTTACTTGTCCTGAGATGCTGCCGGGTTTCTCTGTCAAAGTGCAGAATATTTTTAACTGGCCTTCCGCCCCGGCAAAAGCGGCAGAGTGAATTTCTTGGAGTTAAAACTTTCAGAGCATTCTCCTTTTTTTGGGAAAGAATTCCTCTCTAACTTGGCAATGTTACGTTGCTTTGAGAATGCCTTTATTGTGTGTCATTCCTTTAAAAGTCTTTCCCAAAAGCTGCACAAGAGCTAGGGAAGATGCCTACGGCATGACAGTTTAGGGAGTGCGGTTTTACCTTGACATTGTCCAGCTCATTTCACCTCCAATAGCATGCCATTTGCCAGAAATTAACGCCCCACGCCGTTTTGTATGTTGGGTTGAAGCGTTGTAGGGTCGCTGCACTTTTTTCGACTCAGAAGTGTACAAACTGTTTGTGTCGTGTATCACGTAAACTGCTTTTCGTTGTGGAAGCAATTTACGTATTGGCATTACACGCTATGAAAAGCGATCAACGGATAAAAACAAAATCCGTTGGTCGCTTTTCATCCGTGGGAATAGAATGGATTACCCATGGCCGATTGGAACCCTTTCAAACGTGTCGAACTCCTCAAAGCCGCCAAACCCAAGCGCCAACGCGACGACGATCCGCTCAATCGCGTGCCGCCGGGTCAATACACTACCACCAAGTTTCCAGTTTTGACGTACGGTGACACACCGAAGATCGCTTTGAAAGATTGGCGATTGAACGTGTGGGGTTTGGTCGAAAATCCCATCGAATTGAGCTGGGAGCAACTGCGCGCGCTGCCGAGCAAAGAAATCGTCTGCGACTTGCATTGCGTCACGCGCTGGAGCCAGCTCGAGATGAAATGGGAAGGTGTGCCGTTCAGCGAGATCGCCAAGCTCGTCCAGCCCAAGCCTGAAGCGCGCTTTGTGATGCAGCATTGTTACGGAGGGTACACGACCAATCTGCCGCTGGCAGAAATGCACGGCGACGACGTGCTGTTG
>JBOHQX010000123.1:0-8933 GCA_050732395.1 bacterium
CCCTGAAATGTCATCCCGCAGGGATCTTGGTTGACTCGGGCACAGTGCCGATTTCAGGCCTAGGTGCCGAATCTACCAAGATGCCTTCTGCATGACAGAATGAGGTTTCCGGATAGGCTCTAAGCCGGACAAGCCGGAAACACAATATTCAAAACCCAAAATCCAAAAGAGGCTTTGAATTTTGAGCTTTGGATTTTGAGCATTGTCAGTGAAACCTACCATTGCGAGCTTCACATATCCCGATTGTGGCAATTTTTTCAGCAATAGCTTTTGGTTGCTGGTAAACTTAACCCGGTTGTGATTCTCTTGCCTCCTGCCAGGGATTGGCCGCGAGCGTGTTGTTTTGCAGCGCAATCAGGAAAATGTGAATGACCACCTCCAACTCCATCTCAATAATGAAACACCTTCAGAATTGATTTGGTCGAAAGCTTCGCATTTCCAATTTCAAAGTAACAAGTTCATCCCAAAACTGGCAGGTGGAAAATGCATTTCAACTACAGTCATTCCTTGAAGCACAGCCGGCAGAAAACGGCAACAAAAACTCACCAGCTCATTGCGCCTTTGTTCGTCTTGATTTTAGCGGTGATTTTACGTATCGCGCCGGCAGTGCATGCCCAAATTGCTCATCAAGAAACCAAGACCGGCGGGTCTTCCGACAACACCGCCGTGACGACTTCTGCAAGTCTCACCGCACAGACGGGCCATCTTTATCTCGCCGCGATTTCAACTCGTCCGAAAATGGGCGCGCAGTCGGTAACCGGCCTAGGATTGACCTGGACTTTGGTCAAAACCAAATGTTCCGGACGCAATAGCACGGGCATCCAAGTGTGGAAAGCACAGGGCACACCGAGCGGCAACGACGTGGTGACCGCCACGTTTGCCAATGCGCCTAAGACGGCCGTCATTGCCGTGTCGCGATATTCAGGGGCCGCGAGTGTGAATCCTGTTAGCAATGCGATTGCCGGTAACACCAATGGCCTGGATGCGAGCGGCACCTGTTCGGGCGGCGTCAATACTAACGCCTACTCCTTCAATCTCAACACCACCGTGAATAAAGCCGTGGTGTACAGCGCCGCCGTGATGAATGCGCGCACGCATACGCCGGGCGCAGGTTATGTGGAACGCGGTGAGGTTAAACAAACAAACGGCACTTTCGCGAGCTCGGTGGCGGTGCAAGATACCATGATCGCCTCACCCGCAACGGTTGCGGCCAACGGTTCATTCAGCGGCGTTGTGGATTGGGCGATGGTGGCGTTGCAGATCAAGCCACGGATATTTAAGCTGACGGCCACTACGGTGGGTTCGGGGAGTGTGACACTCAATCCACCTGGCGTTAATTACAGCGCAGGCACGGTGGTGACACTGACGGCGACGCCGGCTGCGGGCTTTCAGTTCAGTGGCTGGAGCGGTAATTTGAGCGGTTCGACCAATCCCGCGAACATCCTGATGAACGGCAATAAAAACGTAACGGCGACCTTCACGGAAGCGCCCGCGCAGTTTACGTTGACGGCCAATATTGTGGGCTCGGGGACGGTGACACTCGATCCACCCGGCGGAACCTATAACTCTGGCACGGAAGTGACTTTGACGGCGAATCCGGCTGGCGGCTTTCAGTTCAGCGGCTGGAGCGGAGATTTGAGTGGATCAACCAATCCCGCGAACCTCACGATGAACGCCAGCAAGAATGTCACGGCGACTTTTACTTCGAGCGGGTCCAGCGGTCCAATTACGCACCATGAAACTCAGACCGGCGGCTCAACCGCTTCAACAACGGTGAGCACTGTTGCGAGTCTGACTGCGGAAAGTGGTCAACTTTACCTGGCTGCGATTTCAACCCGTGGGCGGGTCGCGGTGACTGGTGTATCCGGCCTTGGTCTGAGCTGGACGTTGGTGAAAGCGCAATGTGCCGGGCGAAATCTGACCGGAGTGGAGGTCTGGATGGCACAGGGCACGCCGAGCGGTAACGGTATTGTCACCGCGACATTGGCAAGTACCCCCAGCAATGCAGTCATCGCAGTGTCGAGGTACTCCGGAGTGAATGCGGAAGATCCGGTCGGCAACTCTGCTTCTGCCAACACCAATGGGATAAACGGACTTTGCTCCGGCGGAGTGGATACGAGCTTCTATTCGTTTAATCTGTCGACAACGGCGGACGATGCCGTGGTTTATGGCGCCGTCGCAATTCGGTCCAGGGTTCACATACCGGGAGCAGGGTATACTGAGAGAGCTGAACTCCTTCAGGGTACGCTTGGCGCCATAGCTGGAGTCGCGGTAGAAGAGAAACCTGTCGCCACGCCCTCAACGGTAACAGTAAACGGTTCGTTCAACGGAATTGTTGATTGGGCGGCAGTGGCCGTTGAAATCAGGCCGGAGGTGATTCAGGCGTCGGTGAATTTGACGGTGCACACGGTCGGCACGGGAACAGTGGCGCTCAATCCAGATGGTGGCAATTATGCCTCGGGCACGGAGGTGACTTTGACGGCGACGCCGGCTGCCGGCTTTCAATTCAGCGGATGGAGCGGCGATTTGAGCGGCTCGGACAACCCGGAGACCATTGTGATGGACTCCCACAAAGACGTCACGGCGATCTTTACCTCCGACGGCCCGCCGGATACGCAAGTGACGCACAAGGAAACGCGGACTGGCGGTTCTTCCAGCTCGGGAACGGTGACGACTGCTGTGAATCTGACCGGTGTTAGTGGGGATCTCTATTTAGCTGCGATTTCAACCCGCCCGCGAGTGGCTGTGACGGCCGTGTCCGGCCTTGGACTTACTTGGACATTAGTGAAGACGCAATGTGCCGGACGAAACTTAACGGGTGTGGAAGTGTGGAAGGCGCAAGGCACGCCAAGCAGTTTCGGCACGGTTACCGCCACATTGGCTAGTGTCCCTTCCAATGCGGCCATCGCGGTATCCCGGTACTCAGGGGTAGATACTGATGATCCAGTGGGTAATTCGGCTTCAAGCAATACGAATGGAGTAGATGGGCTCTGCTCCGGCGGCGTGGATACCAGCTTCTATTCCTTTAATCTGTCCACAACGGAGGACGGGGCAGTGGTGTATGGGGCCATTGCCATGCGGTCCCGCGTGCACATTCCGGGCGCAGGATATACGGAGCGGGCTGAATTCTATCAGGGTACCGGCGGCGCCATAGCTGGAGTCGCGGTTGAGGATAAGTATGTCGCCACGACCTCAACGGCAACCGTAAACGGTTCGTTCAACGGAATTGTCGATTGGGCCGTTGTGGCTCTCGAGATCAAGCCCCAGACTATGTTGGGTAAACAGGGTGAGACCTCGAAAAATGCCACGCTGGCGGCTCCGGCCGAGTATCAGCTCATGCAGAATTATCCAAACCCGTTTAATCCCAGCACGACCATCGATTTCGCTCTTCCGGTCGCGGGCGCGGCGACGCTGAAGATTTATAACGAAGCCGGCCAGCTCGTCCGCACCCTTGTTGCTGGTGAGAAGGCCGCCGGACAGCATACGCTGCGCTGGAATGGTCGTAATCAAGCCGGTCAAATGGTGGCCGCGGGCATGTACTTGTATCAATTGATCGTCAGCGGCGAGAATGGCGCGGCGGTTTTCATGCAGACACGGCGAATGATGTTCTTGGAATAAACTCTTTGTAACAGGCTCATTGCACACATTTAGCCAATTGAAGCAAGATGTTATTTCGATCCTGACCCTTCGGGATCGAAATGACCAGCACGCTTCAGTTGGCTAAATCGATACGGATCATCTTATACTGGAAGGTGCCGGATGTATCTCAACGAAAGTCATCCCCGCAAGAGCAGCCGTAAGCCCCTGGCAGCAAAAGCTCAGAAGCTCCTTGAGGCTCTGCTCGTTTGGATTTGGGTCGTGATTTTGTGTATCGCGTCGTCGATGAATGCCCAAATTGTCCATGAGGAAATCAAGACCGGTGTGTCCTCCGAGTCTGCATCTGTGACGACTTCTGCAAGTCTGTCCGGGGTCAGTGGCGATCTTTACTTGGCCGCGATTTCGACCAAAGCGAGGCTGCATCTGGACGGCGTCTCCGGTCTCGGGCTGAACTGGACGTTGTTGAAGAAGCAATGTGGCGGCCGCGGCTCGACCATGGTCGAGCTGTGGATGGCGCAGGGCACGCCGAGCGGCGACGGTCCAGTCACTGCACATTTTCCGGCTGCCACGAGCAATGCGGTTATCGTAGTGTCACACTATTCCGGCGTCAATAGTGCGAACCCGATTGGCAACGTGATTTCCGGCAGCACCAATGGAGAAGACGGAGGTTGCACGGGAGGTACGGATGGCAGCACCTATTCGTTCAATCTGCCTACGGCGGGAGATGATGCGGTGGTGTATGCCGCTGTGGCGGTGCGATCCAGGCCACACTCGCCGGGAGGTGGCTATACGGAGCAAGCTGAAATTATGCAGGGCACCCCGAATGCCGCCGCCGGCATCGCAGTGGTAGACAAGCAAATCGCTTCGGTTTCAAGCGTGACGGTCAACGGCTCGTTGAGCGGCGTGACGGACTGGGCAGTTGCAGCCGTGGAAATCATGCCGAGCGGTGGTGGGACGACTTCCGTAAACACCACACTGGCGTCACCTTCCACTTTTCAGCTCGAGCAGAATTATCCCAATCCCTTCAATCCGAGCACGGTGATCAACTTCTCATTGCCGGCGGCAGGTAATGTGAGGCTAAGAGTCTATGATTTAAGCGGCCAGCTCGTTCGCACGCTTGTCTCCGGCGAGATGCCAGCCGGACAACATTCGGTTCGTTGGCATGGCGACGATGCATTCAATCGCTTTGTAGCCGCCGGAATGTACTTTTACAAGATCGAGGTGGAAGGCAAGAACAGCACCTATATCTTTGCGCAAACGCGGCGAATGCTTTTCTTGAAATAAGAAAATACTGCCCGGGCGCTATGAATCTTTCCAGCGATAAGCCGACACTTGAAAGCACAGTTCCAACTCCAGAAAATGCAAGAGCGCCCGGGCAGTGAGCTGAATAGTTATGTTCGCAAAACGTAATCCGTAAAATGTGGTGGGCGTTTACACGCTTCCCGTTTTGCGCATTACGTTTTACGTTTTATGTAGAATCACAACTAAGGCAGAGATGAGAATACTTTACATAACCCCTTCGTTTCAGCATCCTTCCATGCGCGGCCCGACGCGATGCTATCATTTCATCAAAGAATTGTCGCCGCGCCATGAAATAACTTTGCTTTCGCTCACCGGCTGCGAGGTGCCGTCGGGGCCGATGCAAGAAATGGCCTCCTATACCAAACGGATTCAGCTTATCCAAGCCCGTGGCGCTTCTGCTGTTCGCGCCGCTGACGCCGGTGCAGGCTTGCCTGTTGTCCACAAGTATTTTCAGACGGCTTCGCGGCTCAGCGCCAGCGTCCAACAGATGAAACAAGCCTTCCTGCAGTTGATGCAGCAAGAATCGTATGACGTTGTGCTTTTTCATGGCAAGAGCATTTATTCCGTGATCGAAGATTGGAGCGGCCGGCCTATCGTCGTCGACTTTTGTGACGCCACTTCAATGCGATACCTGGCCAAAATGCGTTATGCCAGCTTGATCAAACGCCCGGCGCTGGCTTTGCGCTACTTGCAATTCAGGCAGATTGAAAAAAAGATCATCAACAAGACGCCTCATCTCGCGTTTGTGTCCTGGCGCGATCGTGAGGCGGTGTTGGGCGCTTGCCCGGGTGCGGAAGTCATTCCCATCGGCGTTGATCATCAATATTGGAAGAGAAAGACGCATCAACCCCGGCCACATTGCGTTGCATTTACCGGCGTGATGAACTACGCGCCGAATGAAGATGCGGCTATTTATCTTCTCGACAAAATTCTGCCTTTGGTCCGGCGTTCGCTTCCGCAATTGGAGGTGCTTATCGTTGGTCGCGACCCCGCACCGGCGCTCATGCAGAAAGCCCAGCAATCTCCAAACGTCACCGTCACCGGCTTTGTTGACGACATGCGGCCTTATCTCGAGCGTGCCACGGTCTTCGCTGCGCCCTTGCGCTATGGCTCCGGCATCCAGAACAAGATTTTGGAAGCGATGTCCATGGCAGTGCCGGTGATCACCACTACGATTGCCGCCGACGGTTTGCGGATCGATGGTGCCGGCGAGCCCCCGGTCCACGTGGCGGACGGAGAAAAGGAGTTTGCCGAGCGCTTGCTTCACCTGCTCGCGGAACAAAAAGAGCGCGACCACCTATCTGCCGAAGGGAGGCGCTTCGTTGAGAATCATTTTATTTGGGCTCGCAGCGCAAAGAAACTCGAGAAAATGTGCTGCGCTGCGGCCGGCTCGAACAGCGCGGCAACAAAGGGTGAGCATCGAGAGGGCGATTCTGCAGCGTATAAAAATGGCTATTCGTCTTATGAACACGCTGCACATGTAAAGGCTGGCGGTGACTAAATTTTCGCTGTATGAGCAACATTAGCACTACAACGTTAAGTTGGCCACACTCCTCCAACTGTCATTCAGCAGGAAACTTTTTGAGCGCTTGGCACAAGGCCTAAATGAAACGCCATTCCAGTGCTTAAAAAGGTTCCTCCTGAATGACAATAAAGAGGTTGGCGCAAAATATCGAACTTAACGTCGTAATATTAGCTTGGTTTCAGAAAGCCCTATCGCAAGAGACCAGACATGTTTTCCGTTGCACTCATCGGTCCGGATGGCGCAGGCAAAACCACCATCGCGCGCATGATCGAAAAATCCTTTCCAGCGCCGGTCACATATTTGTACATGGGCGTCGCCGTCGATTCGAGCAACGTCGCTCTGCCGACCACTCGCCTCATGGAGTATTTGAAACGCAGACGCAGGAAAGAGTCGGGCGTGGCGCCCTTGAAGAATTTGCCGCCCACGGCTCACCGGAATGGCAAATCAAAGCGCTCCGGGAAATTGAGAGCGGTGCTGCGTTTGTTGAATCGCCTGACCGAAGAATGGTATCGCCAGTTTCTGTCTTGGAAGTACCGGCGGCAGGGCAGGATCGTGCTTTACGACCGGCATTATAAATTTGATTTCGAGCTGGACAAAAGCTCAACGCCAGCGGAGCAACGCCGTTTCACCGATTGGCTGCACCGCTGGTGTCTGGAAAACCTCTATCCTCGACCCGATTTGGTCGTCTATTTGGATGCGCCGGCGGAAGTCCTTTTCGCCCGCAAAGGTGAATATACTTTGGAGTGGCTGGAATCCCGCCGCCAAGCTTTTATCTGCCAGGGCAAGCAAACGCCGAATTTCGTCCAGATTGATGCCACCCAGCCGTTGGAAAGTGTTTATGCAAACGTCACGGAGCGCATCATGCAATTCTACCAAAAGCAACGCTCGTCGCCCAGCGTCTTGCGGACGGCAAATTAAGGAATCAAACTCAGAAAAGAATTCTGCGGCGATAGAGTTTTCAGTGGAGATAAAACCTCAAATATGGATTGCTTTCTGCGCCAAATTTTTGCAGCACTCGATCAAGCCGAGATCACCTATTGTTTGTTGCGCGGATTTGAAGAGCTGGAAACACCTGACCAGAGCAGGGAAGTCGATTTGTTGGTGGCACCCGAGCATCTTTCCTCTCTTGCCCACGCACTGTCCGCCCTTGGTTTCGTCGCCCTTCCCGCATGGGGGCATGCACCCCATCACTTCTTTGTGGCATATGACAGAGCCCATGACGCCTGGCTGAAGCTCGACGTGGTGACGGATCTGCGTTACGGCAATCCGTTTCGGACGCTGCGTCTCGATCTGAGGCAAAGCTGTCTGCACAACCGCCAGCGACGTGAATTCACCTACGTGCTGTCACCGGCGGACGAATTCTTCACGCTCTTTTTGCATTGTCTCCTGGACAAAGGCAACTTCCGCGAGGCGCGCCTTGCGCGGCTCGTCGAATTATGGCGCCAAGCGGCTCACGATGCAACGATGAGCGGGCAGGTGGTCGAGTATGTTGAGCGTTTCTTGGCGCCGGCAATAACTTGGGCTACACTTTCCCAGGCGATTGCTTCAGATGATTGGCATGCGCTCATGAAACGACGCGGCCAGATTGCTCGCCGGTTTTTTGGGAGCGATCCCGTGATGGGCGCCTGGAGACATCTCTCCACCTTGCTGTTTCGGCGTTTACGCCCCCTTTTTTTTGCCCTCCGTCATCGCGGATATGCAGTGGCATTGCTGGCCCCGGACGGTGCCGGCAAGTCAACGCTGGCCAAGGCGTTGACCCGCGACGCCTATCTCCGCGCCAGGCTGATTTACATGGGAACGAATATCGAGGCCAGCACGGTCGGTTTGCCCACGACGCGATGGCTTCATGCGCGTCTAAAGGCGCGCAATGACGCGTCCAAGCGCAGCAAGAGTGCTAGCTTTATCGCTTTGAAAGGATTTAGTTTCATCAATCGCCTCGTCGAGCAGTGGTATCGCGCCGGCGTGGCAATCGGCCATCTGCTGCGCGGGCGATTGGTGGTTTTCGATCGCTATATTTACGACACGTGGCTGAACCAGCCGCCAACCACCTCCTGGAAGCGCTTGCGTCGAAAGTTATTCGAATCACTTTGCCCGACGCCCGATTTGGTCATTCTCTTGGATGCACCCGGCCAATTGCTTTGGGAGCGTAAACGTGAGCATACGCCGGAATGGCTGGAACAGCAGCGCCGTGGTTATCTAGCCTTGAAAGAGCACGTCCCCCAGATGAAAGTCATTGACGGGACTCAACAAGCAGAAGAAGTGAGGCGGGAGGTGACGGCGTTGATTTGGAATCACCGGAACACAAATAATAAAAACTGAAGTGTAACTGCTCTCGTGTCATTCTTGCGAATGCAGGAATCTCCAGCAAAGCAAGTTTTTACCCACGGATTGAAGAATCCAGTGACATAATGCACAATTCCTTCCGTGGGTTGGTTTTTAGAGTTTTAACGCTTGTTGATTCTCGTGAAACGGAATATCTTGCCGTTTCTTCAAGGCCGCGGCCGCCGCG
>JBOHQX010000124.1:0-6112 GCA_050732395.1 bacterium
TCGTGACTATTCAGCTCAAAAAAGAAGAGTAAACGGATGGAGCGGATTGAACGGATAGTGATTCTGTAAAACAAGTTTTAGAAATCCGCTTTATCCGTTCAATCCGCTTACAAGAGACAGGAGCTGAATAGTTACTAAGAATCTTCCTTTGCTGCAAGATCACAGCTCATTTGGAGCTTGTGCCCAGCACTTGGGAAGATGCTTTCAGCATGACATCCGTGGTGGTTGCGTTGACTGCACGTTGTAGTAATAGTTACAGTATATTTGTCTATCAATGAATGACGACAAACTTCCCGCTGGCCCTGGTGCCGGTTGCAACGTCTTCAACCACGAAGTAATACACCCCGGAAGCGATGATTTGATTATTGATGCTGAGCTGATACCATGGATCGCCGTACGTTTCCCGGTCATGTTCCTGGGTCATGATCAACTGACCAGTGTATGAGAAAATCCTGATCGTGCACCGTTTCGTCAACCCCACAAACTGAATTCTGTCGCTTATTTCACCGCTCGGGTCGGATCCGGTCAATCCGCTTGTCACCAGGAGCGGATTCGGTATGACATAAACCTTGCCGAGCGATTCAGCAGCGGGTGCTTGGGTCTCATGTGTGGTCAGGTTGGTCATTCCGCTCCGCCCGCCGACCTCATCCACCGAGACCACGGCGTAAGCAACGTTGTCACCGAGATTGCTCTCGGGATCAACGACGGCATATTCGCCAGCGCTGAAATATCTCGCGTCTCGCGGGGACACAGAGTCGATGACGGTCCAGGGACCCAAGGGATGAGGCGCGCGTAGCACCTCATAATGGCTGAAGGGAGCACGAAGCCTTGGTGTAGCAAAGGACTCTGGTTGTGGCCCCCAAATGATCATGTTGGCGGCGGCACGGGTGTTTTCAACACGAATGGCCGATGCCGGAGCCGGAATGGGGATGGTGTTGTATCTACCGGCCGGAGGAGCTTCCTCCGGTTTATATTGCAGCGTGTCGTGCTTTACCAACGGCCGGCCGGTGTACATTTCAATCGCGCGATCGGCGACGTCCCGGATCGAGACGACGCCTGGAGTCACATACCATGGCAGGGGATGATCTTGCAGATACGTGCTCCCGATATAATTTTTGCTTCCCAAATAGGCGTATTGCAGAGTGTCGTACCAGCTGGGTACAGGATTGAAATGGGCGCCGGCGTCCACGCCGGCACGAACGTTTCCGCCGAGATCTTTATATACCCGATCACCCGCCACGCCGGGCCCATAGCCCGCAACCTCAGCTACTGCAAATCGGATCGTTTCGCTGGGCGGGAGAATATATGGATAAAAACCGTAGCCGCGTGAAACCGGCTGCCACCAGCTAAGGTTTGCCGAGCTTTTCGTGCGCCCCTTCCAGTACTCCCACAGCTCTGGTTCGAACTGACCGCGAAAACGGGTTGAATCCTGGGCGCCTTGCCAAATAGAGGTCTTTCGTACGAGTGCAGGATCCATCCATGTAGCGGTCTTAGCTTCTGCAGGGAGATTGCCGTTTTCATACCGGAGCATGAACGGCTGCTTCGCCTTCCCATTTGCGTCCCACATCCCGGCACTGTCGGCCGGCACGAGAAAAACCTGCTCGGTCTGATCTCTGCGACTCAAATGTTCATAGTCATAATGTAGCACCATCAAGCCGACGGCCTGAGCCGAATTCAAACCGCCGCGGTTGCCCGGCGTCGACCAGGCCTCGAAGAAATCCGGATCGGGGAGACCTTCGCGCTCGTGGTTATAGCTCATCCAGCGTTTGAGATCGAATCGGGCGAAATGATCGCCCAATCCTGCCGGGGGCTGGCCGCGAAAGGCGCCTTCAGACCAGCCACCGTGATTCCTCTGATAACCGAACATCGAGGGGCCGAAAGTATTCGCGAAGGTGATAAACAAGTCCGTTATCGTATCGGTCGTGACATTCGTGAGCTCATATTCGTAAATGATGAAGCTGTCATAGCCGGGATAGCTCCAGGCACGACTTGTACGCGCTACCCTGATACCGACGGGCGTATCCCACCGAGAGATAATCATCTCTTCCGCTTCATCAGGATTGAATGCAGGATTCAACTCACCATCCTCAAGCACGGGGAAATTCTCGATGCTCTTCACTTCAATGGGAGTACTGTATACTCCGACGACCGGAACTGGTTCTCCATCCGTAGTGGAGACGGCACCGCAAAATGTGTAGCTTCTACCGCTTGGCCGCGTTCCCGCGATCCAAATTCCGCTCCCGAAGGAGTTGTGTTGGCCCGGGTAATTTACCCGATCAAGCACCATACTGGAATGCGGAGGCCATTCCATCGAAGAGCTGCCCGCTTGTACGGTGCCTCCCGCATTGTATGCTCTCCCTAGTTCTCCCGTGTTGAACACGTTTTGGTGAAGCAATCCGCGCCGGTGCGCCCGCCAGTCACGCTGCTGCGAATAACCCATGCTGAAGAAGACGACCAATAACAGAATGATATAGGCAATGCGTTTCATGCTTTCTTCACCAAATTGAACCGTTTTTCTCAAATACAACAACGTTAAGTGCACGTTCACGCACCAGAAACTTGCACTGTCATTCTGTAAGAATCCTTCCAAGATACAATATCAATGCCCATTTCAGCCTTGTGCCCGGCGCTTGGGAAGATGCTTTCAGCATGACATATCTGGGGATGGCTCTGACTCAATGTTGCAATGCTAATCAGTGCGATTTTCAGAGTTCGAGTACGACTCCGAAGCTATACGACCTCGGTTGATTACCGTATATCAAAAACGATTGATCCACGCTGAATGGACCCTGTCTGCCCTTGTCCCACCAGTAGCGGATGCCGTTTTCCTTATCATCAATAGGATACTGTTCATAGTATTGCAGCGGGAGGTTGGGGTTGGTAGCTGAGGGTCTCTGGAACAGATAATCGTAATTGAGGTTTTTGTTGTTGAGCAGATTGAATACCTCCGCGTAGAAGCTCACCGGCACACCGAAGAAATTACGGATGGCCTTGGTCAACCTTAAATCGGTATTCGACTCCATCGGCGCACGATGCACATTAATGAGCCTGATATCGGAGGGCGAGGTGTATGGCCTGCCGCTGCGCAATAAAGAATGTATCGAAACATTCATGTCCGCAAACGGCCGGAAGCCTGAAAATGTAGGCCCCCAATTCTTTCCCATGGCATAGGCAATAGTGATAACCAGATTATGAGTTCGGTCAAAATCCAGAAGTATGTCACGTGTCGGCACATTGGTCAGATCGGTTGTAATGACGGCTGAGGTATCACGATTAAAAATGGGGGTTGCTGCCGTGGCCGTTGCGCTTTTGCCGGTGGCGTAGCCGTATTGATAATTAATCGCACCGGTGAGCGGGCCTCTCCTATTGTTCAACGCGATCCTGAAGCCTCTAATATCGGCATAATCGAGGTTGAAGTAAGAACTCGTTTGATAACCGGCCCTCTCGTCTATAAAATTTGCCTGTTGAATAAGATTCTTGACATCTTTGTAGTATCCACTGACCTCCAGCGTGAAGCCTTGTCCAAGCGCCTGGACCACTCCGATATCGTAGCCGTTTGTGGTTTCAGGTTCAAGCCTGGGATTGCCCAAAATAAGGGGATCGTTCAGCCGTTGTCCGCGTCTTTGTGAAACGATATATTGAAATGACGGCCTTTGCATGAAAGCGCCGTAGTTGAGGTGAAACACAGTGTTCGTGGAGATCGGAAACGAAACACCCAATCGCGGCTGCAAGCGGTCGTAAACTGGCGGCTCTTCCTGCGGTGCACTCGCAGGATCGAATCTCCCCAATGAATCCGCGTCGCCAAAAGGGGTGAAGGGATCGGTGTAATAATCCACGCCTGAGTACCACAGATCGAAGCGCAACCCTACGTTCGCAATCAAACCCTCAAATTCCATTTTGTCCTGCACATAGGCCGCCGCCTCGAAGGGATGTGCCGTGTAGCGTTCAAGTTGTCTGCTCGAGCGCACGTCTAAAAAGTTCGAAACGTCGATGAGGTAAGAGTTGACCTGTACGCCGGCATTGAACAGGTGCGCATTTGTGATTTGGCTGGTAAATGAACCGTCAAAGGATATGGTCCGGGTTTTCTCCTCGGTGAAGGTATCATATCCAATTTGATAATCGAGAAGATCCGGGGAATTGTTGTTTGGGAATGAGATCGTTCCGACCACCCAGTTAAAATCCACCGAGTCGGGAAGCACGTCGGGGACGGGAGTGGCGCCGAGCACATTGTTGGTGAAGAGGGAGTTCAATTTCAATTCATAATATGTGGCTTGGTTGAGCGACTTTGTAAAGCGCGCGCCAAGCTGGGTGTTGACCCTCTTGCGCGCGCGGATGCTCGCGATCCTGTCCCATAACCAGCCTTGATATCCTCCGACGCCATTTGTACCCGGAAACACATTATCGTTCAGATTTGTATAGCCGCCGCTGAGCCGAAGCGTCGTCGCGCCACCCAGATCGGTGACGACATTGCCCATCGCTTGATACTCGACATTCGTTTGTTCCGTCGGGAAAACAGGCCATTGCCGGTTTGCCCGCAATGCCAGGAACATTTTCATGCTCTCATTGATGGGTCCTCCGGTTGCCGCTTCCAGGGAGTAATCGAGGTCATTGCCATAGGTTCTCCCGATGTCCCGTCTGGTCTGCATCCAGAGCGCTTGCGCTACGGCGAGCTGGACCAGCGTATCACCCGCGAAACTGCTCGTGAGTCCAGAAGCCATCGATCCATAGTAGGGTTGAGACTGGTCGGAGCTGGGATCGCCAGTCAACCAGACGTCTTCTTCGAGCAGCAATTTAATATAGTCATTGGCGTCCGGATCGAAGACGCTCGGTCCGAAATGTTTGCGCGTTGGCGGCCGGAGGCGCGATTCAATTCTCGTGCGCCAGACGTGTGCATCTCCTTCCTTCATCGAGATATTGACCACGCCCGATTGCGCATTACCATATTGGGCGCCAAATCCGCTGGTGATCACTTCAACTTCCTCGACGCCACTCATGATCGGCAGAAAAGCTGAAGAGCGGTCCAGCGGATTGACAATTCCCATTCCTTGCAGGGTATAATATTCTTCGCCCTCCCGCCCTCCTCTGAAGTGCCCGTCTATAACGTCGGCAGCAAGGTCTATGACGTCACTGACGTCTCTCATGCCCGGCAGCGTCTCGACCTCGTCGAAGCGAACAACTGCACTGGTCGACGTCTTATCCCGCTCCACGTCGGGCCGAACCGCTTGCACAACCACCTCTTCGAACTCAAGCGTCTCATCTATGAGCTTGAAATCTGTTTTGGTTGTTCTTCCGACATGCACAATAACCTCGACCACTTTCATCGACTCAAAGCCGATCATGCTTGCTCGAAGCTCATACCTTCCGGGAGGGATATTTAGAATGTAGTATTCGCCCTTTGCATCAGTAGCCGCGCCCATCCTCGTACCAGCAATGATGACGTTTGCACCGGGCAGGGGATTACCGGTTTCAGCGTCGGTTACAGTTCCGGCGATTCTCCCGACATTTTGCGCTGAGAGCGTGCCTGGCCACAGCAATGTCGAAAACCCGGCAAAAAGAATGGACCTTACTTTCATCTAACGTGGCTACCCAGAGGTGCATTCAAATTGCAGATCAGAGCCGTGGTGCGACGGCAAAAAATGTTTAGATTTTGCTTCTTTTGCAAAGATTTGACTCTTAAGGCCTACAGCGGATTTTCAGACAAGCTGAAATCCGTAGCCCTGCGGGCGGCTCCAACGGATAGACTAAGTCCAACGGATAGAACACTCAATCTTTCCATCCGTTGGTCTTAATCTATCCGTTGGAAAAAAGTTAGAATTTTAGTTACTATTCAGCTCCTATTTCCTGTAAGCGGATTGAACGGATAGAGCGGATTTCTAAAACTTGTTTTGCAGAATCACTATCCGTTCAATCCGCTCCATCCGTTTACTCTTCTTTTTTGAGCTGAATAGTCACGAATTTTATTCTATATTTGATTCTTTAAACGCCCTACGCCAGTTGGCGGCTGCGCCGCCAACTGAAGCCGCTTCGCGGCGGCTTTGGTTCAGGCCAACGGATAGAAAAACCCAACGGATGCTCTGGGGCATTTTCATGCGCCATGCTGAATGAGCATGCT
>JBOHQX010000125.1:0-48441 GCA_050732395.1 bacterium
CCAGTGCCATGAAATTTATAGCGAAACGTTGCCTCAAAGGCAAAAGCAAAAAAAGAGTCTATCCCTTGCCTTTGCTCGAATCGATGTTCGCTTAGCTTGACACCTATGCCCTTCGGGGTTATTGATGCTGGTTTCGTGGAATAGGGCTATAATCATTGCATCCCTTCGGGATTAAGAGCCTAGGATGAACAGAAAAAGGGTGGGGCGAGTTGAGCAATACAAAATACGTCATCGAATTTACGAGGCAGAGCACTAAGCTGTTGCGGGCAGCTTTAAATTAAATGCCCTAATTCAGATTTTATTCTATATGCATTGCACTCACTCACTGCAAGTTGTCTTCAAATAGTTTCAAAATCCGCTGGTATTCGTCCCGCCACGAGCTGGCCTCTTTGAACGCGTGATCTTCTACCGGATAGATCGCCACCTCCCAATTCTCTTTTCCCAATTCGATCAATCTTTGCGCCAGGCGCACGGTGTCCTGAAAATGCACGTTGACGTCCACCATGCCGTGGCAGATCAACAGCGCGCCCTTCAATCCTTCGGCAAAATAAATCGGCGAGCTGCGCCGGTAGGCGAGCGTGTCAGCTTGCGGAATGTTGAGAATATTGGAAGTATAGCCGTGATTGTAGTGTGCCCAATCCGTCACCGGCCGCAACGCAGCGCCGGCAGCGAAGACCTCGGGAGTGGTAAACATGGCCATCAAAGTGATGAACCCGCCATAGCTGCCGCCATACAGGCCGAGCCGCTCGGGATCAATGCCATGCTTTTCGATTAGAAATTTTGCGCCATCGACAATGTCCTCCAAATCCTTGCCACCCATGTGGCGATAAATCGCGGTGCGCCAGTCCCGGCCATAGCCCGCACTGGCGCGATAGTCGGGGTCAAGCACGGTGTAGCCGCGCTCCACCAGCAAATTGTGGAACATGTATTCGCGAAAGTAGTATGACCAGCCGTTGTGCGCATTTTGCAGATAGCCCGCGCCGTGCACGAAAATTACGGCGGCGCCGTTGCTCTTTTCCGGACGATATAAGCGTGCATGCACCAGCTTGCTGTCACGCGCAACATAAGTGATGAACTCCGGCGTGCGCCAGGGATAGTTCTTGAATTCTGCCGTGGTCGAATACGTCACGCGTTGCGCGAGGGCCCCGGGCCGGTTGGGTTGCAAATAAATTTCCCACGGCTCATGCGCCTTGGAATGCCGAATCGCGAGCATGGTTTCGTCCGGCGAAAGCGTCACTTCATTTTCGCCGGCTAGAGTGGTCAAACGCGTTCTGGCTCCGCCGTTGAGCGGCATGCTGTAAAAGTGATATTCGCCGGGATTCCCCTCGTTGCTGGTGAAATACCAGCGTTTTTTATCGCGTGAAATGAAGGGCGTAGAAACTTCGAAAGCGCCATGAGTCAATGCTTGTTTAGAGAGCGTCTTGACGTTGACCGTGTATAAATGCGAATAGCCGCCCTCTTCCGAACAGAACCATACGTTTTCGTGGTCCGGCATCCATCCAACTTTGCCTCCACTCCACCAGCCGCCGATGCCGGGCCCGCCGATCCAGGCTTCGTCATATTGATGATCGATAACGCTCAGTTTTCCTGAGGGCAAATCGAGCAAGGCGAGCCAGCGATCTTTGTTGTCCAGCGCCAGCACCACGACGAAGGCGAGTTTGCCGTCTTCGCTCCAAACAGGCCCGTGCCAGATCACTTCGCGGCTGCTAGATTTTATGGGGCCTATACTTTTGCTGTTTCCAGAAAAAGCGATCGAGATTTCGACCGAATCTGCCTTCGCGGGCAACGCCGTAAACGCACGCGGCGTGGAAATCTCCGGCAAGCCCTCCGCCTTCACATACAGCACCGTATCGGCAGCGAGGTCCCAAAAACCGAGGCGGTAGGTGGAGGTGGGCTCGCCCACTTTGACACGCGTGGCAATCTCCTCGGTGAATCCCGTTTCATTGACGAAATTCGGTACTCGCGCCGTGCGTGTTTCCATTGGCCGGCGTTCCAGGCGGAAGGTGACGAATTTTTCGTCCGGCGAAAGCTGTATGTTTTCGATCGTATCCTCACCGAGATAGATAGTCTTCGGTCTTCGTGGCTCCAGGAGTTTGTTCATGCGTTCACTGCTTTCGCGCTCATGCTTGCTCTCACGCAGCGTTCCTAGCAACCGCAATTCCTCTGAGGCAAGATATTTTTGAACGTCGGTCGAGGGTTTCTTCTCCTGTGGTTTTGTTCCAGAACGAAAATCCGTTAACTGCAGCAACTCTCCCGTCGCTATTCTCCAGGAAAACAAGTTGCGGTCGCGCTCAAAAATGACGGCGTCTTCTAAAAAAGAAAAGCGCGGATTACCTTCATTCTCTACGGTATTGGTGATTTGCCGGCATTTGCCGTTTTTGAGGTCAAACAGAAAGACGTCACCATCGCGTGCAAAGACCTTTTGGCCCAGGCTACGATTGTATTTTCCTCCCGGTGGAGGAAGTTCTTTTTGCCTCGCCCAGGAGACTTTGACGGGCCGGCCGGCTGCGCGGCTCACCTGATACAATGAATCAGCGGGTTGCGCTTCCGGATTCCACTCGAAGTACAGTGTGCCGCTGTCTTCCGACCAATATGGGTTCTGCGGAAACGAGCCCAGCCATTTGGGATCGCGCATGATCAGCGCCACGGAAAGCTCCGGCCTGATTTGCGCCCGGATTTGAGCGCAAGAGATCAGTATAAAACAGATCGAAGAAATCTCCCTTTTCCGGAACGTCCGTATGTTCATAATCGCCTCCGCATGATCGGTGCCTGATTGACTAAATCCGTGCAGGAAAAGCAAAAATTTTCACGCAGAGACGCAAAGATTTCGCAAAGAAAAACCCTGCGTATTCTTTGCGTCTTTGCGTGCGCTTCTATTTTTGGTTGCGGTTTATTGCGTTGTGCCTCGTGTGATAGAGCCAGCATTAAAATCTGAGAGGTTCTTACGTAACGGATGAAAATCGTCATTCCTGCCAAAAGATGCAAGAACCAGGCAACCAATGTCCGCAAATGCGTGTCTTAATAGAAACGAAGCTGCTCTGGCTTCGCAACAACTGGCCCGAGTTTTCGTAAGTTGGCAGTGAGAAAGTGCTTTCGCTTTCCGGTGTGATTGTTTATCTTTAAAAAAATTCCCATCCTTCCGCATACCCAAAGCACGAGGCGTCCAGACCGCAGGACTTATTGATGACCAAGAAGTTCGGCAAGGTTCTCGTCATCGACGACGATGAAGACGTGTTGCACGCTGCACGCCTGTTTCTGAAACAGCATTTTGCGGCGGTGCACACTGAAAAGCATCCGGAAATGCTGCCGGGGCTGATGAAAAATGAGGACTACGACGTCATACTTTTGGACATGAATTTCACGCGCGACGTCAGCAGCGGCAGCGAAGGGTTTTACTGGCTGAATCAGATTCTGACGATCGCTCCTTCGGCAGTCGTGATCCTGATCACGGCCTTCGGCGACGTGGAAATGGCGGTGCAGGCCATCAAAGCCGGTGCCATGGATTTCGTGCTCAAGCCGTGGCAGAATGAGAAACTGCTGGCCACCCTCTCCGCCGCGATGAATTTGCGGCTATCGCGCGTCGAAGTGAGCCACCTGAAAATGCAACAACAACAGCTCAGCGCGGATCTCGATCAACAATTTCAGGATTTCGTGGGCACCAGCCCGGGCATGCAGAATATTTTTGCTACAATCAAGAAGGTAGCGCAGACCGACGCCAATGTCTTGATTCTGGGCGAAAACGGCACTGGCAAAGAATTGGTGGCGCGCGAGCTGCACCGGCAATCGCAGCGCGGGAAGGAAGTTTTTATCAGCGTCGACATGGGCGCGTTGAGCGAGACGTTGTTTGAAAGTGAGCTCTTCGGCCACGTGAAGGGGGCGTTTACGGACGCCAAAGAAGAGCGTGCCGGCCGCTTCGAAATCGCTTCCGGCGGCACGTTGTTTCTCGATGAAATCGGCAATCTTTCCTTGCCGTTGCAAGCCAAATTGCTCACCGCGCTGCAGAATCGCCAGATCGTTCGTCTCGGCTCGAACCAGGCCCGGCCCGTCGATATTCGATTGATCTGCGCGACGAATATGCCCATTCATGACCTGGTGGCGCAGAAAAAATTCCGGCAGGATTTGTTGTATCGCATCAACACCGTGGAGATCCAGCTGCCGCCGTTGCGCGAGCGCGTCGAAGACATACCGCAACTGGTCGATCATTTCTTGCAGTCGTATTCGAAAAAATATCAAAAACCCTTGAAGCGCGTGAACGCGGCCACGTTCAAGAAGCTGGAAAAATATGCCTGGCCCGGCAACGTGCGCGAGCTGCAGCACGCCATCGAGCGCGCCGTCATTCTCGGCGAGGAGCAAGTTTTGCATCCTGGAGATTTTCTGCTGCTGCCGGCGGAAGCGAAAGAGGAGGGTTTGGTGTTTGACAACTACAATTTGGAAGAGGTCGAGAAAGCCGTCATTCGCCGCACCATCAGCAAACACGGCGGCAACATCAGTCAGGCTGCGCGCGAATTGGGGTTGACGCGCACTTCGCTTTATCGCCGGTTGGAGAAATATGGTTTATAAGCGCTTTCGCCTGCAAGTTGTCGGTCGCGTATTCATGCTGGCCGGCTCGCTTCTCCTGCTTTTTTATCTTCTCTATCGCACTGATCTGCATGCCACGATCGTGATCGTGACCGGCCTTTGTGTTTATCAAATCTATTCTCTGCTGCATTACGTCGAAAAAACCAACCGCGATCTCAGCCGTTTTTTCGACGCCATCAAGCACAGCGATTTTTCGCAGAGCTTCACGGGCGCCGGGCTGGGCTCCGCCTTTGATCAATTGAAAGCCGCGTTCAGCGAGGTCATTGCCAAATTTCAGCAGGCGCGCGCGGAGAAGGAAGAACATTATCGTTATTTGCAAACCGTGGTGCAGCACGTCGGCATCGGCCTGATTTCCTTTCAGCCCGGCGGGGAGATCGAGTTGATGAACACCGCCGCGCGGCGTTTGCTGCGCGCCCCGACCGCGAAAAACATTCACGCACTCGAGGCGTTCAGCAAGCCCCTGGTGGAAAAGCTTCTGCAGTTGAGGTCGGGGGAAAGAGCGCTGGTGAAAGTCGATGATCGCAATGAAATCCTGCAACTGGCGCTGTATGCCACCGAGCTCAAAATGCGCGAGCAACGATACACGCTGGTATCTTTACAAAACATTCAAAGCGAATTGGAAGAAAAAGAGCTGGAAGCGTGGCAAAAGCTGATTCGGGTCTTAACCCATGAAATCATGAACTCCGTCACGCCCATCGCTTCCCTGGCTTCGACGATCAATGATTTGTTGAGCACGAATGGCAAGCGCAACGGTGAAGAGACGGCGGCCGCGCCGGGCACGGAGACCATGCACGACGTGCAAGGCGCGGTGCAGACGATTCAAAAACGCAGCGAAGGGCTGCTGCATTTTGTCGATGCCTATCGCAATCTCGCCCGTATTCCCAAGGCCAATTTCCAGATTTTTCCAGTCAAGGTATTGCTCGGCAGCGTGCAACAATTGATGCGCGCGCAAGTTGCAGCAAATGCCATCGACTTGAGGGTCGCGGTCACCCCGGAAAGCCTGGAAGTTACCGCCGACCCGGAGTTGGTTGAGCAGATTTTGATCAATCTTCTGCTCAATGCGATCCAAGCCGTGGAACACCGGCCCGGCGCCAAAATCGAATTGCGCGCGCGCCTGGATGACCGGGGGCGGGTGTTGTTACAAATTGCCGACAACGGGCCGGGCATTTTGCCGGAAGTCATAGACAAGATTTTCATCCCCTTTTTTACCACCAAGCCGGGTGGCTCCGGCATTGGACTCAGCCTTTCCCGCCAAATCATGCGCTTGCATCGGGGCACCATCAGCGTGCATTCTGAACCGGAAGCGGAGACGGTTTTTACTCTGAGATTCTAACTCGCCAATGTTCAGTCTTTGCACGGCGAATTTCTCAAAGATCAGAAGAATTCCAACGGATAGAAACAACCCAACGGATTTTTTTCATCCGTTGGGTTGTTTCTATCCGTTGGCGTAGTTTTTGTAAAGAACATTGGTGATTTTGGCTAGTTCGCGTTGAAGTTGCCGAGTAGATCACCGTGCGCAGGTGAGCTGCCGGCCGCCATCGACGCTGAGTGTGACGCCGGTAATCCAACCCGCACGTTCGGAAGCAAGGTAGAGGACGGCTTCGGCCACGTCTTCGGGCTCGCCCACACGACCCAAGGGATGCGTGGTTTTGCTGTGCTCCAAGAACGCGGCGTATTTGACTTCATCCATGCCACTGCGCCGATGTAAATTTGTAACGACGACTCCGGGATTTACCGCGTTTACGCGCACGCCTGCGGGTGCCAATTCCAGCGCAGCGCAGCGCGTCAATTGATCCAGACCGGCCTTGCTGACGCAGTAGGCCAGCACGTTCGGAAACGCGCGCAAACCGGTGACGCTGGAGACGTTCACGACGTTGCCGAGGGATTTCTCCAGATAGGGCACTGTGAATTGCATCATGTAAAACGCTGCGTGCAGATTCACTTGCATCATTTGTCCCCAGGCTTCGGCCGAGGTGTTTTTAATTGTGCCATTGCCGATAATGCCTGCAGCATTGACCAGAATGTCGAGCCCGCCGAAATGCGTCACAGCCTTGTCAACGGCGCGACGGCAGTCCTCGGGCCGCGTAACGTCAGCAGACAAGCTCAGGGCCCGTTGTTCACGTACGGCCACTGTTATGGCCTGCAAGGCTTTGACGTCCCTTCCCAGCAAGGCAAGCCGGGCACCTTCCCGCGCAAACAGTAAGGCGATGGCTTTGCCTATACCGCTGGAAGCGCCGGTAATCAAAGCAATTTTGTTTTCGAGCAGCATATCGTCCCTCGCGGTTGAGTTCCGTAGCGCGAATGCGCATCGTTTTCGTTTTACCCAAATTACCAAAACGCTCAAGCAGAAGCAAGATTGCTGCTATGAAAAAAATCTCAACTCCTCTCTCCAGGGTACGCCGCCTGGGCCTGCCGTTGTTGATCTTTCTGGGGCTGGTCGTTTATGACGTGATGATCGGAGGCGCAATTGCAGCGCTGCTGCAAAGTGACGGCTTCACTCCGCAGGATCAGCGCATCAATAACGTTCATCAATTGGGGTACGGCCTGGTCACGGCTGGAACCTTGCTGTGGTTGTATGCGCGTGCGCGCTGCTATCTCCCCGTTCTCGCGTTGGCCGTGCTTTTCGCCGGATTTGCCGAAGATACTTTGTTTTATTTTTTGATTCCCGTTTGCAATCCCATGATCCGGGTGATTACGGGTGGAGTTGAATATCAAACGGCGGGAGGAGGTTTCATGCCGCAACAGATTTCAGGCTGGACCGGTTGGGTGGGACGGATGGTGGCTCATCAAAACGTTGCATTCACCGCCGGAGAGGTTCTGGTGATCAATGGTATCGCCGTGTTGTTGGCGATGGTTTTGTTGCTTCGTTACACGCAGATGCGATGAAGCGATCACCCCGGCCAGCCGAGCAGCCGGGCGATCGCGCCAGTGAAAAACAAAACATTCAGACGTGGTGATCTCGTGTCATTGCGCAAGCTGGAGAAACGGCAAGAACCGTAAATCGGTTTGGGCAAAATCCTCGTGCACGGAATAGAGATAAGTATCCTGTGGAAAATACCGGCGATAGGCGAGGTCGGAAAAGCACACGGCCGCGTCATGATAGGGATTGATGCCGTGTTGTTGAAAATAGTCATCCAAAAAACGGTGCGCCTCCTTCCAGCTCGAGATGGCATCGAGCTGCGCCAACAAATGGGCGAAGTTGGCTTTGTCGCCTGCGAAAAGTTTCTTGAGTAAACGCTTTTGTTGCTCCGGCGAGATCATCTCCGTCATGCTAGGAAGTTTCTGCACGCTGCGGCCGGCGCAGGTTGAAAGATCTATCGCCAAGCTTTTGTCGTCTTCGGTTTTCCGCTGCTGCATGAGAATCTCCTTTCTTTGCAAGCCACCCACTGAGCCCACAATCCTCCCTGTTCACAGAATGCTACCACTTCTTGCTTAAAGTGCGAATTGGCAATGTGCGTCATTGCACGCAAGAGAATCCATTCATAGAGGAGATGGAAATACGGCTCGCTTGCTCAGGCTGCTAGCGGCTGCCTTGAACAAGTATGCAATTGGGAAACTTTGAGTATTTGGGGGAGGTGGTCGTTATTCGCGCAATGAAAGTAGCCAAGTTGGTCTTTGCCGGCCACTGGCGCCGGTAGGGCATTTGCTTGATCAGACCGGTCGGTACCGCACCCCAATGAAAATGGGAAGATCTGTTTCAAACAGGAACAGTGGTTCGTCTAATGAATACAAAGACGGAGGAACAGTACTTTCCTGCGCGCACGTTTGCGGAAAATAAATCCGAGGGATTTAACACAAAAATAATGCGCCTTCCCGTCTCAGCAGCGGGCAGGCTTTTTGTCAGTGGAACCAAACACAATAGGTTTTTTCAGTTTAAAGCCTGTCCGAAAACCCTGAAATGTCATCCGTAGGGATCCCGAAAGGGCCTTGCGGCTTGGTTGACCCGGGCATGATACCTATAACTGGCCTGGGTGCCGAATCTGCCAAGATCCCTACGGGATGATAGGTTGTGGTCTCGGGATAGCCTCGTGGCTAAGCGTGTGATCAGCTCCGATCGCGGCAAAAGCAGCCGGCTTACAAATTGAACGCCAAAAAGAAACTGCCGGTGCGACGCACGACCTGTAGCAGCAGGGAGTCACCACGCTTTAAGGCCTTAACTGTCTGGTTGAATTGCGCCAGGCTCTCCACGCGTTTGCGATTGACCGACCGCACCAGGTCGCCTTCGCGTAAGCCGGCCCGAAACGCGGGGCTGCTTTGGTCGATGTTCACGACCACGACGCCGCTCGCGTCCGGCTCCAGCTCATATTGATCTGACAAATCGGGCGTGACCGGCGATACCGCAAAACCCAGCAAGCTTTCGACGTCCTCGGAGCGTTCATCGGATCCTCCCGCACGCGCCTGCTGATCGTCAACGGGCAGCTCGCCCAGCTTGACGGCAATCTCTTTGGTATTGCCGTCGCGTAAGATTTGCAATTGTACGGTGGTGCCCGGGGCAATGGCGGCGATATCGTTGCGAAGCTGGCGATGATTTTCGACTCTTTTTCCGTTCAACTGCCGAATGATATCGCCTTCCTGCAAGCCGGCTTTAGCCGCGGGAGTGTTTCGCACGACCTCGCTGACCAGGGCACCTTCGGTATCGGGCAAGCCCATCGATTTAGTGAGGTTTTCATCGAGGCTTTGAATGTTCACACCGAGGTAGCCGCGCACGACCTTGCCATATTTGATCAAGGATTCCATCACACTGTGCGCCATATTGATCGGCACGGCGAAACCAATGCCTTGAAAACCACCGGTGCGCGTGGCAATCGCCGTATTAATACCGACGAGCTCACCATCGAGATTCACCAGCGCGCCGCCGGAATTGCCGGGATTGATGGCGGCATCGGTTTGAATGAAATCCTCATAGTCAGCGAGCCCCACTTGCGAACGACCCTTGGCGCTTACGATGCCCTGGGTAACCGTGGAGGCCAGCTCTTCGCCCAATGGGCTGCCGATGGCCAGGACCCATTCACCCACGCGCAGTTGATCGCTATCACCGAGTTTGACGGCGGGCAGATCTCTGCTTTCGACTTTAATGACGGCGAGATCGGTGCGCGGATCCGTGCCGATGATCCTGGCCGGCAAAGTGCCGCGACTGTCCATCAGGCGGATGTAAATGCTGTCGGCTTGCGCGACGACGTGATTGTTCGTGAGAATATAGCCGTCCGCGCGCACGATTACGCCGGAGCCCAAGCCTTGCTGCCGGAATTCACGCTCCGGCGTGCCGCGGCGATTGCGGGGAGAAGCACCGTAGTCGTCTCCGAAAAAATCGCGGAACGGATCGCTAAAAAAGAAGAAAGGATTGTTGGTTGTGCGCATCCGGGTCACTTTTTCCGTAAACACGGTGACCACCGTAGGATTGACGGTCTCCGCGATTTCCACAAAAGCGTTGTTCAAATCGCGCAATGAATTGATGGCGCGATCGCGCGCAGGCTGAACGTCCGTCGCGGGCTTCTCCGCGGTGATTGTTGGCGAGCTGAATACCCGCGGTTGCGAGTGCTCGTTGAATTGAGAAAAAACCAACGCGCCGACAGTGATGCCGAGCAACAAGAAAATCATGCTCGAATATTTTTTGGGGGCATTCATCGCAAATTTCTCCTTGATTCTTCCCGGCTCAATTGAGACGGGAACGGATAAGATTCTGCCGTTATTGTGTTACTTGGCACAAGTGAACGAACAGGCACTAATTCCAGGCGAGCCGCAGCCAAGCAGGTAGAATTAGTTCACAAATTCAGTTTTGCACAATATTTTATTGTATCATTTAAAACGCGGCGCCCGGGAAACATTTCACATTTGGGCACTATGCTTGCTGCAATTCGTCAATATTGTGACTGTTAGCATTAATGATTTGGCTTAAACGATGCAAGGAAAATTTTGTTGCGTGTCGATTCCTCGGAGGGAGCCGTCCGCGCAATAGGCTTGCTCGTTCACGTCCACAGGCCGCGTGAGGGCGCGGAAAACTTCTACCAATTGCTCGCGGCACGGCTCGCACAACGCACAATGTTTTTCCACCTGCTGCCGGTCTGGTTCTCCCAGCTCATTCAGGACGAACATGCCGAGGCAATCGGGAGGCAAACATCCACCTTCTTCAGCTTTCGGTTCCGCTATGGAGGAAGCCGCGCATCGGGAGGAAGGCGCCGCGACATGAGCTGGCGCGGGCTCATTCTTGCTCGCGAGGGAATCGGCACGACTGGCGCAGCTTTTTAAGTGGTGCTCGGATTGATGTACATCTTGTGGCGGCACTTGGTGAGAATATAACGTGAGCATTTCTAGAGGAGAGGGGAGTGAGGGCATGTAGGCGATCTTTCTGCTTGTTCGTTTGTTCATTTTTTGGTAACAGTTCAGCTTTGCCTATCGTTCCAAAAAAGCATGGCAATTTCCGATTCCCGATTTTCGATTTACGATCGCAGATCGGCGATCGTAAATCGGGAATCGAAAATCGCCAATCAGCTTAACAGTTACATTTTTTGTAACTATCAGATCTCCGCCCGGGGGTGAAGACTTACAGCGCCCGGGCGGCAGCTTCTTGGATCCAATCCGAATGGAATAAGAAACTCAGTTTCTGCTTGCGTCGCGCAGATGCAGCGCCAATTGGCCGCGCATGCGATAGATGAGCTGTTCAATCGCGTGGCGCGAGCCGATTTTCAGGCCCAAAATCCGGGTAATATCACCTGGCGAAAAACCGCAGAGAAAGGATAGTTTGAAGATTAGCATGTTGCGGTATTTTTTGCCGCCGCGCAGAACTTTGTCGAGGCCGGCCTCAATGTCCTGCCGCAATGCCACATAATCTTCCGAGGCACCGGGTTGCTCGAGAACCGTGGGCGAGCGGAAGCGATCGTTGTCGTCTACGAACGCTTCGAGGGGCAGCTTCACGATCCCCTTCTGCGGCAACGTCTCCAGCGCGATGCCGGTGGCGATTTTGCGCAAATAGGCTTGCGCGGCCTCTTCGTTTTCGCCGCGGAAACTTCGCAAAGCGCGGCGCTCGTTTTCCAGCAAACGCAAATGCACCCGCTGGAGCACGTCTGGGAAAAGATGATAGTGCCGGCCTGCGGGCGAATAGCCCAGGATACGACAAATGGCCGAAACCATATGAGCGCGATAGCGGCGAAAAAACTCTTGCCATGCTCCTTCGTCATTGGGCAGAGCGGCGCAACGCGCGAACAGATTGCGCGGAGATAGCTGTTGCAAAGCCAAAACAGCCAGGCCCGCGCCCAACAACCATAACAGCAGGGGAGGGGCCGCACTCAGACGGTTCAGCATCGACCACCACAGGACCAAGTTGAGAATTTCCATTTCTGTATTACCCGGATAGAAGAAAAATTCTTGCATTTGAGCGCGCAGATGCATAACCTTTAAAAGTTGTCCGCCATGGTTACAGAAATATTTAAGGAGCATCGTTTCATTGTCGCAAATCGGCATCTGGCATCTTCTTGCCACTAGCAGTCTCTTCAGCAAAACCATTCTCTTTCTGCTGCTGCTTTTCTCCGTCGCCACTTGGGCGATCACCCTGAATAAACACTGGCAGTTTCGAGCATGCGTTGAAGCATACATGCGTGCCATCAACATTCTCCGCCCCAATGCCGATTTACAGGCGCTGTACGGCAAAATCGTCAAGGAGATCGGCGGGCCGGCCGGAAGAATGTTCGAAGAAGGTTATATGACCTTGGCGGCTTTTCTGGAAACCCAGACGCCGGGTAAGGCGCGTTATCTCGAAGCCGCTCTCGGCACAAACATGACGCCGGAACGAGACCTGCATCTGCGCCTGCAAACCGCATTGGACAATGAGGTTTCTCATCTGAGCGGCGGCCTGACTTTTCTGAGCACCACCACCACCATCAGCCCATTCCTGGGTTTGATGGGAACCGTGTGGGGCGTCATGTATACTTTTTTGAGCATCGGGCAGACCGGCAGCGCCGAGCTCGCGGTGGTGGCACCGGGCATCGCGGAAGCGCTGATCACCACGATCGCCGGCTTGTTGGTCGCCATTCCTGCGCTCATGTGCAACAATCATCTGGCCGCGCGGCTGGCGAAAATCGAAGACTACCTCTCCCGGCTGCAGACCGAATTGAACATCTACTTCACGCACAACTGGTACCGTGAGAAAGCAAAGATTGAAAGTCGTGTCGGATATCAACGTGACGCCGCTCGTTGATGTCATGCTCGTGCTGTTGATCATTTTCATTATTGCTGCGCCGTTTATACGCTCGGGGGCAAAGGTGAATCTGCCGCGCGCGGCCGTACGCCAGCCGCAGTCGCAGCGCGCCGTGCTGGTCACCGTCGATCGCACCGGCCAGGCGTTTGTCAATAGCGACCGCGTGCCGTTAGCTCAAATCGGCAGTGCCGTCGCTACGGCAATGCAACGCTCTCCGGGTTTGCCCGTCTTGATCGAGGGTGACGGCAAAGCCGAATACGGCAATATCGTCCGCGTCATGGATATGATCCGGCAAGCCGGCGTCGAGAACGTCGGGCTGGTTTTGGAGTCTGCAGCCCTCCCAGAGATTCCCTAATGCGCAAATCCGCCGAAAAGGCCTTTGCCGTTTCCGCGACAGGGCATGTGCTGTTGCTGGCGATTGTGTTGCAGGTGAGCCAGTGGCGGCCGGTACAACGGGGGTATCCGCGCACGATCACGGCGATGCTCGTTTCTAAAGGAACCGGCACTCAAGCAAAATCGAGCTTCGCCTCCACTCCGGCCGGAGCGACGAAGGCACCCCCTTCCCCTCTGCCGGCGGAACCGGTGCAGAAGAAGGAGCAACGCAAAAAGGAACCACCGCAGCCAGACTTAACTCAAAATCGAAGCGACAAAAAAACGCCGTCGCCGGCGGTGACAAAAAAACCGCCTAAGACGGCATCAGCTAAAGACACGGATGAAGGAAAAGGCGCCGGTGTTCAGGTTTCCTCACCTGCAGCCTCAGCAGGCTCGAACGCTGCGAGAACCGGTGGCGGCAAAATAGGCGCCGGTAGCGGCACCGGGGGAGTGGCGCGAGTGGACGGACCGGCATTTCCATTCCCCCACTATCTTGCGCTCCTGCAATTCCGTATCGAGAATCAATGGCAGCCGACGTATCTCGGACCGGGAGAATTCCTGGCGACGGTGCATTTTGTGGTTGCAAAAAACGGAAAAATTCTGTCGGTTGAGCTCGAAAAATCTTCCGGCAATTTCGCTTTTGATCAAGCCGCCTTGCGTGCGGTCCATAACGCCGACCCTTTGCCCATGCTGCCCGAAGGCGTGGGGATGGAAACGCTCGGCGTTCATTTTGATTTCGTTGCAAATTGGTAGCCGGTACAACCAAGAGCTGGGAGCCGTCGTCTAAATTTTTAGCGGGCTGCTGAAGCACCTGACCATTCAGCGCCTGGGTGGTCGAATGTAAAGGATTTTTCGAAAATAGTGATATGCAATTGTTGAATCGCGCTCTTCCAGGTCTCATGCTTCTTTTGTTCTTTGCCAGCCAGGCGGCGCTGAGCCAAAGTGATGTTCGCCTGCGCGTGGAAACCAATTCTTTCTCACGCATTCCGGTGGAATTGAAGAATTGCACGACGCGCAAACAAGCGAGTGTCATGGAAGCCGCGCGCGTGCTGGATATTTTGGACAACGACCTGTGGATGTCCAGCGTCATCGCCTCTTATCGCACCGATGAGCAGCTCGCGGGGCAAAACTCACCCTGGCTGGAATTGGCTGCGCGCGGCAGCGGCGAGCCTTTCCGCCTGACGGTGCAGCCGGAGATTGAAATCGAGAGCAATAGCGTGACTTTTGCCGCAAAGTTGCGCGATGGCCGTTCCCAGCTCGTGCTCGCGGACAAAAGCTACCGCGGCTGCCGCGACAATTTGCGCCTGCTCGTTCATGCCCTCGCGGACGATATCGTAGAAACGCTCACCGGCCAGAAAGGCATTGCGCAAAGCCGCATTGTCTTTACGGCACAGCTCTTACAAGGCAAAGAACTTTTTATCGTGGACTATGACGGCACCAATCAGCAGCAGCTCACACAAAACGGCAGCTTGAATTTGACACCCGCGTGGTCGGTCGATGGCCGCACCGTTGCATTTACCACTTATCAATTCGGCTTGCCCGACCTGCTCCTGGCGGACGTGCTTTCCGGTAAGCCGGTTGAGCACCTGAAACTGCCCGGCTTGCAAACTGCTCCGGTCTGGTCGCCCGACGGCAAACGCCTCGCGCTGGTTTCCTCGCACGAGGGCAATGCTGAAATCTATTCAATGAATGAGGGCAGCACCAAGCTGCGACGCCTCACGTTTCATCCATTGACTGATACTTCGCCGAGCTGGTCACCCACCGGGCGCGAGCTGGTATTCACTTCAGACCGCCTGGGCAGCCCGCAATTGTTCATCATGGATGCGGAGGGCGGAAACGCGCGCCGCTTGACCACGACCGGTGAGTATAACGATTCACCCGCCTGGTCGCCCAGGGGCGACAAAATCGCCTATGTTTCGCGTCTGGAAGGCCGGTTTCAAATCTTGACGATCGACGTCACCGGAGAGAATGTGGTGCAGCTCACGGCTTCGGGCGGCACCAATGAAGATCCGAGCTGGTCGCCCGACGGCTATCGCCTCGTGTTCAGTTCCACGCGTGAAGGGAAATCCGATTTATACAGCATGGAATGGAACGGCGAGAACGTCCGGCGCATGACTCATCGGGGCCTTTGTACCAGTCCCGCATGGTCGGCAAACGTTCGCCCTAAAGAGTTTTTTGATTGCAAGAAATAAATCCACACGGAGAATAACATGATTCGTTCATTTGCATCTTCGACCCGGGGAGTGATTCTAACTTTGGCGCTGGCAGGCGCCGGGCTGGTGTTGAGCGGTTGCCCCAAAAAGGCGACCAATGTCGAGCCGCAAACCGAGCCCGATCCGTCGAGCTATAGCTCCGAGCCCGCGCCGCAACCACCGCCGGCAGAGCCCAAGGCTGCGGTGCGTGAGGAGGCGAGCGAAGCTGCGCCCTTGGTGTTCGGCAACGTGAATTTCGACTATGACAAATCCGATCTCACGCCTGTGGCGCGAGACATCCTTGCCAATCATGCGGTTCTGCTGCGCAGCAATCCCGGCGTCAATCTGCTGATCGAAGGACATTGCGACGAGCGCGGCACGATCGAATACAATCTCGCCTTGGGTGAGCGGCGCGCGGAAGCGGTCATGCGCTATATGACGTCACTCGGCGTCGAGCGCTCGCGTTTTTCGACCATCAGTTACGGCAAGGAAAGGCCTTTGGAGACCGGCCACAATGAAACCGTCTGGTTCAGAAATCGCCGCGCCGAATTCAGAATCGTCAATCGCTGAATAGCTCTTGCACAATTTATATGCCCTTCCTGCGAAGATTGCGCTGCGCCGTCAAGATTGACCCCTGCCGCCCACGGGTGACGGGAATAGCACGCGTGACACGAATATCGCGGAAAAACCACGGTCCTCTTCCCGCGAGGTCAGCTATGCGAGTATACATGGTAATTGCAGCGCTCTTGATGAGCCTGCCGATCGGCGGCTGCATTATGCCGCAACAGGTGCGCAAGATGGAGGGCGAAAACGCCGCCTTGCGTGATCAGGTTGATTCCCTGCGGCTGGAAGTTGGCCGTTTGCGCGCCTCGCTCAGCAAGGCAGAATTGCCCGCCTTACAGGCAAAAGAGAGCGTGTTGCGCGCCGGCGCGGATACGGAATTGCGCCTGAATCAATTCACCGAGCAACTCCGCGTTCTCAATGATCGGGTCGATGATCTTGACAATCGCGTCACCAATTTCCCCAACAAGCTGCGACTTGCCGCCGAGCGAGTTTCTACTGCTCCGCCGGCCGTTGCGGCGTCGCCCGAGCTGGCCACGAACGATCCGGGTTCTCAAGCACCGCCGCGCCAGCCTGAAACCGCTGCAGATAAAGGCGGTAACTTCACGGAAAAAACCAACGCGACCGAGCCCAGCAAGCTCTATGACATGGCGTACCAGGATCTGGTGCGGGGACAGTATAGCCTGGCCCGGGAAGGGTTCCTGGAATTCTTGCGGCGTTATCCTCAAAGCACCCTGGCAGACAACGCACAATATTGGATCGGCGAGAGTTACTATTCACAGCAGCAGTATGCACGTGCAGCGGCCGAGTTTGGCGAAGTCACGGAAAAATATACCAATAGCGACAAAGTGCCGGGGGCTATGCTCAAGCGCGCCTTCGCGTTGATTTCAATGTCCAAGCGAGCCGAAGCGCGGACGTTGCTGGAACAGTTGGTTAAGAAATATCCGAATTCGCAAGAGGCTGAGTTGGCGCGCGCGAGGTTGAAGGATTTGTGAGAGGAAGAATTTGTTCATCAACCGCCCCGAAATGAAAGAAATGTCATTGCTTATTGGAGTCTTTCGACGGCTTTTGCGTTTCCATTGCCAATTGGGAATCGAGTTGTGCCACAACCAGCTTCAGTACTTCGACCCACCTCTCGGCTTCTGCGTTAAAGTACTGCGAGGCGGCTTCAAAATTCTGGCGTGTGATGCCATGGGCTTGAAACACCGAATCGGCCTTTGACGGCGGCAAGCTGTCTCCCACCGTCACTTGCAACAATCCTACATAAACTTGTGCGAATTTAGCAGTCTCCAATGGCCGTGCTTTTTGCAAACGCGATTCACACGCGCCGCCGAGGGCAAGCGCAAGTGACAATATGAATTTTAGAAGTGTGTTTCTCAACCGTGAAATTGCAGTGATCATTACCTTTCCTGGTGTTTGATTTTCCTGCACACCACGCCTCCTTTAGCACTCAAACGGTCACGAAGTTTTGTTCACGGATTTGGAGCTTTCACTGGAAGAAAATTGCGGCATCCGTCGCGACACGGCAGTGCCATATTCAACATTAGCATTACCATACGGGCGGCGCTGATATGGTTCTCCCTGCCGCAAAACCCGCAAATGCCCAGAGCCAGAAAGTATTTCATGCGCGCTCGACGTACACCGCCGTGCCATAACATAACACTTCGGTCACGCCTTGCATGATTTCGTTGGCGTCGTAGCGCACGCCGATGACGGCGTTGGCGCCCACCTGTTCGGCATGTGCGACCATCATGTCAAACGCCTCCGCGCGTGTTTTTTCACACAGTTCGGTGAATAACGTGATATTGCCGCCGATCAGCGTCTGCAGGCCAGCACCGATCGTGCCGAAAATGGAGCGCGAGCGCACGGTGATGCCGCGCACCACGCCGAGATTTCGCGCCACGCGATAGCCGTCGAGAGTAAAAGTGGTAGTGGTCATGGAGGGTTGCATGGTTGTCCTTGATTTAAACGTGAGGTTTAAAATGTGAGACGTAAAGAATATCACTGCCGGGGCCTTTACTTTTTCTGAAGTTGGGACTATGCATTGAAAAGCCAACTCATCGTCAGGGGATTTGCAGCGCCCGCGCAGAAGCTTCTTGAGAGCTCATCACCCTATTTTCTAGGGATTGGTGCGTTTTTTCCTGAAGTCTTTTTACTTGGAGTTGTAATCCTTTGGCCACTGTTTGCGACTCCCATTTCTTTACGGACCCTTTGAGGCAACTTGGCGGCGACGAGTTGATAGGATTCGTGTAACAGTTCCTTGAACATGCCCGGCGATAGTGCTTTGAGGTTTTGAATCAAAACCCAATCGTGGCGCGCGAGGTAAGGCGCGGGCACGATGTTTTCCTTCGCGGTCAACAGCGAAAACATCGCCGGTGAAGTTTTGAATGAGACTTTTTTATCGCTATTGAGATCGAAGCAGGCAAACATTTTGCCTCCTATGGAGAACACGAGGTCGTTGTCCCATTTGATGTCTTCGGTGACATGTGGCAGTGAGCGACAGAGCTCGATCAGCGCGTCTTTCTTCATGCTCGCCTCGAACCGTGAGGTTTTATCAGTCAAATTTCTGCAAGCGTTCAATCTTCTATGGTGAATTCGCCTATTTTTGTTTCTCGCTTGGTAAGAGATTCGCACAATCGATCGAGCCGTCGATACTCTTCCGCGTGCGAGTTTTTGAAGTCCTGGAAATCCTGCACGGTCTTCCAATAGTCGAGAGTAAAAAAACTAAACGAGGCATTCACATCATTCGCCAGATGGGTGCGGAGATAACCTGAGCTTTGGCGAAAGAGCTGCGCCCAGACCCCTTCAGCATCGTAGGCACGTTTGAATTCTTCTACGCAGGCCTCGTCAGTCTCGAAATGCCAGATGATCAAAAACATGGTGACGGAATTCAACGACAACCGCTTATACGGAATTTGCCCTGAAAAGTAGGCAACAGTACAGAATTTTTTCTCAAAAAGCAAAAGGCCGCAGCGCTTAAAACACTGCGGCCTCTCATTTATCTTAAGCCCGTCAAACGGGGCATGCTAATGCAAAGTGAAGTTCAACATGAATCCGCGTGTATCTCCTTCCAATGCACTGGGCAAGTCCTTGAAATCATCCTCGCCAACTTGTTGCTGCCGGTATTCAAAATCCTTCCAATAAAATTCCCCGCCGACGGAGAGGAAACGGGTGAGGCGATACTCTGCACCGAGCGCCCAGGTCACGCCGCCGCCGTTTAGTACAATGTCGGTCTCTTTGTTGCCGAGGAACGCCGTGCCGAGGCCGATTTTTCCGTACGGGCGGAATTTTTGCTCGGGCCGGAATTTGTATTGCACGTCGAATTCCAATCCCACCCAGTGGCTTGTAAATTGGGCATCATTGGTATGCTGAAATTCGCCAGATTGGGCACCCAGCCAGAGCGTCACACGCTGCGAAACACCGTAGCCTAGATTCAAAGAAGCTGCGCCGTCTTCTTCCAACTCCTGTGCCGCGGTAAAATCCTGCGAGCCCAGGCCCAGATTGAGCTTCAAACCGATATTTGAGTTTTTGGGTTCGGGTTTGTCTTGCGCCATGGTGCTTTCAAAGGCGCAGATCAACACGAGCACGCTGGCAGCCGCAACCAATTTAGCCGTCGTTTTCATCGCAGTTACTCCTTAGACTTTTCCTCAATGCCTTGTGGGGGGAGTTTGACTGCTTCGTTGTCTTACAAAGGCCATACCAGAACAAAAGAGATGGGAAGTTGAGCAATTTCAAAAGCAAATCATGGGTGTACGTGCATTCAGAGACCCAGAAGATTCGCCACAGTGTGGCAAAGATTCAATTTGCTAAAAGCAAAAATTTTCTTGCGGCCGTCTGCCCTGCATTTTCTACTCTTAAAAAAATCAAAAAGTGATCGCGCGGCAAAGGCCAGGCCGCAAGCGGAAAAGTGCTGCCATCGGCCGTCAGCATGCGCTCAACAGCGATGACTTGGCCCGTAGTATCTTTGAGACCGAACGTGATCCGGGCTAGATCGTCAGAAGAATTTGCGACCAGAAAGCGATCTGCGGTCACGGGCCAAACGAGGATTTCAGGGGGAGACACGATCGGTGCTGAAATTTGTTTGGCTCGTGGATTCCATAAAAAGAAAGCGCCCGGACGCGTCCAATACTGGCGGTCCGGGACATTCAGCCAATAGCGGCCATCGGGCAGAGGCATAGTGCGCAATTCTCCGGCAGAATTCGTTTCCGGAAATATCAGAAGAGAATCCTCTTTGCTGCCGGTGATGGCATTCAGGACGTCAAGCCGCGCAAAAGGAGGGCTGAAATAAAATACAAAGAAGCGCTCTTCATCGAGCTTGCGCAAGAGCGTGGAGTGCCAAAAGCCGGGCACTTCGATTTCGTACAGCAAATACTGCTTCTCCAACTCGCGAATTTGCAGCCGAGTTGAACTGCTGGAGAAGGGATGCCGAGTTTTTGTCACGAAAAAGCGGCCATTTTGCATGAAGAGACCGTCGCGATCCGGCAGCTTTTGCGAAGCAGAGAATAGTTGGCCATTTGCATCGAGACGCCGGCCGCGATACGCTGGCCCTTCATTCCAGGAAATCCAAAAGTTGTTGCCCGCTTCCGGCAAAATGGCTGGCCAGGTTTGATGAGCGCCTGCAGGCAAGTCCGCGAGTTGCCTCAATTCTCGTATTTCGCCATTTTGGATTTTCAAAAGATGGTTGTGGGGATGAATTGTTGCCGGCACATAAAGCTCGCCATCATCCATAAGAAAGGCCTGGCCACGTTGTGCGAGCTCCGCATTACCAGGCAATAGCATGACTCGTGGGGGTTCTGCAATCAAGCTGTCCTCACCAAGTGTGTACGCTGCGAGCACAGAACGCGACTGTGTGGTCGTGCCTTCCGCCCGGCTTTCAGTAAAACCCAGCAAGAGCTTGCGTCTGCCTTGCCGTGGATTGCTCACCAGCAACGCGGTAGGAATAAGACTCGTGTTCGGCACTCCCGGCCACGGCAGGCGGGGCACTGCCCAGGCTCGGTGCGCGTGGCCGGAGCCGTTTATTCCGAGCTGAAGCTCAAGGAGAGAGTCGCCTTGGGCATAAATAGCAGTTATGGTGGAATCATTCAAAGCCTGCGTATGCAAGCGCGAAATGTTCAGTTTTCCAAAAGAAGGATCCGGCAAAAGGACACGGACGCCACTGCTTTCGGTTTCTATATCGATCTCTGCAAAATGCAAACCTATCGGCAGCGAAGGCGCTCCTGTCGGCATCGAGGTGCGGAGCAGAACCCAAGCACGCAGACTATCGGGCGATAGGCAGGCGCTGAAGTCTCGTATCGCTTCATATGACATTTGCCGTGCCACGCCGATCTCCCTATCGTTGCGATCGAATTTGCGCAAGAACATTGTTCCGAGGAAATTGACGACGTAAGCCGATCCCCAACGCGTGCGCAAAAGATCACTGCCAGAGCCCACATCACCCAGGACATCAATCGGGAAGGTAAAGCGGTCGATTGCCTCGAGCGCGCTGATCGGTTGAACGCCGCGGTATCTTTGGCGATATCCCACCCAAAAATCTTCTGGTGGCACAGGGCCCACTTCGTAAAAATGGCTGAGAACCATGAACTCGTCATTCTCTTCCGGGAGAACGTTCTCATTGCCGAGAATGGAAAAATATTTTGTCGCTTGATGGCCCTGGCCATCAAAAAAGCTTGCTTGAAAGCCGGGCTCGTCCCAGCGGTCGTCTTCGCTGACGACCAGAAAACGTTCAGGTGAAAAGACGTGAAGGGAGGGATTTCTCGCAATAAATGCAGACGTGTCCGGTTCGTCATTCACGCGTAGGTCGGAAGCGATTTGGCTGTAAAGAATTTGGGCTTGCAGCAGAACAAAAGCCGCGAGCACGGGGATGGTGCGATTTCTGTCGTTCATGCTATGCTTTTTTCTTGCTTCGCTGACCGGCTCCACATGAAATACCGGCTGGCCCGAAACTCTCATCTTATCAACTCCGATTCGGATCCCGCAGTATCAAGGTAATAATATTCGGCGCACCGTCTCCATCTATATCGGCAAGACTAACCCCCGCGGCATTGGAGGTTTCGTTCAATCCCCGCTGCAGCTTAGGCGCTGCAATCCAATAAGGTGGCGCGGCTATTTCATAAACAACAGCCGCTTCGTACTAGCTTCCTGACCGGCATTCAATCTATAAAAATAAATCCCGCTGCCCACTTTTTGGCCCGCTGCATTGGTGCCATCCCAGATCGCTGTGTAACTTCCAGGGTAATGAAACCCATGAATAAGTTGCCTCACGCTCTGTCCCATGACATTGTAAACGATAAGCTGAACGTTCGCTCCGGCGCGCAGTTCGAATGAGATGAGGGTCTGGCCGTTGAAAGGATTGGGATAGTTCTGTGAGAGCTGGAATGCCGGCAAGCCCGGATCAGTAAATCGGCTTGCAGCACTATCCGCAATCACCAATACACCAGTTTCACCCTGTACAAAAAGCTTGCCGGATTGATAAATGAGCGGCGAGTTGTAGGAATTTATTGGCAAGTGCCAGACCAGCTTGCCGTCGTTCTCGCGCAAAGCGAACAAATACTCGCTGTAACTTTCGTCACCGGAAAGCTGCCCGAGGCAATAGATCGTATTGCCGGCGGAAACCAAATAGCGGCCAGACGCAATGCTTCGATTCTCCCACACGGTCTGGCCGTTAAATTTATCCACAGCCAGAACTCCGGCTTGAGACGAATAAAGAACCCGCTGCGAAGTCACCAGACAGAAGTCCGAGCTACCGGCGCTGCCGTAAAGCCTTTGCTTCCATTTCACAGCTCCATCCGTCAAGCGTAGGGCCGTGCGTGCGAAGGAGCTCTTGCTCACTAAATAGACGGTCTCCTCGTCCAGCACTGGGGTGGTGGTCAAAGCTTGTTCCGGCGAGCGCCACAATTGTTCACCGGTTTCAGGATTGCAGGCGAAGATGCTATTATCGTGAGCCATCACCACGAGCGCGTGCGCATCGGCTGCCATTTGTACGCGCTGGCGACGGCCGGTTACGGATGCGCCCAAATTCACCGTCCACTGCAACTCGCCGCTTTCGCTGTTGAAGCATTGGATCAGGCTGTCCGCGGCCACGGAATAAATTCGCCCGGTGCGATAAATTAGATTTGAATGTTCATCAAAAGCTTGAGGTGTTGTCCAAACGAGTGCGCCAGAATACAGATCGTAAGCGCACAATTCGCCTGTAGCCGGTGAATTCGGCCTCGAAACGTATCGCTTGCAAAAGAGCTTGTTTGCCGCGATGACCAAGTCAGGGTAGCCGTAGCGCTCGAAGGATCTGGCGTCGTAGTTCTGAAGAACCTGGTGCGATTGCCCTTCCACCGCCAGAACAATGCCCCGGCCGACTGCTGACCGTGAGATCCGCTGTTGCAACAGAAGATCCAAATTTTGATTTTCATTCACATCAAAAAAACGCAGGCCATTGGCGGCGTAATTCTCGAGAACATTGACAATCCTCGGTTGCCGAATCTCCGGTCCGGCAAAAACCGGGTTGTTCGCGCTGTTGGCAAGCGCCATGTCCACGCGGGAAATCTGTCGCTTTCAATTTCAAATACGGGTTCACGAATCGGGTTGAGATGCGCTTTGGGCACCCATCCGGCTTGTCCATCGTCAAGCGCGATTTTGGCGTAACGCGAAGGCTCGTTATTCGGCTTGAGATTTTCATCAATATGAAGAATCTTCACACGCGTGCCTTCCCGCAAATACGCAATGGCGGGGTATTGCGCTTCGAAGCCAACTTTAAATGCCGCGCTGTCTGCGCTGATTTCTGCCTGGACAATGCCTGCTTCTTGAAAATGACTGAGCCGCGAGCGTGCACTGGCAGTGGAGATGTATTCCCGATAGACAGAATCGTAGATATAGAATTCTGTGAATTCATCTTGTACGCGCTGGTAAAGACGACGCACCGTTTGAAGATCGGCGTTGGTTTTGTCGGCAACGGTGGCCTGGCGCAGAGCCGTCGCCGCGCCCACTGGGTAGTCGTGAAAACGCGCTTGTACTTGCGCTGCAAACTGGTAAAATTGGTCGAGATCGGCGCGAGCTTCAAAAAAGCCGAGAACGAGGGCGGAAATATTGTTGGTGTAGTCAACGGTGGTGTTATAAAAAGTGCGTGGCTCTTGCGGAAATCTCTGCATCCCGGTTAAGGCCGTATCGATCATAGCGGCAGTGCGTTGTTGCGATCTCAAGCTCATGACCTTGGCGGCATAGCCGATCAGCTTGATCGCCGGAATTTTGCTCTCGGCGATCATGCGATCGGCTTCTTCATAAAGCATTCCGGGTTGGCTCGCAAATAGGGCGATGATGGCGCGCGCGGCAATGTTGTCGGCCCAATCGTTCCATTCAAAGCTTGCGAAAGGCTCGTCCGGATAATCCACGATCACTTGATGATATTGCGCCAGGGCACGGGCAGTATCCTGCAAATCGGCGCGATAAAGATTCGCAAGATCGAGCGCGGCTTCGGCACCGGCGCGGCCGAGGAACAACGGTTGCTGGCCATACAACGTTACGATTTTCTGCAGCTCGCGAATGGCGTCATCAAATTGTCCGAGCCTGCGATATACCCTGCTCTTGATCTCCGCCACCATCGCACCCGCGCCGACGGCTTTATCATAATAATCGATGAACGAATATTTGTTGAGATAGACCGTATCGGAAGGTGTAATCATCGTCTCCAGCCGATTTGCCACGGCCAGCGCTTGCTGCTCATCCGCGTTCAGCCTTAGATTCTGGAAGGGATCATCGTCGTGCAGAAATGCCTGGATGAGCTTGTAATAAGCATCTTCCCACTCGAAATCGAAGCGTTTGACCAACAGCCAGCTTTGTCTGCCTTGAAACTGCTGCAGGCCCAGCCAGAGACCATCTTCGTTCTGCACTCGCTCGAAGACTCGATGAATATATCCCCGGGGATAGCTGCTGCGCAATTTTGCCTGGCGTGAAGGGGCATCGAAGAGGGAATCTTCAAGTGTATTCACATAGATGATGTACTTCGTGATCGCTAGGTCGCCAGCGCGCACCCAACCGGTTTTGGCGCGAGCGTCTTCGATCTTCAACCACCCGTTCAAATCGAAAAGGTATTTTTCACCGGCCTTTACCCCCAAAGCAAGCACAAGATCGTAAAGGTTGAGAGTATCTTGCATGGCGGCAGAGGAGGATGAGTCCGAATAGACGAAAACGTAGTCTTTGAGTGCGAAACCGATCGCCAGCGGTTCGGCGCGGCCAGCGCCGGGCGCAAACGCGAGCCACAATGCGCAGCCAAATGCCAAGCTTTTCATCGACAAAACTCCCTATTTCATCAATAACAGCTTCAATGTATGCCGCTTCTGCGGTGTTTGAAAGACGGCGAAATAGCTGCCCGTCGCCACGACTTCGTTCCGATCGTTGCGGCCGTTCCACGTGAATTGATAGTCGCGCTTGTTCGGCAAGAGATTCTCACGAAACGTGCGCACAGCCTGACCCATGACGTTGTAGATCTGCAAAGTCACTTCGCCGGCACTGAATCCCACTGGCAGGCGCAGGCGAATTTGTGTGGAAATGTTGAATGGATTCGGATAAGCAAGCAACGCCGAATCTGCCGGCGCTTCTTTGTCCCGTTCGGCTACGCTTGTTGGTGCGAGACGAGATTCATCAATGCAATCCAAGCAAACCTTCACGGTATCGTTGGGCTCCAGCGCAAGAAAAGCGGTATAGCGCGACAAGACCCGTTCTTTCAAGCTGAAATCGATGATGCGGTGAGTAAGATCATTGGAAGTGGGTTGCGCTTCCAACGCCAGAATATTTTGTCCGGCCCAGATCTCCTCGGACAAACTATCGGCCAGCGGTACGGCAGTTTCGTCAAAATTGAGACGCTGCGAATGTACCTCGTTTTCAAAGAAAACTGAGGTCTCGACGATGAACGGGAATGCTCCATTGAATTTGCCGATTTGCGTGACCGGACGATCCAAATATAGAGACTGGCCGGAAACGCCGGAGGTGAATCTGCCAAAGCAAAAACCGTTGGCCAGCGTGGTGTGCAAGTCGAAGGAAGCCGCTGTTCCGCCCAAGGATTGAAAGGCTTTGGTGATGAGGTCTTGAAAAGAAGCCAGTTCGAGAATTCTGGTGTAATTGCCGTTGGTGCGCCGCGACAAATTCTCATAAAAATACTGATTGCCGATATACCCGCGGTCGCCGAAATAATGGTAGCCGCTGTTGCGGCTCGTGTAATCGGCAATGTGAATAGGAAAGGTCGGGTTCATCAACTGCATCAGATCATTGATCAAAGGATTGGCAGCGCGATAGTCGCCGAACTGATCGGAATTGGCAACGAGCAGCAGCATGCCGTCGTTCCCGTTCGTTTTCACGAAGTCGATGCCGTTGGCCAGCAGCGCCGGCAGATTACTGTAGTTGGAAATAGGATTGGCGCCCGCGGCCGCGATCGCCTGCTGGAGGCCGGCGGAATCCGCCGCGAACCAGCCGTTGCCGGCGCGTTTGACGTTCACGTTCGAGAAAATCAAATTGAAAGAATCTGTTGGCGCCAGATGCACTTGTATCGCGTTTCTAATGACAGTCAATATTTCACTCGCCGTGATCTCACTCTTGTTGATATCGTAATCGAGCAGCACCGCGACTTTGCGCGTGATTTTCAAATCAAAGAGCTCGGAAGGCAACAAGGCCAGTTGGTAAAAGCCCTCTCCGTCTTCCAGCCAACGATTGAGATAGATGCCATTGCGCATTGGCGACTTCACAGCAATGTTCAGGGCGCCTTCCAATGCCTGGTTGGGAAGGCCGGCGAATTGATAGGCACCGAGCTCCGCATCGAACAAGTTCTCGAAGTGCGTTTCTGGAAATTCGACCACACGGGGGGTTTGCCAATCGGTTTGCGGCCAAAACAGAACATTGACGGCGGATAGTGCGGACTTGGATAAGCGCAAAACATGAGCTGGCAACAGCGAAGTCACCGTCGTGGCCGACCATTGCGCCGGCACCAGATAGGTTAATTTGATCTTGCGCGTGGCGGTTCCGACCATGGGAAAAATGCGCAGCTCGTATTGGGTTTCGCTGTTCTTGAACATAATCGCAGGATCGCGGCGGCGTTTGACGATATCCTCGTAAATGCCGGAGGCGCTCCAGCGATCCATGATCAGAGCACGCATGATTTGATCGTCGACCCATAGCCAGAGATCGTGCACGATCGCTTCCTTAGGTAGATCGAAAAAAAGCTGCACTTCGACACTGTCCTGCGAGGTAAAATTCAATCCGCGGGCCGAGAAAGTGAGATAGAGCCCCACCTCCGTATAAACGCCTTGCGGCCGGAGAGAAACGACGGCATGTTCGATCGTACCCTGCCCCGCGCGCCAAGGCTGGCGTGGGTCCTGGATTTGAAGAGAGTTGTAGGCAAGGGCGGCACTGCTGCCGCTGAGCATGGCGCCCGCCAATGCGATCCATAGAAGTTTGTGATGCATATTTCACCTCGGCTTTCTACCATGAGTTGTTATGATCTACACCTGGCGTATGAAGTTCAATGCACAAACAGAGTTTTGTCAAGCATTCTATCGTAGCAGCAACAACTTTTTGGAAAAACTTTGCTTCGCAGTGCGCAGCTTCACAATGTAAATGCCGCTTGCAACCGCCTGACCGTTTGCATCTCGGCCGTCCCAGGCGATTTTTTGCGTTTCAAATCCATTGAGAATGATGTCAAAGGCTCGCATTTGTTGGCCGAGGGCATTGCAGATTACCAGAGAGAGCTGTTCAGGAGGGGCTGGTGAAATCTGAAAAGTTGTGCCAGCATTGAACGGATTGGGATAAGCGGCAAAAGGCGAGAAGGAAAGAATTGGCGCGCCACTGTCATACTGCGAAACGTCATAACCGTCGACAACGGTAACAAATTGGCCAAACAGTTGGTCTGCAAGTAAGACCAAAAAGAACAGCCAGGCGCTTAGCGGTCCCTGGAGGTTGCACGCTTTCGGCCCTTCCAGCATATGAACCTCCCACAAGATTGATCACCGCGGCGCTAGCGCAACTCTAAGGAATATTCAGGACATAAACAATGAAGTTTTTTGCGAGGGTGAAAAAGTCGGCGAGTAATCATGCGGATTCAAATTGAAGGTGTCATTCAGCCGGAATCCTGTTTTTCACGGGCAGGGCGTGCGGGTTTTACGAGAATCCCTTCTGAATGACCGAAGAGCAGACGCGAACGAGATTTGCCAGAAAAGTTCCGGAACGCTGCGAGCGGTGCCGGCGCCAAAGTCATTTTGCCGCGCTTTGCATCAAAAGCTTGGGCTGGTTTTTTCGCTCGGAATCTTCCGCTTCCCGGCTGCCGATCGGCAGGGCTTTGACGGCGGCTTCTTCGGTCATGACGCAATGCCCTTCAAAGCGCGCGCCGTCGTTGATAGCGAGTTTGGCGGTCTTGACTTCGCCGTTCACTACCGAGCGCGATTCCAGGATCACTTTGCCGCTGGCGAAGATTTGGCCTTTGACGAAACCGCCGATAATGGCGTTTTTTACGCGTATTTCACCCTCGATTTCACCGTTTTGGCCAACAATCAAAGAATCAGTCGTGAGCACCTGACCGGTGACTTTGCCGTCCAGGCGCAGGCTGCTCTGCACTTTTACCGTACCCTCGATGATGGTGCCTTTGCCGATGATCGTATTCAGATCACCCATTCTGTTGTTATCATCCATGACTTTCTCCTGGATTTTCTCCTGTGTTCGGGTTTCCTGAGGCGAACGTTCTTCCTGAGCGTCACGCGCGGAGGGAGTCGATTCGACCGGTTTTGAAGTGTAGCCGAAGAATTCACCGAGTTTTGTGCTGATGCGCTCCTTCATCGTGCCACAGCCACTTCCGGGCGGCCGATGATTTCCGCGCCCGGCCGATTTGCGCGTGAATTGTCATTGACGATTGCGGGTTTGCTTTCTTCACTCATCATACACCGCCCCTCGAAAACCGCACCTTCGTCGATCACCAGGCGTGAAGTTTTGACCTCGCCGTAAACAATGGACTTCGCCTCCAGCACGACCTTCCCGCTGGCGATGATCTTGTTTTTGACTTTGCCGCCAATAACGGCATTCTTGACGCGCACTTCGCCTTCGATCTCTCCGTCTTTTCCGACGATCAGCGAGTCGCCGACGTTCACCGAGCCGATGATTTTGCCATCGACCCGCAAGCTGCTTTGCACCGTCAAAGAACCTTCAACAACAGATCCGCGCCCAATAATCGTATTCAGTTCACCACTGCCGCTGCCGCGTTCTGCTTCAGCGGGGTCTTTCCTAGACAACATGGCATGCTCCTGGTTAATCCTGTGATAGACTCCAGAATATACCAGCCAGGCGGGAATAGTGAAGAAAGGAAAACAGTAAAGAGGGAAGGAAAGAGGCAAAAAAAACAGCCGTGATTCGGGAGGCGTAAAACGTAGTGCGTTAGTCGCTTAAAGAATCACAGATTGAAAGAAAGCCTTTAAGTTTTTCGGGTTGCGGCTCGTCCGCGTTGCGCGGCAGGAGCAAAATTTGGCGAAGCTAAGCGGATCCGCCTTACGAGCGACAATCTTACCCCCACATACCTTCTTCCGACCCGCCTGACCATTTTTGTGCCAGCCGCATGACCAAACCGATCAAAACCGTCAACAGCACCGCATAAGCAGCGGCAGTGCCGAGGTTGAACAGGCGCAATTCTGAAAAAATGGCGATCGACAGCGGCTGGTTTTCGTACGTGTAAAGTAAAATCGAAGAAACAAATTCTCCCAGTGCGATGACAAAGGCCATCATTGCCCCTGCGACGATTCCGGGCAGAATCAATGGCAGGGTGACCCGGCGAAAACGCAGCCACGCGTTGGCACCTAAGTTTTGCGCTGCTTCATCCAATGTGCGATCGAGGCTTAAAAACGAAGCAGCGGTGGCCCGAAATTGCATAGGCAGGTGCCGTATGAAGTAAGCCAAAGGCAGAATAGCGGCTGCGCCGATCAAGACCTCCCCGCCGGTGAACCAATGTCCCTCGTCAAACAGAATAATCAACATGATGGCAACCACGGTTCCAGGCAAGGCCCAGGGTAGCATGACACTAAGGTCGATCAAGCCGCCCATCCAGCGCCATTGATTCGAATAGACGGCAAAATACGCCGCAATGGTGGCGATGAGCACGCCACAAGCCGTGGCGGTGGCGGACATCCAAAAGCTGTTCCACCACGGCCGAGCCGATTCGAGCGAAGTGAAGGCAGAGGCAAAATTCTCAAACGTAAATTGTTCTGGCAGCAGTTGCCAGGTCCACGTCCCATTCTTGACGAAAGCGATGAGCAGGAGTACTAGTTGGGGCAGCAATAGCCAAAAGATCAAAATACCGCCCAAACCGGCAAGCAGAGCTTTTTGCCACTTTGTGGGAACCACTCGGGCGGGCGCGGCGATGCCTTTGCTGCCGCGTCCTGTGCCGGAAGCGTGGCGGCTTTCATACTGGCGGATCAGCAGAAGAAAAAGGATCGATATCGTGGCTAGAATTACCGCCTGTGTAAGCGCAAGCGGCATATCCCCGTTCAACTTGGCATTGTAGATTTCAACGGCCAAATACCGCCAGTTGCCGCCGAACAAGTACGGAGCGGTGAAACTCGCCATGCTGTTCATGAAAACCAATAACGAGGCGCCGATGATCGCCGGACGAAGCTGGGGCAGAATCACGCGTCGCCATACGGTCCAGCGTTTTGCACCCAAACCGCTGGCTGCTTCTTCGAGCGAGCGATCCAGGCCTTGCAGGGCGTTGCGCCCGAACAGATAGAAAAAAACGTAGAAGCTATAGATATGCACCAGCAGAATGGCAGGTACGCCGCGCATCACTAAGGGTGGATAGGAGAGCGAGAACGCTTTCTGCAGCAGGCGCGGGAGAATGCCGGTCTCGCTCATCAAAAAATAAAAAGCCAGCACGCCTACCACCGGGGGCAACACGATCGGCAGCGACACCAGCGCTCCCAGGAGTTGGCGTCCGGGAAATTGAAAGCGTGTGAACAGAATCGCGAGCGGCACGCCCAGCACAGCGCTGCCGAGAACAGTGAGGATGGAAATTTTCACGCTACCCCACAGCGCACGCAAATAAACCGGCTGCCCCCAATCAAAAAAGCGAAGATAGTTGTCGAAGGACCAGCGCCCATGCTCGCGCAGGCTCTCCCGCAACAGCTCGACGATAGGCAGATAGACCACAATTCCCAGGAGCAGAAACAATCCGCTCAACAGCAACAGACTCGGCGCGAAACTCTTAATGTTCATGGTAAAATGAGAGATGACAATTCATATGAAGATGGGTAGGCCACACGTCATCGTCAAGGGAAGGTGCTGGCATATGATTGCCTCGTGCAATTTTCCGCATGCAGCTCCTCGGCCAGTCATGATTCTTTTTCAAACAGCATCACATTTTTGATTGGAACGTGCAATTCGACGGATTCGCCTGCGGGCACCGCTTCGCCGTTGGTGCCCAAAGCACTTTGAGCATCTGCAATCGCCATGCGTGCGGAACAGCGCGTATTGGAGATCATGACGTGAATCAACCAATGCGTGCCAGCGAATTCGGCGGAGAGCCACAGGCCCGGCAATACGATTTCATCGTTGATGGGTCGCGATGAATTCGGGCCACGCGTGACACGCGTGTGTTCCGGGCGAAAAGCGATATGAACGGATAGGCCCGCCCGGGCAATCATGCGGCCGCGACCAGCCTGGCTCGGCAATCGGAGTTGCCATCCCTCTCCTGCGATGGACAATTGCTCCTCTTCTTTCGCCATGATACGACCTGGCAAGACATTGCTGGAGCCGATGAAATTCATCACGAACAGATTTTCGGGTGCGTTATAGATTTCTTGCGGTGCGCCCACGTGTTGCAGGACGCCTTGATGCATCACCGCCATGCGATCAGACAGCGCCAGAGCTTCTTCCTGATCGTGGGTGACATAAATGGCAGTAATGCCGAGCTGGCGCTGCAGTCGTTTCAATTCCGTGCGCGTTGATTTGCGCAATTGCGCGTCGAGATTGGAAAGCGGCTCGTCGAGCAGCAAAATCGCCGGACGGATGGCCAGGGCACGGGCGAGCGCCACGCGTTGCTGCTGCCCACCGGAAAGCTGGGTGACCGGTCGATGCTCCATGCCCGCCATTTCCACCAGCCGCAAAGTCTCTTGCACGCGGGTTTGAATTTCGGCCATGGGAACCTTGCGTGCTCTCAGCCCAAACGCGACGTTTTCGAACACGCTCAAATGCGGAAACAGCGCATAGTTCTGAAACACCATGCCGGTATTGCGCTCGCTCGGCTTGCGCCACGTGATTTCTTCGCCGTTGAAAAAGATTTTGCCGCGTTCCGGTGTTTCAAAGCCCGCGATCATGCGCAGCGTCGTGGTTTTGCCGCAACCGCTTGGGCCGAGCAGGCTGAAAAATTCGCCTTCCTGAATGTCGAGCGACAATTGGCGAACGACGGGAGTTTTGTTAAAGGATTTTTCGAGTGCGTGCAGGCGGACGTGGGACATGTTTGAGCTTTGGACGCATATGATGCAAACGAATTCAGAATCTCGTGAATGACGTTAGGCTGAACGTCTTAAGCGCTATGGATCGCGTGAGGCGTGAGACGTAAAACGTGAGACGTAAAATACTTTGGAGCGGGTAATGGTCGTTAATCGCGTGCGCCCTGCTGCGGTGTTTTGATGATTTTGCCGCCGAGCATGACGAAGATCACACGGCCCAGCTCGGAGATATCGCGCAGGGGATCTCCGGCGACCGCGACCAAATCGGCCAGCTTGCCCGGCTCCACGGTGCCGACGCGGTCGTCCCAGCGCAACATTTCCGCAGCGACACGCGTACCGGCCTGAATGGCCTGCATCGACGTCATGCCGGTGCGCACCAACGCGGCGAATTCTCGCGCATTGCGACTGGCATCATAGCCGCCAAAATCCGAACCCACGACGATCTTGACACCGGCGCGAATGGCTTCGCCGACCATTCGCTCGGATTCCGCTTGATGTTTCCTGGTCAACTCGAGCATCTTATTGAGACCGGGGTTGGTCGATCCGGTCTCGTTAAAATATTCGCCGATATAAATCGTCGGCACGAGATAAACCCCGCGCTGTTTCAACAAAGCAATCGCTTCCGCATCCATGAAACTGCCATGCTCGATCGAGCGTACGCCCGCGCGCACTGCCTGTTTGATTCCTTCGGCAGCATGCGCGTGTGCCATCACCGGCACATCGAAGCGGCTGGCTTCTTCCACCGCTGCTTGCAGCTCTGCGGGGCTAAAGTGTACATCCTGAGGATCGTCGCCTTCGGAAAAGAAAGCACCAGTGACCAGTAGTTTGATCCAATCGCTGCCATACTTGATTTCCTCGCGCACGGCACGGCGCATTTCATCGACACCGTTGACAATCTTGCCGTCCGGGATGATTTTTTGCTCGGGAGAGATGGCATTGAAATCGCCGCCGCCCCCGGTGATCGTTAAATAGTGGCCGGCGCCGGTGAGCCGCGGGCCCATGAACAGTTTTTCATCGATGGCTTTGCGAATATCGAAGAGGGCATAGTAAACGTCCGCATCACCTGCTATTCGCAAGGTCGTCCACCCGGCCATGAGATTCTCTTGCACGGCTTTGAGCCCACGCAAAGCCTTGTAGGCGGAAGACCATTTGAGATGGTCGGTCTGATAGGTGTCGGTGCTGATCAGAGGATGAGAGTGCGCATCTATGAATCCCGGCAGAACGGTGGCATTTCCCAGATCGATTCTTTGCGCCTCAGGAGGGACGATTTTCGATGTGCCGATTGCAATGATTTTTTCACCCTCGATCAGGATTGCGGCATTCTTGAGCGGCGTATCGTTTTTGCCGTCGATCAACTGGCCGCACAGAATACCGACCTTTGTTGCGCCGGGGCCGCGCAGATTTTTCGAATCCAACAGACCGGCGGCGCCAAGTGGCAAGCCATACACATTCGAGAAAACGCCAAATGCGGCACAGACAGCCGAAGCGCGAAGTATGTGGCGTGGACTTTTGGGGTTCATCAATTGATTTCTACATTTCCGGCTTATTGACTATTGCCAAAAACACCCGGAGCCAGTCTTTCAGGAGAAATCTTATTCAGCTCTGGCCTCAGCTTTCATTCTAAAAAGATTCCTCCTGATTGACAGAACGTGTCGTGTTTCAGTTCCTCCCGCTCAACAACGAACCACCCTCAACTATCCACAATCCACCATCTTCTATCCTCGAGCTTTACTCCTTCCCTCGATTCCTAATCTCCGCATCCCAGCGTTTCATCCAAGTCTCCGAGCTGTCGGCAAAAAATTTCCAGTTCAGAGCCAGCGCGGGAAAATTACGCGGATCGGTCTCCGGCGAGAATTGCGAAAAATCCAGGTCACGGCGTGCGGGAATACGCCAGTATTTTTGCGCGGCGTACTGATAGGACTCCGGCGTGGTGACAAATTCATAAAACGTTTTGGCGAGCGCCAGATTTTTTGCGCCGGCGACCAGAGCGATGCCCTCCGGCACCAAAGGCACGCCACTGCGCGGAACGACGTAATCAAAGGGATAGCCGTATTGATGTTTCTGCAGCAGCACGTCGGGATGGTTCCACAAAGTGAATTTGGCTTCTCCACGGGAGAGCGCAAGATACATCAAGGTGGGATTCGCGGCGTATGATTTCGTGTTGCGATCGAGCATTCTGAGCCATTCAAAGCCGGCGGTGGCCGAGCCGGAGGCGAGGTACTGGCGATAAATCATCGCAAAGAAAATCGCGCGCATGCTGCCCGAAGCCAGGGGCTCGCGCAGCACGATTTGATCCCGCCATTTGTCGGAGATAACCTCGTCCCAATCCTGTGGCGCAGCCTCGCGCGTCAGCGTTTGGGTATTGAACATGATCACCTCCGGCGTGATCCAGGTGGCATACCAGCGCTCCTGCGGGTCGTGATAGCTAGAATCCGTTGCCGCCGACCAGGAAGGGCGATAAGGCTGCAACAAATTTGCTTCCGCCGCTTGCATGAATGACGGTGCCGGCGCTCCCCACCACAAGTCCGCCTGCGGATTGGCTCGTTCCGAGCGCACGCGATCGAGCGCATCCTGTGCGCCCATGTCGAGCCATTGCACTTTCACACCGGGGTGGCTTGCTTCAAAACGCTGCGCGAAATCGGCCAGGAGCTCTTTGCCGTGCGGAGAATAGACGACTATTTTTTGCTGCGGTTGTTGGCCGCAGCCGAAGAGAAGGAGAATGCCAAGGGCGAGAAGCGAAAAGATCATTTGCCGAATCACGAATTTGCCAATGAGTACTTCACAGTTAGTGCCTAAACAGTCAGTTTCGTGCAAAAAAAGCAAAGATTTTTCCAACGGATTGAAAAACCCAACGGATCACGATTTTCATCCGTTGTTTTTTTCAATCCGTTGGAAATTCTTCATCTTTTGGGCTGCGGTTTGATGCAAAATTGAGGTTCTAACTGGAAGAAAGTTAGTGCGCCGGTGTTGAAATGCAAGTTGTTTTTGCGAAATCTCTGCGCCATGCTACCTCAACACCGTAAGTTTGCGCACCGCGGTGAATCCTCCCGTCTCCAAGCGATAAATATAAATGCCGCTGCCCACGCGTTCGCCCGCCGTATCGGCGCCATCCCACGCGACCTGCCTGTGACCCGGCTCCTGGTTCTCGTCCACCAGCGTTCGCACTTCTTTGCCAAGCAGATTGTAGATCACCAACTGCACGTGCGCCGCCTTGGGCAAGCCATAGCGGATGATCGTGCTCGGATTGAAGGGGTTGGGATAATTCTGCGTCAGCTCGAATCTAAATGGAAGCGTCCCCACCTCCTCATCAATGCCGGCCGAAATCATATAGGTCACGGTCAGCACCGGGCGATTGCCGATGACCGGATTCTGGCGCGAGTCGAAGCGCTTCGCGCTCTGGTTCGTGGTTTCGTTGCTCACCATGATCCAACCGAAATTGTTTGCGGGCGCATTCAGCCAGGCCTGTACGTCGGCGATCATCTCCGGCGTCGAGCCCCAGGTGTAAACACCCAGGCCGGTCACGGATTGGGTTGCACTGGCTTCCGGCGCGAAATCGCCGCCGGCATTGGCCCAACGTTGTGTATTGAAAAAAGTGTGGAGCCAGGTTGCGTCGCCCGTGGCCGCGGCAATTCCGCCGCCTTCTTCGCCAGGGGCATCGGAAGCGCCTTCGCCCCAGTCCGAAAGGGCGCGATGCAAGGTCACGGTTTGGGCGCCGGTAATGGTTCTCGACATGTTGAGCGTGAGCCTGGCACTTAGAACGGAAGCGCCGGCCGGGAGATTACCGGCAACGTCAAAGGCAAGCAGAGTGCGCCGCACTTCGCCTTGATTGTTTTGCGCGACGAAAAGATATGCGCCCCGGCCGTTGCTCAAGGTGCCGGTGGTGCTTTCGTAAAGCGTGTTATCCTTGCTGGGGGCGAGGTTGACTTCGATTTGTGCGTGTAAAGCATTGACGAAAAAAATGGCGGAAGTCAACAAGAAAAGCGCTGAGAGCGGTTTGTGGTTATGCATAACGGCTGGTAGCAGTTTTGTCATGGGGCCTCCTTTTGTTGGCGTTAAGAGATCTACCTCGTTACTTTGCGGTTAGTTTTTTGGGTTGCGACTCGTCCACGTTGCAGTCAGGAGTCCAAAGAGTTAGAAAAATTGTAACTGTTCAGCCTTCAATAAACCGCCGTGTGGGGGCTGTAAGTCTTTAAACCCCGAAATGTCATCCCGGAGGGTCTTGGTTGATTTGGGCACAGCGTCGATTTCAGGCGTGGGTGCCAACCTACCAAGATGCTTTCAGCATGACAGGATGAGGTTTTCGAACAGGTGCTGAGCGGTTCGAGGCGAATAGGTAAGAAAATTTCCAAAAAGTCTCATATTGTCAACGGAAAAGCGACCAACGGACTTTAATAGACGGAGCACGACTCATACAAACAAAAGAGCATTTTGTCCACAGAGCGCACGGGATGTGACCATATCACCCCATGCGCTCTGCGCCATGCTACCGCAACAGCGTGAGCTTGCGCTCTGCCGTGAAACCATCGGTCTCGATACGGTAGAGATAAACCCCGCTCGTCACGCGCTCGCCTTTATCGTTTGCGCCGTCCCAGGTGACGTGCTTGAAGCCCGGCGCCTGCTTTGCATCCACCAGCGTGCGCACGTTTTTGCCCAGCACGCTGTAAATGACCAGCTTGACGTGCGCGGCCCGGGGCAGATCGTAGCGAATGAGGGTCGAGGGATTGCAGGGATTGGGATAATTGCCGTGCAAAGCGAATTCCACGGGCAGGCTATCCCCACGCTCCTCCACGGCGCTCATGCCGCGGAGGGTGACGTTGATCGAATCGATCGCGCCGGGCGACTGCAAACTTCCATCCGACGTAACCGCGCGATGATAGAGCGTGATGGTATCGCCGGCGGCCAGGCCCATACCAGTCAAAATCGAATCGACTTCGGCGGCATCTGCCGAGAACGAAGCTTCAGTGTTGGTGTTGCGATTGATCAGCAGCGTGTTGAATTGCCGATCCGCAGCCAGTTGCCAAAGATAAACCACGAGATTGTTGTCCGGATCCGTGGACGTGTTCCAGGTTGCCTGTAGCAAATTCTCGCCGGAACCTTCAATCACCACGGTGCTGCCCGAAGCCGGGCTGGTGATGGTGGTGGCATTGGGGAAGCGATTGGGATCGGACAAAAGCTGGCCGCGCGTTTCGCCGCTCCCAAGAGTTTGGGTGTGCACGTTGGCATACATGCCGCCCGTGCGCAACGCCGTGACTTGATCGGTGGTCAAAGTAAAAGTGTTCCTCGCGGCTTCGAACACCCCGCCCCGCGCATCCGCTTCGAGCACGGCGGCGAGCTCGATTTGAATGCTGCCGTTTTGACTGGCTGGGGCCACGTGCAAATGCGCGCCGCCACGGATATTCGGATTGAATTCGCTGGTCAAGTCACTGAACGAGCCGGTCAGCGTTATCCTGGTTCCGCTCAATTCCGCGATCACCGCTCCGCGGGCCGCGCTCGCGACGGGCTGGATTTCATTGCCAGCCGACAAAACTGCAGTGAAGAAGGAATCATTCTCCGGCAAAACCTGGCCGCGAATTTCGCCGCCGGGATGAGTCTGGGTGTGAATGTTGGCGTAAAGCTTGCGGTCATTGAGCGCCGCGACGAGATCATTGGAGAGTGTGAAGGTATTGTTGGCGGCTTCGAACGTCCCACCGCGTTGATCAGCATTCACCGTCGCCGTGAGCTCGATTTGAACCTCGCCGTTGCGGCCGGCGGGCGCCAGGTGCAAATGTGCGCCACCTCGAACCGCAGCATTGAAACCACTGCTGAGATTGTTGAACGCGCCGGTGATCACGAGCTGGTCTTCGGTTAAGGTCGCCGTGAGTTGTCCCCCTGCCGGGGTGTTGATCGGCGGAACTTCCTGGGCGCCGCTCAACGTGGCCACGAAATTAGCCACCGGCTGCCGCTTGAGTGCCTCCGGCACGCTGCCGGGAGTGGGCGCTGCATTTAGTATCCAACTGCCGCCGGCGAAGCTGAGGTTCTCGCTGGTCTCGTCGTGTCCCGTGATGCCGTTGCCGCCGGTCAAAGTCTCGCCGGCTTCGAATGCATTGCGCGCCGCGCTCGCGCCGATCGAATGCGGCTGAGAATCGCCGCCGTCGTCGGCATTCACGACCGCCTGATTCCCTATGGGCGTGTCATTTTGATAGGCGCTGGAATCGCTATCTGCGTCCGGACCGTCAATAGACGATCCGGTTTTATCGACTGCGACAGAGAGATTGCCCGTCCCCCAGACCACGTAATCCGCGTCTTGCACGAGGTCGGCCTGGCCGTCCCAACGGAACAGGACGATCACTTCGGCGGCGTTGGTCAAGCTGGCGTTGGTGCGCACGACAATCGCTGTCATGTCCGTAACGCCGATATTGCTGCTGTTGATCTCATAGCTCGCCGATTTGCCGTAGACGCGGGCAAAGGCGGTATCGCTGAAGGCGATAGTCTGCGCCTCGCCCGGCGCGATGCTGGCGCCGTCGGGAAACTTCACTAGAAAATCCGCCGCGGCCAACGTTAACGCGGCCGCGCCATTCACGACTTTGACGTAGTCATTGTTGTTGGAGGCATTGTCGTCGGTGAGATAATAGTGCGATAAATCCACGTTGGCGGAAGTGGGATTGAAAATCTCGATGAATTCGCCGTTCGTGGGCGTCACCACGAATTCGGTGATCAGCAGATGGTCGTTCTGCCCGAGAGCCGGCCACGCGGCGCACAGGCAAATCAAACCCAGGACGAAAAGAGCTCGTTGAGATTGCATGAGCATTCCCCATGTTTATGATTATGACTGAAAAGTGAATTAGGATGGAACTTTGTGTGTGGGAAGGCAAGATGTGTTGCGGTGGGAATAACGCTGTAGTGGACCGCCCCAAATGCCGCCCCCAATACACACCCATTATGGACCTATGATTTGTGAAAAGACGATATCGGTCTCAAACGTCTGATCACACCCTTCAAAACTGTACGAGCAGAGAAGACTGGCGCCATGCGCTTTTTATGATTTCACTTCGCCGTTGCCGTTATCCCTCTGCCTCGATTTGCGCGAGAGAATGATAAAATTTTATTCGAGAAAGTCAAGCCTTAAATCCGAAAAATGCTGTACACAAGAGCCGTGAAGTTAACTAAGGCACGACGCCGCATTCCCCCAGCACTCGAAAAGCATTATCATATAGAATCGCGTCCTTCGTTTCATGGGCCAGTGGCAACGCGAGAAAGTCATCAATGTTCTTGCGCAGATCCATCACGCCTGGACTGGGCCAATCCGTGCCCCATAAGGTTTTATCTGCGATTTCTTCCAGTCGGGGTAAATATTCCAACAATTTTTTGGGCGGGATGCCGGAAACGTCGACGTGAATGTTTTTGTGCCGGCGCAGGAGAAAGAAAGTCGTGTCCACGTGCAGCGGGCGGCCGGCATGCGCGATGATGATTTTGAGATTGGGAAAATCGACCGCGACGTCATCGATCGGCATCGTATCCGCGAAGACATTTCTCGCGCCGGGAAAAATGCTCGTGCCGCCGTGGAACATCACCAGCATGTTTTCCTTCTCCGCGCGGCGATAGAGATCGTGTTGCGCCGTGTGGCCGGAGCGGTAGGCATTTGCTGCGATGGCCTGGTGTGGCGGATGCACCTTCAAACAGCGAATGCCGAGCTTGAGCAGTCGCGTCAGTTCGGTATCCACGTTCTCACAGAAGCGAGGATGCACGCCACCGAAGGCGATGAGTCTGCGCGGATTTTCTTTGCAGTAATTCGCCACGAAATCATTGGTGGCAGCCGTGAAGCCCATGAGATCGGGGCTGGGATAATTGATCAAACCAGCAGCCTCGATACCGTTGGCATCGAGAAACTCCAAAAACGCTTTGGGAGAGCGTATGAATTCTTCAATGGCGGCCATGTCCTTGCGGCCGGCGGACATTTTCTCGCGTACCCCGGGTTTGAGCTGTTCCCAGGGTTGGATGTGAATGTGGATGTCGATGATGGGCATAGGGAATTGCTTTACCGAAAAAATGCTTGACTTTTAGAGACCCGAAACTTACTGTTTAGATAAAGAGTGAGTAAGTCCTATCAAGCGGCCGGAGTGTTTCCTTCCATAGCAGAGGGTCAAAGCTCTGGACAAATGCTTGATAGGGTTCACTCTTTTTTATTTAGTGGATGAAAATTTGACCTCACTACGAATCTTTCCCGCGTAAAGATCATACCACTCGCTGTCATTTACTTCATGTTTTCTAAAGATTCCCCATGAAAACAAATCAGCCGCTTGCAAGCACCTGGAGTCATGTGAGATCATATGGAAAATCTCAAGAGGTAGATTCGGAGATATCTTTCCTTGCAGTTGTGCCACCAAAGAGCGATTCAAAGCTTGAATCTCATGTGGCGCCTGGCTTTTATCAATTGAAATGAGAATGCGTGTCTGCGCTTGCGGCCAGGGTACTTCTTCGACTGCCTGTCGGGCTAGAAAATTATACAGTGGTGACTTTCTTTCTGTGAGAGGACCTGACAAAATCGATTTATCGAGAATGACGGTACAGATTTCAAAATCGACATTTGCACATTGTTGAAAAAAATATTGCTTAACCTTTAGGTCGGTTTTTGCTCCCTTTAATTCAAGCCCGCTTCGGTCGGCTCGGTTGCGGCTAATCTTGGTTTTGATTGTTCGTTCGACCGCCCTTTCCATTGCGCGCATGGCGACCGTAGAAGTCAAAAGCAAAACGGTCACGACAAAGTGCCTTGTGGTACCAACCTTGTCAAAATCAAACCCCAAATCCCCGGATTCATCCAGAAAGAGGTAAAACATACAGCCCCCGCATAAGTTGCTCTTTTTGTTTCTAATTCTCCTCTATCGGCCCCTACTTCTTTCTCGGATCATGCTGTACGAGCCCTACTTGATCAAGACCATTTTTAGTACTTTCTCAAAAGCACCACTGCGAATTCGACAAATGTATACACCCGTCCCAAGTTCCTCGCCGTGACGATTCCTTCCGTCCCAAACCACCGTTTGCTTCCCTGCTGTTTGATAATCATTCGCCAACGTTCTAACCTCCTGGCCAGAGGTATCGTAGATTTTCATTTCCATGTTGCCGGGGATCTCCAAGTGAAAAGCGATTGTTGTGGCAGCGTTGAAAGGATTGGGATAGTTTTGATACAACTCAAATGTTCGGAGCGCCGTCCCGGCGGCCTCCTCCGGTACGGTTGTCGTTGCGAGTGTGAACGGTGAAATGTAGGTCGTCGCCAGCGTCGGACCCGTGCGGTTATCCGTCCAGCAGGGATACACGCGCCCCGCATGCACGGCGATGCCGAGGTAATCGCCGAAATAGGACCGCACCGAGATTGGCATGGGCGTGAAAGCAACGTCGCTCACCTTGAAATCCTCCCAGGTGTCCCCGCCGTCCAATGAAACGGCAACAAATACCTCGCATGCGGTGGCGGACACGTTGCGGTCGTCATAGAAAATCACGCCCAGCGCTCCGGTGACCGGATCACAAGCGATCCATGGAAAAAATTGCTGCTTGCCACGTCCGGCAGGATCCTGATTCACCTTGACCGGCTCTGACCAGGTTGCGCCCTCATCGGTTGATTTGATCATGTAGACGTCGATGTCTTTATCGACCGTCTGACCCGGCGCTCCAATATTCGACCAGACCACGTAAACGTCGCCATCGCGCGGTCCGCCACTGATGTCAACCGTCATGGAGGGGAAAGAATTCACCCGCATGTCCTTTGAAGTACCGAGCACCGGCAGCGGATTTACGCCGCGAACGGCCTTGGTCACCGGCACAAAGCTCCCGCCGCCGTCGAGCGATTTGGTGAAGCCCAGCGCGGTTCCGGCGGTATCCGTCAAGAGCCAGACTGCGTAAACCTGACCTTGCGGTCCGGTTTGCAGGTTGACCGCAGCATTCGAATTGAGATCGCGCCGGGCGATCACTTGCGCCGGCGCCCAACTGGCGCCGCGATCGGCGGAGGAGGTGAACAACAACTCGTGCGAGAACAGGCTTCCGAGCAGACCGGACCATGCGCAATACAGGCGGCCCTCGTAGGGGCTGGCCGGGGCATTGTCGACCCACATATGGCACTTATCGGCTTCCGACGCAATGCGCACGCCGGTCCAGCTTTGCCCGGTATTATCGGAATAGTCGACGTTCAATCTGAAGCGATCGGTGAGATGCGCAATGTAGAACCTGCCTTTTCTGTCAATGGCGACGGCGGGATCGCTGCCCAGAGTCGCAGACAGCGAAGGAATGCCGCGCCAGGAGAGGCCGCCATCCAAGGAAACAAAAGCACTGACGTCGGTCACGGAGTTTCTGGGCGTATCACCGGTGTTATTGGAATTCAGCAGAATGTTCGGATTCAGGGGATGGATGAAGATAGAGTTCTCGCTTTGGGAAACGTTGGCGGGGATGGCAATATCTGGAGAGTCGTCGGTCAGCACCACCTGCGCTTCGATCCGGCTCGAGGTGTAAATCGCCTTTTTGTAATCCCCGTGTCGCGGCGGATCAAGCGAACCAGTAGTAGAAGGCTGGTGCCAGGAGGTGGAAGATGCGGTGTTTTCCTCCACGTCGTGCGAACGGAATGAGCTGGCAAATAGCAGCAGGATTCCCAGGGGCATTGATTTTTTCATGCGTCGGCCCGGTTTGAGTGAACTCATATAACCTGAAAGTGATAATTGAAATTATGTCATTTCAAGTTGCCGTGCCACGGAGATTTTCCCTGGTACTGCGACCTTAAGAGCCTGTCCGAAAACCTAATCCTGTCATGCTGAAAGCATCTTCCTAAGTGCTGGACACAATTGTGATCCACGATGTGCTCGCGAAGGGGTGCGGCGCTGATTAAACGCTCGTAGCAGCGCCCTCAGGCGCACATGATAGTAGACGTAAGAAAATCTTAAGACAAGGCTTTTTTGAAATGAAATTTGCCGGAAGGCAACACTCCTCGTTCACCGTCCGGGGGCTGCAAGCGCCCGGACGGCGGGACAGTGGTGCTTTCAAAAAATTTTCGAGGCAAGAGCCCTTCAGATGAACAGGTATCAGATTCACAGATTTTCAAGACTCGGCGCGCGCCACCACACGGAAACCGATGAGGCCGCTCCTGCCGACCGGGTTGAGCCCGGTTACGCTGCGAGCCCCGAAGCGCGCTTGAATAGTAAGCTGCGCCACGAAGAACTCGGAGGTCGCCTTTCCCAGGCCCGGCTGGATTTTTGACCACGCCCTTTTTCTTACATTCGGCATAGTATTTTTTGCTATACCAATCTTGACACCATTCCCACACATTGCCGGCGAGATCAAAAACCCCGTCGGGCGTACCGCCTCTGGGATAGGCGCCAACAGTGGTTGGGCGACCGATTTTTGACTCGTCATGATTGGCGTGTTCCGGCGTGGGCTGATCTGGACCCCAGGGATATTTTCGCCCTTCACTGCCGCGTGCGGCAAATTCCCATTCCGCCTCCGTCGGCAACCGCACCGTTTGTTTCTTCCCCTCCGCACTCAGCCCCATGCCCTCCGCAGTCAACCATGCGCAAAACGCCTCGGCCTCAAACCACGAAACACCAACCACCGGTTGATTGGGAAGATTGAAATCATCATTGTCCCGGTAACGCGGCTGTTCCAATTTTTGCTCTTGCCGAAACTGCCACCCTTCCGTGCTCCACCATTTTTGCTCTTGATAGCCGCCCGCCTTCATGAAGGCTTCGAATTGCGCATTGGTGATGGGGTATATGCTGATTTTGAACGGCGAGAGCTCAACTTGGTGTGGTGGTTTTTCTTCATCTTCGCCTTCTTTACTTCCCATCACAAATTTGCCGCCTGGCAATGCGACAAAAACCGGCGGCAGCGTGCATACACCTTCACGAGGGTCGCCGAGCTTGCCCAAGGCGAAGCCGGCGTCGGCGCGCTCGCGGGCGGGGAGCAGGCCGTGCTCGAAAAGGGTCGTCAAGCGCTGGCGCAGGCGCTCGAGAAAGGCCGGGCCGCCTTCCTTTCTTTTGTCCTCAGTAATCCGATCCTGTCCGATTTCCAAAGCAAAATAGGCGGACCAGAGTATTCCGCGCCAAGCCGCGGTATCCTGAAGATCCGGTTCCGACGTCGGGCAAAGTGCATACGTCAATTTCGTGGCGGCCTTTTCTCGGCGATCCAGGTATAAAATCTCTTCGACGCCCAGTTGCGCCGTTAGACGCCAGTAGTCGCCCTCCGGCAACAACTTTTCCTGCAGCACTTCTTCAAAATCTTCGGCGAGCTTGGCGAGATAGCATCCGGCAAAATACTCTTGAAACGTGCGATGCAGAAAGGCGTAGACGTTGCCGCTAGCCCCGCCGCGGCTGAGCAGGAGGCCGGCGGTCTGGTCGACGAACTTCAAGAACTTCTCGGCCGCGCTCCAGGGGTTTTCCACGCGTGAGAAGCGATTCTTCAAAATCTGCATCGCCGCGCTTTCGGGGATATCCGTCGCTTCGCTCCCGCGTTTCACGTCTTGGGCGAAATAGCCCAGTTCCCAGAGCGCATGATAGATCTCTAAATCATCCTTGAGATTGAGCTCTTCGAGAAGAGACGTCTTTCCGATTTTCTCCTCGCGCCAGCGCAGGAGCAACAACTCGCTGGCTTTTTGATAGAGCTTGACACGCTGGCGCGGCAGCTCGACGTTGTTCGCGTGCAAGCTGGCGAGCGTGGTGAGCAAGAGTGGATTGCGAACCATGCCCACAGGCAGCCGTCGCACCGCTTTTTGCAGATCCGCAGATTTATCCGCCGCCCAATCCTCCGGCTTGCCGAGCTGATGTAGGGCCCGATACCAGTGCACGATGAAATCATCCATTTGTTTTTCATCGAATGGCGCGAGGGTCACGCCCGTGAAGCTGGGCAGCTCTGCTTCCTTCACATAAGAAAGAATGCGGCAGGTAACGAGAAAACGATCACGTCCGGCGTCTGCGCTGAAGTTTTCCACCGCGTGTCGCAGCAGGCTGCGCTGCTCCGGCGGCGCTTCGTCCAGGCCATCAAAAACGACCAGGCAGCGGCCGTTGGCAATCGTACTTTCCAGGGCCGGGGCAAAGTCCGAGAGATGATCCTTTTCGAGCATTCGGCGTAGATGTTGTAGCACGCAGTGGCAAAAATGTCGCCGGCGTTCGGCCTGGCCCATGTTGAGGTACTGCGCGGCATTCTGCTGTTGCAGGGTGATTAGCAACTCGCGCAAGAGTATGAGCACAGGAAAGCAATCACGCGGCGACCAATCAGCTAGAACCGGCGATCCCGGGTGCAAATATCGCTCGGCAAGCTGCCACAGCAGATGATTGATGAACGAGCTTTTGCCGGAGCCCGGATCGCCGAGGATCACCAACTTCTGCTCGCGTGCGGCTGCCGCCAACGCGGTGAGCGGCTGGACGCGCTCCCGTTCTTCGCGGCGCTCCATCATTTCCCGTTGTACCAGCTTCCCTTCTTTGTCCACGGACAAAGTGGTATTCAAACCAATATATACCCGATCGAGGGTGAGGCTAAGACTGGCGTGCGGATCGTTTTCTTTGGCAAGTGCCGCCAGGGGCAGAAGATTGCAATAAGTTTGCAGTTTTTCCAGGTAGCGTCGTTGCAGGACTTCCAAACTCTCTCGCGGCTTCGGTTCAGAAACGAGAACACGCGAGGGCGGCGCTTTCTTCAGAACTTCATTATTGTATTTGATGAGCAGCCTGGTTAAGTCTTGATGAATATTCTGCTGAAACTCATCCGTGGTTACATACGTTTTAAAGAACCCTTCGTGTTTCTGGTCCGCACCAAAATTCTCAAAAAACGCCTTGACCTTTTCGTGTTGCTTGTGGTCAATGTGATCTGGATCGACCGCTCGCCTGCAGCGATAGAACAGAATTTGAGGCCGCTGATGCCTCTGCCAGAAATGGTAGGCTAGCGTGAATTCCCTTTCAGTGCCTGACGCGAATGCCTCGCCGTTTTGCGGATTTACCCCGCCCGGCGGCGTGCCAAAGCGCATCCAGAGAATACCGACAAGAATATCCCATATTTCCACGGGCAATTCGTCGAGCGTGACTTGTTCCGCATTTCCCATTGCGGGTGCGACGTGCGTACGCCAATCCAGAACTTCGAGCGTCAAGCCCAGATTGTCCGCCAGATTACCCGTGCGGCTCAGCTCATCTGCCACAAGCTTTACACGCTTGCACTCTTCTTGCACATCATCCGGATAAGCGACAAAGATGCGCAGCTTTCTGTAATTGTGTTGATCACTCATATATTGTTCCCCGGCTCGTTTTGTTTGGTTTGATGTCCCACGCTCGTAGTAGCGCCTTCATGCGCAAGAGATTAGTTAGCCGAATCTTGCCAGCCGCGGCAACAGCGCACGGCGCAACGCCCACGTATTGGCTTGTCGCGCGTGTCCCAGCCAGCTCATCAAAGATTGCCGGATTTCCGGCAAGGTGACTCTTGTGATTTGATAAAGCCGCTGCATATGCCGCATTCTCCGCGCAAAAAGACGTACATTCTCACGCGCCAGTAGCCGGTACGTGGGAAAAACGATCTGCCCTAGAAATCGCTGTCCTTGATGCACCGGACGAATTTGGCATTTCTTGTGATACAACAGCAAGCGGAATCTATCGAGATAGGCCTGCGAAACCGGTACAAGCGACTGTAAATAGGCAGGCGAATCACCCAGGATAACGGCGTCATCGACATAACGAGCATACATCCGGCAGCGCAGGTCTTCTTTGACAAAGTGATCAAACGGATTTAGGTAGACATTAGCAAAAAACTGGCTGGTCAGATTGCCGATCGGCAGACCGCGCCGCCGCCCAAACGGCGTGAACAAATCGTCGCCGGGAAAATACCAATTGGTTTCCACTTGCGGGTTGCTGCCGTCAATGATTGTGTCGATCAGCCATAAAATCTCAGCATCGTTTATGACGCGGCGAATCAATTGTTTCAGGATTTGGTGATCGATGCTGGGAAAATATTGTCGCAAGTCAAGTTTCAAAACATATTTTGCTCGATGCATGAACTGCTGCAAACGGTGGATGGCCGCATGCGTGCCCTTGCCTACACGATTGGCGTAGCTGTCGAAAATGAACCGGCGCTCGAACAGCGGGCCGATGACGTTAATAAGCATATGATGCACGACGCGATCGCGAAAAGGCGCAGCGCTGATCAGTCTTTTCTTAGGTTCATAGATATAAAATGCATTGTAATAGCCGGGTTGATAAGCAAAAGTACGCAATTCATGCTGCAGTTGCAAAGCATTGCTTTCGAAATCCCTGAAGAAGGCCAGCACGTGCGGCTGAAAGCGCTTGCCGCGGGCGGCTTTGCGGCTCGCCAGCAGAAGGTTTTCGAATGTGCAGATTTGGGAGTAGAGGTTTTTGTGGGTTCTCATGTTTGTAGGCGCGCGTTCAGGTGCGAGTTTGTAGTAGCGCCTTTAGGCGCAAGCCTCGTAGATGAAAAAGACTCACCGGAGATGAGGTGTCCTTTTCATGCCTCACGGTGAGTGCCTAAAGGCGCTACTACGAGCGAGTTTTTGGACGCGGCGGCGCGTTCGAAACCGAAGGCTCGGCCCTACCAGCGCCGCCCAGCCCGCACCAGCCACGCCGGCGGAGAAACCGGCGCGACCGGACTTTGTTTGAGTACCGCACGCACGTTTTTCATGCGGCCCTGCCGGAGGGAGCCTTGTCATGTTCCGGCGCCATCCGCGCGTCCGTGAACGAGCGGCATTGGCGTGCCGAAACTCGGCAAAGGAACTTGATTCGGCGCGCGCCACCACACGGAAACCGTTGTTGTCGTTCCTGTTGTCCGGGTTGTTCCTGTTACGCTGCGAGCCCCGAAGCGCGCTTTGGGCTCCACCCCGTTTACTTTTGACCACTCTGTTGTTTGATCCATCCGCCCAACATGCGGCCAATTTCTTCCAAACTTGCGGCGGCGAATTCGTATGAGCTCGTATTGATAAATTGTTGATCGTGGCTCGGACGAATCAACATCCGTACTTTGATCAATTCTTCATCAGCGGCCTGCAACAAGGGCAACTTGGCGCGGCGGTGATTGGCGACCACTAGTGTAGTGTCTCAAGCTGTTTTGATCTTATCGAGTACGGCCTTAGCGCGGCGATACTTTTGCA
>JBOHQX010000126.1:0-8629 GCA_050732395.1 bacterium
AGATTGTCTCCACCGCAGAAACCGGGACATTTGATCTGGTCGTGTTGCATTTATGCGAGGTCTCGGTTTTGGAGAAAGCGCACACGTTGCTGGAGCCGGGTGGCATTCTATATTGGGAGATGAAGCCTCTCGATTGGGCCGCTCGATGGCCTCAACGCACAGACGGACGGGATCGGGTGATGCCAGCAACACTAAAGAGATGGAGCCGCACACCAAATCTTTTTCGCGGCCACATCGACACGCTCACGCGCTTGGGGTTTCGCGACATTGAAATGTATTGGCTGCGCCCGAATTTCGAGGCTTGCCTCGAGATCATTCCCATGCACGATCCGGTGGCGCTTGATTACGCTTTCACGTGCCCGCGCAGCGATTGGGCGAGCCGGCTCAAATTCGCCGCCGGCCGGATGATGATGCAAACCGGCATGCTGGCGCGTCTGACCCCGTGTTTTAGTTTGATTGCACGCAAGTAAAAACGCATTGTGGGAATAGTCAATTAAGTTGAGACGCCTAACACTACAACTTTAAGTGGTGCCACTATTCAATGCTGTCATTCAGAAGGAATCCTGGTAAGTTCTGCCAAAGCCTTCCTAGACGATACCCGTCGCAGGCGCCGTGGGGAGTGCTAACCAAGTTTCCTTCTGAATGACATACTCGGCGTGCATGGTAAAATCCCGATGTTAACGTTGTAGTACTAACAGGTTGCTGAAAAAGCTGCAAGTCTTTGGAATATGAACCTGGTTCTGACATTTCTGGCAAAAAATCGGCACCGGCTGGACTTGGCGCGTCTCGGCGAGCCGGTGCGCTTCTCGTGCGTCATGATGACCCCTCGGTTTCGCGCCTCGAGCCACATTATTTGTTTCGTCTTCGCCGCGGACCGGTTGCAACCGATCTTCGTTATTAAAATTCCGCGTTTGCCGGGAGATAACGAGCGCTTGGATCGCGAAGTGGCGAACTTGCATGTGGCCAATCGCGCGCGCGGCAATGAGGAAGGATCAATACCGCATGTCGTTGCCTATGAAGACTATCACCACCATCGGCTCTTGATCGAAACCGTGGTTCCCGGACGACCGATGAGTCCGGCAATCGTACGACAGCAACCGGAGTTGTGCCTCTCAGCAGGGCTATCGTGGCTTCTGGAATTTCATCTTGCCACCACGAGCTCTACTCTGAAGGGTTATCCTGACTGGTTTGAACGGCTCGTTGAGCAGCCCATGCAGCAACTCAAAGTGCTGCTGCCGCCGTCTGCCGAGGAAGGGCACCTGGTGGATCAAACTTTGGCATTGCTGCGGCCGCTAGCGAATCAGGATCTGCCCTTGGTTATGACGCACGGCGATTTCAGCTCGCCGAATATTTTGCAAGATGAAGCAGGCCGCATCGGTGTGGTGGATTGGGAGCTGGCCGAACCACAGGGTTTGCCGGCCTTCGATCTCTTTTTCTTTCTGACTTATGTCGCCTTCGCCCGCCAAAACGCCGGAAAGAACGCCGATTACTTGAAGGCATTTCAGCGGGCTTTCTTCGGGCCGCAGGCGTGGGCTCGTTCTTATGTGGCGCGCTATCGTGAGCGGTTGCATCTTGCGCTGGAGTCCGTCGCGCCACTATTTGTTTTGACTTGGGGCCGGTATGTGGCAGGCCTGGTGGAGCGCTTGCACGAATCCAGGGCGTCGGACGAGGTAATTGATCATAACACCTTAAAGTGGCTTAGATCGAACCGGTATTATGTGCTGTGGCGGTACGCGCTAGAAAATGTGAAAAAGATGACGTCAGAATGAAATTTTCCTTTGCTTTGGTAAACATAGAAAACTGCGTGCCGCAAAGATCGAGCTGCGAAGCACCACTTGTTCTCAAACTCATTGCGCCATGCTCCATGCGCCATGCCAACTTACGGAGACCATGTCTAACCGCAACGGAAAATCCGCGACCGTCCTGGTCACCGATGCCGGCCGTGGGAGCGCCATTACGGTGATCCGGTCCCTGGGACGAAAAGGCTATCACGTGATTGCAGCAGATTCCGACTCCAAAAGCATCGGCTTTCATTCTCGCTACGCGCACGAGCGGCTTGTCTATCCGGCGCCGGAAGCGCAGCCACGGGAATTCTGCGCTTGTCTCTTGGAAACCGTCAGTGCCAAAGGCGTGGATCTGATCATACCCGTGACCGATTTGACCGGCCAGCCGCTGGCGCGCTCACGCGAAATCTTCGACAAGAGCACACGGCTGGCCTTGCCCGGCGATGAAATGCTGCAAGTGGTGACGGACAAGGACAAGACCTGGCAGCTCGCCCAAAAGCTCGGCGTGCCCGTGCCGGAGACCTATGTGGTGGAGACCACGGAGGAAGCGCTGGCCATGTCGAAGCGTTTGGGCTGGCCGCTCGTGCTCAAACCGCAGTCTTCGCGCAAGCTGCGCGAGGGCAATCGTATCGATTCCTTCAAGGTGACTTACGCCGGCGATGCCGAGGATCTCAAGAGGCGGATGCAAGACCTGGAGGGTAAATGCTCGGTGCTTTTACAGCGTTATTGCCCGGGTATCGGCCACGGTGTGGAGTTGCTGATGAACGAGGGCACGCCTCTCGCTGCCTTCCAGCACAAGCGGCTGCGCGAGGTTCCGATCACCGGCGGCCCGAGCGCTTATCGCGAAAGCGTGAAGCTCGACCCTGATTTGTATGACTATTCTTTGCGCCTGCTCAAAGAAATTCGCTGGACCGGACTCGCGATGGTCGAGTTCAAAGTCGGCGCACGCGGGCCGGCGTTAATGGAGATTAATGGACGAATTTGGGGCTCGATCCCGTTGGCGGTGACGAGCGGCATGGATTTTCCGGTGCTATTGGCCGAGCTCTTTTTGCGCGGCGCCGCCGCCATCACCCCGCAGTTGCGTTCGAACTATAAAATCGGCGTGCGCTGCCGCGATTTGCAGCGCGATTTGATGTGGATCACCAACGTGTTGAGGCAAAGGCGACGCTACGAATTTCTCGCCATGCCGAGCCGGAAACGCGCAGTGCTGGCGCTGCTGGGACTTTTCAATCCGCGGCGCAGATTCGATCTGCTGACGCTGAACGACCCGATGCCGGGATTGACCGAGCTGCCGCGCATCTTCAAAAAGTTCCGCAGCAAAATGCAGGACGAGTAAAATTGGATTGGTGGATTGGTGGATTGATGGATTGGCGGATTAATTGATCGATGGATTGGTGAATCGGTGGTTAGTGGATTGATGGTTGGCGAGGCGCGTCAATCCATCAATCCAAGAATCCAAAAATCCAAAAATCCAGTAATCCAATAATCCAGCAATCCTTTATACTGAGATAAACCCATGCTTCGCGTACTAACCTATCACCGCGTTGCCAATCTGCACGACACGCCCGCGCTGAACCCGCATATCATCAGCGCGACGCCGGCTATTTTTGCCAAACAGATGCGTTTTGTGGCCAGAAATTATCAAGTCGTGTCGATGGCGCAAGTGCTCGAGACGATGTCCCAAAAGGCGCGCCTGCCGCAGCGCGCGGTGCTCATCACATTTGACGATGCGTATTATGATTTCGGCGAAGTGGCGTGGCCGATTCTCAAATCCCTCGATTTGCCTGCCACGCTTTTTGTCCCGACGGCATATCCGGATCATCCGGAACGGTCATTCTGGTGGGACAGGCTTTATCGGGCTTTTCATTCTACGAAACAAACCGAATTGAGCTCGACACCTCTCGGCGCGCTCTCGCTCAAGACTTCTCAAGAACGCCGCCAAAGCTTGGGCCGATTACAGAAGCATATCAAAACCATCCCGCACGCCGAAGCGATGCGCTTGGTTGGCGCCATCTGTTCGGCGCTCGATAGCAGTGAGATGGCGCAAAAGAGCGTTTTGAGCTGGGATGATCTTCGGCGGCTTGCAAACGAAGGCGTCACCATTTGCGCACATACCCAAACACATCCGATCATGACGCAATTATTGCCCGAGCAAGTGCGCCAGGAAATAACCGGCTCCCATTGCGACTTGCAACGTGAAATCGGAGAAGTTCTTCCGATCTTTTGTTATCCGAGCGGCAGCCACGACGACATGGTGGTCAATATCTTGAGAGAGGAAGGATTCATGCTGGCCTTCACCACACTGAAGGGGCAAAATGACTTGTACACGGCAGATCCGTTGCGTCTCCGCCGGACCAACATCACACGACGGACCTCGGTGCCCATTCTTCGCCTTCGTCTTTTACGAGTGGGTGCTTATCTCGACCGCTGGCGGCAAAAGCGGAAGCAGAAAAAAACGTAGGTATTCTTTAGGATGAAGGAGCTTGTCATGATGAAGTCGCTCCAATTTTCTGGCTGGTTGTGGGTAATGTTGTCGTTGCGCGTGACGGGAAGCTTCGCCCAGCAAGTTTGGCAGTGGCAGAATCCCTTGCCACAAAGCAATAATCTTTATGATGTCCACTTTATGGACGCCAATCATGCTTTCATCGTGGGCGAGAGCGGAGTCATGCTTCGCACCACGGACGGCGGTGCAACTTGGACCATCCAATACACCGGAGCAACCAATTTTCTCCGCGGCGTTTACTTCACTGATGCTCAGCATGGAATTGTCGTCGGGGTGGGAGGAATCATTCTTCGCACCACCGATGGCGGAACGACCTGGATACTTGTGCCAAGTGGAACGGGAAAGTCTCTGCGCGGAATCTCGTTCACAGACGCGATGACCGGCACGATTGTTGGAGAAGACGGCACGATCCTGCGCACCACCGACGCCGGGGCGACCTGGACACCACAAACCAGCGGAATCGAGAGCTGGTTGAGAGCGGTCTCCTTCACCGACACCAATACCGGCACGGCCGTTGGAGATTTTGGGGTCATTCTCCGCACCACCGACGGTGGCGCGACCTGGAGACTCCAAAACAGTGGAACTGAATTACAGTTGTTGGGAGTCGTTTTCACCGACACCAACACCGGAACCGCAGTAGGCCGGGATGGAACGATTTTGCGTACCACCAATGGCGGGCGCATCTGGAGACACCAAACCAGCGGAACGAATGGTGCCTTGCGCGGCGTCTCGTTTTCGAATACAAATACCGGAACAGTGGTGGGTGGCGATGGAAACATTTTTCGGACCACCGACGGCGGGGCAACCTGGACACCACAAGACGGCAAAGCTTCAGTACAGTTGCGCAGCGTTTCCTTTCAAAATATCAACCACGGAATGGCGGTTGGCTACAATGGGATGATTCTTCGAACCAGTGACGGCGGCGCCAATTGGACCATTGAGCTCAAAGGCATAACCCAGAATTTATATGGTATGTCCTTTACCAGCACCCATTCCGGAACTGTGGTGGGCAATAATGGCACGATTCTCCACACTTCGGACGGCGGCGCGACCTGGACACCGCAAAACAGTGAAACGAGCCATTTGCTGGAAGGCGTTTGCTTCACCGATTCAAGTACCGGCACGGTCGTAGGAGAACTAGGACTTATTCTGCGCACCATTGATGGCGGAGTGACCTGGACGAACCAGACAAGCGACGTGAACACAAACTTGCACGATGTTTTCTTCACCGACACCGAGACCGGAATTGCCGTTGGCGATGAGGGCATCATCCTGCGGACCAATGATGGTGGGACGAACTGGACCACCGTGATGAGCGATCCTTCCGTGGATCTTTTTGACGTGTGCTTCGCGGACGAGACCACCGGCACGGCTGTGGGCAATGGCGGCGCCATTTTTCGCTCAACAGACGGCGGCGTGCAATGGGAAGAACGAGTTCGTGTCACCACCAACGACTTATTCGCCGTTTATTTCAGCGATGCCAGGACCGGTACGGCCGTTGGAAGTCAAGGGACCATTTTGCACACGACCGACGGTGGCGCGACCTGGCAGGGCCAGGTTAGCGGCACCACGCAAGAGCTGTTCGACGTATTCTTTGCCAACTCCCGGCACGGGATCGCGGTCGGCGGCGATTCGACCGATGACTTGGTCGGTGGCATGATTCTCGTGACGACGGATGGCGGAGCGACCTGGAGGATCCGGGAGAGTGGAACGGCGAACGATTTATACGGCGTTTTCTTTCCGGCGAGGACCAGTGGTTTCATCATGGGATTGGCGGGGACCATTTTGCACACGCAGACGCCCATAACCGACCTGGATAACACGCAACCGGCCGAGGAGCCGGCGCACTTCATCTTGTATTCGAACTACCCCAATCCCTGGCGCGCCGACGCTGTGCACGCTTCGACGGCCATCAGCTATGAGTTGTTGGAGCCGACCAGCGTTCATTTGGAAATTTACAATGTCTTGGGACAGCGCGTCCGGGCTCTGATCAACCTGGAGCAACCGGCAGGTGTTTACGATATCCAATGGGATGGACGAAATGATGCCGGCAAGCGCATGGCGGCTGGCGTGTATTTGTATCGCATGCAGTCGCGAGGTGTGGTGCAAACGAAAAAGATGCTGCTGATGCAGTAAGACATGAGGGGTAAAACTTATACCAGTTTTCAATCGATTGAAAACTAAAGCTCTTCGGGCAGCGTCAAATGAAAAAAATTGTCCAACGGATCAAAAAACGACCAACGGATTATTTCAAATCCGTTTGCAACATAAAACTTTTAGAATTCTATTCTGAATTTATTTCGCTAAGCGTCTACCTCTGCTTTTCAGACAGACTGAAAACAGAAGCCCTTCGGGCAGCACACGCGGATCAAAAACGCACACGGAAAAAGCTTTCAATCCGCGTGAGTTTTTGATCCGTGTGCAAACTTTCAGAATTTTATTCTATGTTTGATGCTTTAAACGCGTAATGTCTACGATTGATGTAGACCGCATGGCGCATCACAACTGAATGTCACCCCACAAAACGAATCACATGTCAGGATCTGACTCAAAACTCCACCAAACGAAGCCGCGCTCCTCGAGAGAGAGGACATCAAAGAGTTTTCGTCCGATGAAAATCGCTTACTTGATGTCGCGCTTTCCCAAGATTTCCGAGACTTTCATTTTGTTTGAAATTCTGGAAATGGAAAGATTGGGTTTCGTAGTGGAGGTCTATCCGCTGTTGCGCGAGCGCCAGCCGGTGGCGCATCCGGAAGCCGTGCGCGTGACCGAACGCGCACATTTTTTGCCGTTTCTCTCCTGGAAAATTGTGGGTGCGAATTGGCATATTTTCCGCCGTCACCCGGCGCGTTATCTGTACACACTCTTCGGCTTGTTGCGCGGCGCCTGGAAGAACAGGAATTTCTTCCTGGGCGTGCTCGTCTATTGGCCTAAGGCCGTGGCATTTGCGCGCAATATGCAGGAGCAGGGCATCAGGCACATGCATGCGCATTTTTGCAATCACCCGGCGATGGTGGCGCTCGCCATTCACCGGCTCACGGGCATACCGTTCAGCTTCACCGCACACGGTTCGGACCTGCATAAAGATCGAACCTTGCTGGAGCAAAAAATCGCGGCTTCCAGCTTTGCCGTGACCGTTTCGGAATTTAATCGCAACGTCATGTTCAGCGCATGCAACGAGAAGGTGCATGAAAAAGTTCATCTCATTCATTGCGGCATTGATCCCGAAGTGTTCTCCCCGGCTCAGAAAAACGGTCTGCCGGCGAGCTTACGGATTGTCTGTGTAGCCTCTTACGAAGAAGTGAAAGGGCACAAGTATCTCGTAGAGGCCTGCGCCCGATTGCGCGACCAAGGTATCAACTTCGTCTGTGATTTGATTGGCGACGGCCCGCTACGGCAGCAGGTCGCCAGTCAAATTGTACAAATGGGCTTACAAGACAAAATCGTCGTGCATGGCAGCAAGCCGCGCCTCGAGGTGGTACGCATGATGACGGCTGCGCATGTCAAAGTCTTGGCCAGCGTACCGACACGGGAAGGCAAGCGTGAAGGCGTTCCCGTGGTACTCATGGAAGCAATGGCCTGTGGCCTCCCGGTGATTTCCAGCCAGCTTTCCGGGATTCCGGAGCTCGTTGAAGATGGACGCACCGGTATTCTGGTGCAGCCGGGCGACAGCAACGCTTTGGCGCTCGCATTGCAAAAGCTCATGGCAGATCCTGAGCTCCGCTTCAAGATGGGACGCGCTGGCCGGGAGAAAGTGCTGCGCGAATATAACCTGAAGGTCAATGTCATGAAGCTGGCGAGCCTATGCATGGCACAAAACAATGGCCACTGAGCATCTCCTGATGGGACCATGAAATTCCCCTACCTTCGGCAAAGTCATTTACTTGCCGGTATACTTCGCTGTTTGGTTCTTTTCCACTGATTTGGTTTCCGCCAGGGACTGGCCAGAAGCTTTGCCCCTAACCGTAAGCAAGGTTGCGCAAATGCACATGGCCATCCCAACCCCAAACTGATGGTCTCCATTCTACGAGCCCGTTTGCAACGGCTTCCGCAGTTGCGTGTACCCCACGAGTGAGCTCGTGAGATCTCCCCCCGCAAGTTCAGCCGCCACCTCATATTGCATGTTCAATTGTTCTTTGTGTATGACTAAAACTGTTGGCATTACCAGACAATTCCGGCCTCCATTTGGTGCCATCAGCAGTGTGAATTCACGAGCTTACAGCGTTTTCTAATTGAGTGAATATGAGAAGCCACAATGCCTGAACCAACCGATAATGTCGCTCTTGGTGACATCGTTCATGGCTTTCGCCAGAGCATTCTCAAGTTTTCTTTTTGTGGGCGG
>JBOHQX010000127.1:0-4623 GCA_050732395.1 bacterium
ACGACGGCGTTTGTCGCATGGTGCAAGCCGGCCCTGCCGAGCACGCGGTTTTGGTGGTCTCCGAAAAATTGACCGACGCCAAAGCAGATTGGCGCGAAGCGCCGAAGAATCATTTGGTCATCGTAAAAGAAAATCTTGCAGTTGCCCTGAGACCGATAAAGATGTGATGATGCCGCCCCATTCAACTATTGCTTCCAAAGCGCTGCCATAAGTTTGGGAAAGATGGGAATGGAAGAAGCATCATTAGAGGAATGCTTCAAACAACTTACCAAGAAAGGAGAATGCAATCATGAAAGCTCTCGTCTATCACGGCCCGGGCCAACGCGCCTGGGAAGAAGCGCCCAAACCGGTTTTGAAAGCCGAAACCGACGCCATTGTCAAAATCACCAAAACCACCATCTGCGGAACTGATTTGCACATTATGAAAGGCCATGTGCCGACCGTAACGAAAGGCCGTGTCCTCGGTCACGAAGGCGTTGGCGTCGTCCTCGAAACCGGCAAAGCCGTGTCGAATTTTCGCAGCGGGGACAAGGTTTTGATTTCGTGCATTACCTCTTGCGGCAAATGTGATGCTTGCAAAAAAGGCATGTATTCTCATTGTGAACACGGCGGCTGGATACTCGGCCATACCATCGACGGAACTCAGGCGGAGTACGTTAGAATTCCGTTTGCGGATACCAGCCTGTATCACGTTCCTGACAACGCTGACGAAGAAGCCCTGGTGATGTTGAGTGATATTTTACCCACCGGCTTTGAATGCGGCGTTCTCAATGGGCAAGTCAAGCCTGGCGACACGGTAGCTATTGTCGGCGCCGGCCCGATTGGATTGGCCACTCTTCTCACGGCGTAGTTTTACGCGCCGGCGGAAATCATCATGATCGATTTGGATGAAAATCGCCTCGCCGTCTCCAAAAAGTTCGGTGCGACGAAAACAGTCAATAGCAGCGACGGCAAGGCCATCGAGAAAGTGATGGCGCTGACCAAGAATAAAGGCGTCGATGCGGCCATCGAAGCGGTTGGCATTCCGGCGACCTTTGACATTTGCCAGGCGATCGTCGCCGCCGGTGGCCACATCGCCAACGTCGGCGTTCACGGGAAAAGCGTCGAGCTGCGCTTGGAAAAACTTTGGGCGCATAACATCACACTGACCACCCGCTTGGTTGATACCGTGACGACCCCGTTGCTGCTGAAAACCGTCGTCGCGGGCCGGCTGCAACCGGAGCAGTTGATCACGCATCGCTTCAAATTGGGCGAGGTTATGAAGGCTTACGACACCTTTGGCAATGCGGCGCAGGAGCGCGCGTTGAAAGTGATTCTGACGAATGAATAATTCGCAAGCGCAGAAATAAATTCTGAAAGTTTTTTGAACGCGGATGACACGGATTGTGCGGATTAACACGGATAGAGCAAAAATAAAAATCCGCGACCATCCGCGTAATCCGTGTTCAAAAGCTTTTTGCTTTGATGCCCTTGTTTTCAGTTTGCCTGAAAATTCGGTGCAGCTCATTAAGAATCAAATCCGTGCTTTTGCGGCAGAGTTTTTTTCCTCGCATTTCATTTGGTTTCCGCGTTTATAAAGAGAAATGGGAAGCCGTTGACGAGAACTCCGCGCAAGCAACCATGGGCTACAAGGGCGTCGCCGCCTCGGCAATTTTCCAGTTCAATGCGAAAGGCGAATTGACGAACATGATCGCTGAACGGTATCGCACCGTGGGCAAGCGTTTCGAGCTTGACAAATGGTCCACACCCGTCACGGCATATCGCGAGAGCAATGGCCTCATTATTCCCATCAAAGGCGAGGGCGTGTGGAATTTAAGCACGGGCGATTTCTCATATATCAAACTGGAAATCACGGATATCGAGTACAACCACGCGTCGGTTTATTGAGAGTGAAGTATGAATGAGCAATTGTTCGCGCTCGCTTCCACGAAGTCAACTTCGTGGACATACTTTTAAGCCTGACCAAACGTGCAGAAATTTTTCAAGCCATGTTATGGATCATTGCAGCAGAAGCAGTCACTATGATATGAGGCGCGAAGACAATGACTCGTCAGGAAAGGAGAACCTATGCGAACGACGAAGCTGAGGAAAATTTTATTTCCAACGGATTTTTCACGGTGTGCCAATCAGGCTCTGGCGCATGCGCTTTATTTGTCCAGGCGATATCATGCCGAGCTGCACATGCTACACGTCACCGAGAAGGTTGTGCGCCGGGCGCCGTGTCCGGTCTTTATCGTGAAGAGATTTGGAAAATCGCTGATATGATCACGCCAAGAAACTAAGGCGTGCAAGCATTGAACTCCCTCGTGTTCGGAGCAGCTCGAATTTTTACCGAGCGAGGCTTGAAGCCAAGTGCAGATGGAAGCGTTCATTCAATTATTGCTCGACAACCCGCTGTTGCTGCTGTTCCTGGTATCAGCGATTGGCTACTTTTTAGGCCGGGTCAAAATTCGCGGCAGCAGCCTCGGCGTGGCCGCGGTATTGTTTGTCGGCATTGCCTTTGGCGCATTGCATCCCGAGCTCAAATTGCCGGAGATCGTTTATCTGCTCGGGCTCGTTTTGTTCGTGTACACGATTGGACTGAGCAGTGGGCCGGGCTTTTTTGCTTCCTTCCGGCGCAAGGGGCTGCGCGACAATCTGCTCGTGGTTGGAGTGCTGATGCTGGTGGTCGTGTTCGCCATCATTGCGCACCGCATGCTGCATCTGAAGCCGGGGCAGACCGCAGGCCTGTTTGCCGGCAGCCTCACCAACACGCCGGCGTTGGCGAGCGTTCTGGATTATATCAAATCGTATGCGTCAACAACCGAGTTGGAGCACTTGCTCACCGAGCCGGTCATCGCCTACTCGCTCACTTATCCGATGGGCGTGGTGGGCATGATTCTGGCGATTTATTTCATGCAACGCCTGTGGAAGACGAATTATGCGCGCGAAGCCGAGAGCCTGCACGAGCTTGGCGCCACCAATGTCAAACTGAAAAATCGCACCATTCGCGTCACGCGCCCGGAAACCACGCATGATTCCATTCACGACTTGATCGAGCGGCACAAATGGGATGTGGTCTTCGGGCGCATGAAGCGAAATAACCGGCTCTCGCTCGCCACGGATGAAACGCATTTGCAGGCCGGCGACCTCGTGAGCGTGGTGGGCGCGCGCGAAGAGCTGGAGCTTGTGACCGCGCAACTTGGAGAACCGAGCGAGGAGAAAATCGATCTCGACCGCAGCCACCTGGATTATCGCCGCATCTTCGTCTCCAATTCCAAAGTCGCGGGCCAGCGTTTGCGTGATCTCAATTTGCCGCAACAATTCGGTGCGGTGATCACCAGAGTCCGGCGCGGCGACATCGAGTTTCTGCCGCACGGTGACACGGTGCTCGAGCTTGGCGACCGCATCCGCGTGCTCACGCAACGCGATCGCATGGAAACCGTGAGCGCGTTTTTCGGCGACTCGTATCGCGCCGTGAGCGAGATCGATGCGTTGACTTTCGGTCTCGGTTTGGCTCTGGGATTGTTGGCCGGACTCATCCCCATTCCCTTGCCAGGCGGCGTCGTGATCAAACTCGGCCTCGCCAGCGGCCCGTTGATCGTCGCGATGATTTTAGGAACATTGAGACGCACCGGGCCGTTGGTGTGGCACTTGCCCTACAGCGCCAATATGACTTTGCGCCAAGTCGGCTTGATTCTCTTTCTTGCAGGTGTGGGCACGCGCGCGGGTTATGCGTTTATCAGCACGCTCACCGACGGCAGCGGCCTGGCGATTTTTGCGGCCGGCGCGATCATCACTTGCGCCGCGGCCCTGCTCATGCTGTGGATCGGCCATCGCCTGCTCAAAATGCCGATGAGCCTGCTCACCGGCATGCTGGCGGGATTACAAACCCAACCCGCCGTGCTCGGCTTCGCGTTGGAGCAAACGCGCAACGATTTGCCCAACATCGGCTACGCGACGGTTTATCCCGTCGCCACCATCAGCAAAATTATTTTTGCGCAAGTGTTGTTGACCTTGTAGCTGTAACTGCGCAACCATGAAACAGAGGCAACCAAGCGCACCAGCCATGAAATGGTCCTGGAAAATCAGCAGCACCGGCGCCTGCACTACAAACCAGTAAAGGAGAAAACATGCTCACCCTGAAAAAAATTTTGTTCCCAACGGATTTCTCGCGCTGCGCCAATCAAGCTTTGGCGCACGCGCTCTATTTGGCGCGGCAATATCAAGCCGAGCTGCACGCGCTCCATGTCACTGTACCGCCCGGCGGTGATCCTCCCACGCTCACACATTATATGGTGGATACGGAGGAGTACAATGCCCAGTTGAAAGCAATGGCGAGCCAGCAGATGGCCGCCGATCTCAAAATGCATCAAACCGATGAGGCCAGGATTACGCAGGTATATCGGCGCGGTATTTCGACGGCGCCGGAGATTTTGCTTTATGCCCAAGAAAACGACGTCGATCTCATCGTCATGGGCACGCATGGCCGGCGCGGGTTGGGACATCTTTTTCTGGGCAGCGTGGCGGAAGAAGTGGTGCGCATGGCGCGCTGCTCGGTGTTGACCATTCGCGAGCGCAAAGAGCCGATGCCGGTTACAACGCTAGATCATATTTTGGTGCCCGTGGATTTTTCCGATTTCT
>JBOHQX010000128.1:0-29521 GCA_050732395.1 bacterium
TCTACTATGCCTTTGTCTATCAAGCCTTGGTCCTGGCGCAGCAAGCACGTCTTAACGGAATCAATCATTTTCATGCCCATTTTGGTACCTCAGCGACTTCGGTGGCTCGTATTGCTTCCCGTATCTCTGGCATACCGTACAGCTTTACGGCACATGCAAAAGATGTTTTTCATGAAAGCGTCCAATCAGATGACCTGCGGCGAAAACTCGAGGATGCCGCGGCCGTGATCACCGTCAGTGACTACAATCGCAACTATTTGGTCTCAAAATTTGGCTTAGCCGCAATGCGGGTACAGCGGATTTACAATGGCCTGCATCTCCAGGATTTTCCGTACCAAGCAGGGCAGGAACGTCCGCCACGGATCGTATTTGTCGGTCGCCTTGTGGAAAAGAAGGGGGTAAACTACTTGATCGAGGCCTGTGAGAAACTTATCAGCCGTGGTATGGAGTTTGAGTGCAAAATTATAGGCTCCGGCGATCTTGAAGTTGAACTTCGCACCCAAATCGACCGTCTAGGCCTGCGCGAGAGAGTTCAGCTTATGGGGCTCCGGCCCCAGAGAGAAGTAATCATGCTGATGCAGAGCGCTTCGGCTTTGGCGGCGCCTTGTGTCGTCGCAGAAGATCACAATCGTGACGGTTTACCTACCGTTCTCATCGAAGCCATGGCACTCGGCACTCCGTGCGTTTCCACCGATGTAACGGGAATTCCGGAAGTTATTGTCAATGGAAAGACTGGATTGCTGGTACCGCAACGGAATGCCTCTGAGCTGGCAGCAGCTTTGGAGTTGCTTCTGACAGATGCTGCTTTGCGCAGAAGACTCGCAGCCCACGCACGACAGCTCGTTGAGGAGGAATTTGATATCCGCCGTAATGCAGCCTGTATGCGCAAAGTTTTCGATACCGCTCGGCGGAAGAGATGGCACGTATGCGAATTGGAGGCTGCCTAGTGCGAGTGGCATTCATCTCAGCCGATAGTGGTGTGCCAGTCTTTGGCTGTAAGGGTTGTTCAATACATGCACAGGAGATCATTCGAGCGCTGCTTGCTCACGGCGCAGACGTGCATTTATTTGCCAGCAACTTGGGCGGCAAGCCACTTCCCGGTCTGGAAAAGGTTCATACGATGGCGCTTCCCTACAAAAATGAACAGTCTTCTGAGATGCATGAGCGTATGTCTTTGGCAATGAACTGCGACTTGCGCTCCGTTCTTGAGCAGTCGTCGCCGTTCGACCTCATTTATGAGCGCTATTCGCTCTGGAGCTTTGCAGGAATGGAATATGCTCGTGCCACTGGAGTGCCAGGTGTTCTCGAAGTGAACTCCCCGTTGATCGAGGAGCAGGGAAAGTACCGAAAGCTAATGAACTGTGCTGGTGCCGAACGCGTGGCTCAAAAAGTGTTTCTTGATGCCGAGATTTTACTGGCCGTGTCAAACGGCGTCGCCGATTACCTCTATCGATTTCAAAATACTCGAGACCGTGTCCATATCGTGGCAAATGGCGTGAATCCTGATCGCTTCCCGGAGAATTTAGTTCCATCTTATCCCAATGAGCACGGAGCATTCACTATTGGTTTCGTGGGCTCGCTTAAGCTCTGGCACGGCTTGGTACATCTCGTCGAAGCTTTCGCTTTAATTCACCAACGGGTTCCAAATTCACGACTGCTCATCGTGGGCGATGGACCGGAGAAAAAGAACCTGGAAAGAGAGCTTTCTACCAGGAATCTGGGCCGAGCTGTCCACTTCACTGGAGCCGTTGCCCCGGATGACGTGCCGGGATGGCTGGCCTCCATGGATATCGCTGTGGCCCCTTACCCACCACAAGACCATTTTTACTTTTCACCCTTAAAGATCTATGAATACATGGCCGCGGGCTTGCCCGTTGTCGCAAGTCGAATTGGAGAGCTTGCTGAACTGATTGAGGACGGAGAAAATGGCATGCTTTGTCCGCCGGGTGACGCGCAAGCTCTTGCAGCCGCAATCTACAGGTTGAGCTGTGATCGGCAGTTTTGCGCGCGTCTTGGACGCGCCGCAAGGGCCACTGTGCTTCCACACTATTCGTGGGAACAGATTGTGAGGCGTATTCTGCAATTGGTAGGACTTAAGCGATTATTCCTTTACAAAAAGCATCTGAGGCAATTAAATGGCCCGGCCTGAAAAAGTTCATGACACCGTGTATTCCTTCACGCGGATGCTACAGCGCTTTTGGCCATACATTCGGCGACAGAAAATGCTGGCAATCGGCGCATCGCTGGCCCTTTTCGCTGAAACAGGTCTCCAGATTTTGGAGCCCTGGCCGCTCAAGTTCGTTCTCGACCGTATTATTACCAAGTCGCCAACTGATGGCAGTTCAGGCTTTGCCATTGCAGACTCGTTGGCACCTATGACGCTCTTGGCTCTCGCAGCAGCCGCAATTATCGTGACGAGCGGATTACGCGCGCTTGCCGCGTATTACAACACGGTCGGTTTTGCCTTGGTTGGCAACCGCGTCTTGACCGAAGTACGAAGCGCCCTCTACAAACAGATGCAGTGCCTCTCGCTGTCCTTTCACACCCAAGCCAAGAATGGTGATTTGATCGTGCGGGTCATCGGCGATGTTGGTTTGCTGAAAGATATAGCGGTTACGGCCATCCTGCCCCTTTGGGGGAATGTGATGACTCTCCTAGGCATGGTGGGTGTCATGTTCTGGCTGCATTGGCAGCTGACTTTGGTCAGTATTTCGATCTTTCCACTTTTTTGGTTTTTCGCAGCTCGCATTGTGCCTCGCATACAGCAAGTTTCACGTAAGCAGCGAAAACGTCAGAGCGCCATGGCTGCAACAGTGAGTGAATCGCTTGGTGCTATTATGATCGTTCAGGCCATGTCCCTCGAAAATATTTTTGATCGGTCTTTTTCCAGCGAGAACAACAAAAGTCTGAAGGAAGGTGTGCAAGCCGCAAGGCTCGCAGCGCACCTTGAGCGCAGTGTGGATGTCCTGATCGCGATTGCAACAGCGCTGGTGGTGTTATATGGGGCTCGGCTGGTCTTGAGTCTAGCGCTCACCCCCGGAGACCTCGTGGTCTTTCTCTCATATTTAAAAAGCGCATTCAAACCAATTCGCAACTTTGCCAAATACATGGGCCGGCTGGGAAAGGCTTCAGCTGCCGGGGATCGCGTGCTGAATATCTTAGAGGCAGAGCCCGATGTTCGGGACCTTCCCGGGGCTGTAGCGGCACCAGCTCTGAACGGCGCGATTCGATTCGAAAATGTGACGTTTGGCTATGAGCCCGGCCATACCGTACTGCATGAAATAGACTTCGAAGTTCGGCCAGGCGAGCGCATTGCCCTGGTCGGACCGTCGGGCCATGGAAAATCGACGCTGGTCAACTTGATCATGCGACTCTATGACCCGGTCCGCGGACGAGTCGTGATCGATGGACATGATCTCCGCGAATTCACCCTGAGCTCGTTACGGGCACAGACCAGCATGGTGTTTCAGGACACGATGTTGTTTGGAGCGACGGTGTCCGATAACATTGCATACGGCTCACCAGACGCCTCCTCACAAGAGATTGAGATGGCCGCCCGGCTTGCCAACGCACATGAGTTTATTCAATCACTACCGCAGGGTTATGATTCCGAATTGGGCGAGCGCGGCGTGACACTATCCAACGGACAAAGACAACGAATCGCAATCGCCCGTGCGGCAATCCGTCGGGCACCCATTCTCATTCTGGATGAACCCACCACCGGCTTGGATGAGGAAAACAAGCAAGAGGTTGTTGAAGCGCTTAAGCGGCTTTCACGGGATCGTACAACCTTTATCATCGTCCATGATCTGGAAATCGTCTCCGATGCTGATCAAATTATCTATCTCGAGAATGGTCGAATTCGGGAACGTGGCACACATGAAGCGCTCGTGCGTGCAAACGGACGATACGCAGCAATGTTCAGATTGCGCAGCATTGGTCATGAATACGACAATCGCAAGGAGAAAATGAATGTTGTCCAGTCATGAAGCCGATCTCGTAAAGCGGGAGGTTGCGATCCCAGGACTGGCCACCCTGCTCGATCCGGAAGCATTTGCGGCAACTCTGCAATCATTCATCCCTGGAGCCAACCGTCTCGTTGCTCATCCCAGTTACATTCGCTACAAGCCCGGTATGAATTGCCTTATTGCATACCGGGTTGAAAACGATGAGAACCGTGTAAGCGTTTATGCTAAGGCACATGGCCATGATGCTCCGGTCAAGCTTAGGAAAGCCACTCTCGCGAAGACTGTCCCAGGGCAGTTGGGTCCGGGCCGCATCGTTTTAGACGACATTGGCGTGGTGATATCCTTCTTCCCAAACGACAGCAACCTTAAACGACTGCGCCGAATCGCGGAAACAGAAGCACGGCATCATCTTCTCAAGGAGTTTTTACCGCATGTGCGGGATCAACTCTCGGCTAAAATGGAGTCACTGGCTTACAAGCCGGAGCGACGCTACGTCGCAAAAGTTACAACGGAATCCAACTCGAGCACCCTGCTGAAATTCTATACACCGCAAATTTTCCATACCACGCAACAATCTGCAATCGCCTTCACCTCGCATGGCTTCCTCCGGATTCCTCGCTGTCTCGGAAAATCAAATCGCTACAGTGTCATAGCATTCGAATGGTTAGAAGGCCGCTTGCTCGGCGAAATCATAAACGAAGGAGAGCCTGCATTAAAGGCTGTAGAGGAGACAGGTGCCGCTTTGGCACAGTTACACGCACAAGATCCCGATGGACTAGGTTTGAAGACAAGGGAAACGGAAGCTGCGACAATTCTCGAAATGGCCAACTGGCTTTCTTTCGTCCATCCTCCTATCGCGGAAAGGGCCAAACAATTGGCTAAACGGTTGGCTTCATGGCTCCAAACAGAGACTCAAGTGCAAAAGCCCATCCATGGAGATTTCTATGCAAAACAGGTATTGTGGTCTGAAGGTTGTGCACGAGTCGTTGATTTAGATGAGGCGGTGCGCGGCGATCCGAGATTTGACCTCTGTCTATTCGTCGCCCGTCTCGAACAAGACGCGATTCGAGGCAAATTGTCTGCTGAATCTGCTCCGGCACTCAAACATGCTCTTTTGGATGGTTACATGCAGGCTGGCGGGCAGCCGTCATTAAGAGATATGGACTGGTATACCGCCGTGGCCCTTTTCCAACTCAGCCACGAACCCTTCAGAGCCTGTGAACCCGGCTGGATAGATTGCACCGAAGCAATACTGGACCGAATTGAAAGCATTCTCATGAAGTCTGAGCTTGGGAAGTCACGGCTCATCAAAACAGCAAAAAAGTAACTAGTGAAGAGGCTAACCTTGACATTCGTGGATGACCCTTTCGATGTGATTCAAGATGCCAACATGCCGTTTTTAAAAGGGGCACTCAATCCCCACCGGGTTGGTTTATTTTTAGGCAGGATGTTGCAATCGAATACTGCTCTCAATGCAACGGTCTCACTGCAGAGAATTCAGGTACTTCGGCATAAGGCAGGGCGGCGATGTTTGATCGAATATGTTGTCGACCTCAAGAAACCCAGTGGCGAAGGCGAAACTATAACTTTGTTGGGCAAGGCACGTGCTCGTGGGCTTGACAGAACAACCTACCGCATTTGCGGGGCGCTTTGGAACTGCGGCTTTGATGAGACAAGTCCCGATCATGTTTCAGTGCCGCAAACGATGGGTACTATTCCGGAATTTGAAATGTGGTTCCAGCGGAAAACTTCAGGAGGGTCGTCGGCTCAACTCTTGATGCAAACAGCCACGACCGGGCTGCCAAAGCGGATCGCGGAAGCAATCCATAAAGTTCATAAGGTTAATCTTTCAACTCGCCGTTCTCACTCGATGGCGGACGAACTTCGCATATTGCATGAACGACTGCCTCTGGTAGCTGAAATGAATCCAGACTGGACTCCACGGTTGGAGCGTATTTTGGCTGCTTGTGACCATTTAGGTGCGACGGTCCCGATCCCACAACCAACCGGCATTCATAGGGACTTTTATCTCGACCATGTACTTATTGATGGCGATCGGCTGTATTTGATTGACTTCGATCTGTTTTGCATGGGCGATCCGGCTCTCGATATAGGCAATTTCTTGGCGCATCTTATTGAGCAGAGCATAAGAGCTTTTGGTGACGCGGAGGCCCTGCAGGAGCAAGGAGAAGTTTTACGAGAGCACTATTTGCGGCTTGCCGGCAAAAAGTTTCAAACCAATGTGGAAGCATATACAATTCTTTCTCTAGTGCGGCACATTCATATCAGCACTTTGTTTCCCAACCGTCGCCCCTTTACACAGCGCTTACTATCCTTGTGCGAACAGCGCCTTGGACTCGCAGCATCATATTAGCATCAAAACTTCATATTCTATCTACACAACACTGACAAGCCCGAAAGGGCCCTTGCGTGGCCGCAACCAAACAAGTTGGAACAATTTACGCATCACGTTTCACGCCTTACTTGCTCTGTAAGGCGTAAAACGTGATGCGTAAAAAATTTTGCCTTTTCTTCGAAGATTGCACATTAAAGCCTAATGTTGAGGTTTGGTAATGCTTAAATCATTTATCTGTTTTACTGCATTCTTGCTTATTCTCCCGACCTTATCGAGCGCTGGCAACTCTTCGCTCAATGGTTTGAAGCCGGGAAGCTGGGTGGAAGTCAGAGGAAACGTCAACAAAACTGGGAGCTCTGTCGTAGCGGAGGAGATTGAAGTGGTTGAACCTGATTCGAGTTTTGACTCAGATAAGATGGAAATTACAGGTCTTAGCACTTCGGAGCTGCCGACCACAGAGACACATCTGCAGGTGCTCGACTACATCGTGACAGTTTCTGAGAAAACCCGCTTTGAAAATGCAAGTCGTAATACGGTGCCCCGCTTTGCTGTGCGCAAAAACGAATGGGTGAAAGTGAAAGCAAACATTGAAGAAAACGGTGAACTATTTGCTCGTGTCATTCGCCGCATTGAACCGCGCGACCGCTTTGAGATTTCCGGTCAGGTACGAGCAGTAGCAGTGCCGGAAAGCAGGGTCACCGTTGGGGGAGTCGAAGTAGCAGTTCTGCCAGAAATCGAACTGGATTTTCTCGAGGATATTGCTGGAGGAAATCCGCTGGAGAGCTTTCTTAAAGATGATCAAAAAGGAGTACTTTTCGGTATTCGACCGGCCGAAAATCTCCAGATGGGTGGTCAGTTAACGTCGGAAAACCGGGCCGACGACGAACGCGATTTATCCAGGGCCAGGAAAAGAGATAAGCAGGTTTTTTCAGGAGAACTTAAACTTGCTCTCTTATGGCGCATAAACAGCAAAGGCTCTTTTACATTTGCAGAAGGTACCTTCGGGATTCGGGAAGAACTCGAGAACCGGGTCCATGACGAGACCAGCCGTCCGCGCAGATTGTCACGCGCTTATCTGTACTGGGAACTTTCTAAATTAGCAAGGCTACAGATCGGTAGGCAGGACTTCTATGATGAGCGCGAATGGATTTATGACGAGCTTTTGGACGCCATCCGCCTACATATCTGGCGCTCACCTTTGGCGTTGGAACTCTCGGGGAGCTTCGGACGTGAGTTTCTGGAGGAACAGAACGGGACCAAGGGCATGATGAATGCAATGGGCCTTCTTCGCACCTATTTAAATCGAGATCACTTTCTCAGCGCTTATATTGTGGACAGCCATAGAAGGTATGTGGATAATTATGATCTTAAGCTATACGGGTTGCGGTCATACAGTCGGCCGCGGCGAGGACTCCGCCACTGGCTGGAATTAGCCGCGTCCAGGGGCCAAAATGGTCTCAAGCGAATTAATGGCTATGCAGTGGACTTGGGCCTGTCGAACGTTTTTGATATGCGCCTGCATCCCACCATTACAACCGGCTTAGCCTACGCCAGTGGCGACAAGGATCGCGAGAACCAAGACGGTGCTTTTCATCAAACCGGCCTGCAAGACAACAATGGTAAATTTGGAGGCGTCACCAGCTTTCGGTATTATGGAGAGGTATTTGATCCGGAGCTGTCCAATCGGATGATCACTACGCTGGGCCTCGGCGTTCGTCCTTTACGAAACTTGTCTACAGATCTGGTCTTTCATACTTATCACCAGGATCAAGCTTCAACTGACCTCGGAGACACTCGACTGCAAGTAAAGCCAACCGGAGAGTCTAAATACCTGGGTTGGGAGTTGGATCTAATCGTGGGTTATCGGCTACTCAAGCGTATCAATATGGAGCTCATTCTCGGACGTTTTGAGCCGGGGAGAGCTTTCCGGCAAAATGACCCTGCACACATTGCACAATTTCAGACACGAGTGAAGTTCTGAATACCACAATGCTACTGTGCCCAGAATGCGAAGCGTGTAGCTATTTTGATGTATTCGACCACTTTGGCAAGTTGCCGGATACAGTGCCGACAATCTCCATTTGAATCACCGTCGCGCGACGGTAGCCGTTGATATTCGAGAAATCCCGTACCCAGCGTGTAGTTTTGACGCGATCTACTGCAGCGATGTGCTGGAGCACGTACCCGAGGATCGATCCGCCATGCAAGAAATATATCGGGTGCTCCGGCCGGGCAGTTGGGCACTTGTTCTGGTTCCCATTCAAGGCGAGCACACGATTGAGGACCAGGCCGTGATGGCACCGGAAGAGCGCGTGCGCCTTTTCGGGCAGGCTGATCACGTGCGGCGCTACGGGCGCGACATCGCCGACCGCTTATGCGAGGCAGGATTTCGGGTATCAGTCTACTCGACTCTACAGATCGCCGGGGAAGAGGGTGTGGAGCGGTTCGGCCTCTACGCAGTTGACAGCGGCGTCGTGTTCTTCTGCGAGAAGGTATGGAATCCACCGCAACCAGTTTGGCAAGGGAACCGACGACCATGCCGTCCAAGACGGGTCGATCATATATGCGATGAGCCCAAACAGCCCCGCGATGCCGTGCGCGCGCAACGTGACCAGAACGAAGAGGCCCTCCTGCCGGCGATCGAGTTTCTCGCCCGTGTTAGATTTAACACGATGATAAACGCCAATCGGCATCAAAACAAGAAAACCCGCGATCACAATGATGAGGAAAACATCGTCGTAAGCATTAAGGTTGCTTTTCACCGGGATGATATGCCAGCTCGAGATGCGCTTTGATCTCCGGCAATGTGAACCAGGCGGGCTTGAAATCACCTCTCGCGTAGAGCGACGCCTGATCAAAGTAGTGCGGGGAGTCGGGGTCGCCGCTTTGGCCAAAATAGACTATCGAGCGTGCGTTAGTTGTTGGCCCGAATTCGACTACGCTGACGTAGGAGTTGCCCACCACACCGTAGTGACGCTTGCGCTCATCCAGAGCACCCGGCTGGAAATCTTCCCGCGAGGGATAGAAATTAAAAACGACGCCAAGGAAACCCGGCGCGCCCGGTACGGGAAGGCTCGGGCGTGCATCGCTGAACGCCTCATTCCCGCTCCAATGCGTCCGCTGCAGCCGATTGATCTCTCCCCAGGCCACGCGCCAGGTGCCCCAGTTACGCTCGAGATCGCGCCGCACCTCTTCGAGCCTGCGGATTTGTTCCCAGGGCTCAGCTTCTCCGTCTGAGCCGGACTGCTGTCGGGGCCGCCGCGCGAACCACTCCGCGAACAGGGTCATGGCAACTGATTCAATCCCACTGACCCCGTCCCATACTCGCAGTTGATCGATAAGTGGGGCTAACGCTTCGGCGCGGGTGGCGTCAGCATGACGAAGTCGTTCCCATTCGGCGATAAGACCGGGGCGTCGCTTCTCCGCCTCCAAGATCCTGGTATCGACGGCGGCCCGGGCCCATTCTTCGAAACTGAACTTGTCCTGGAGCGAGCGGGCTTTGCTCATCTCGTACCACTGTTCGAACCAACCGCCTTCTTGAATTTTCGCAAGCTTTAGTGCCACCGGTCTGCCTTCATGCTCGGAAAGAATCGGGCCGTGATGAGTTTTGCGAAACGCATACGACCGCTGTTCCAGGCCCGCTTCTTTTTTCACCCCGATCTCTTCCGTCCACAGAGTTGCCAGCTTATGGCCATTACCGTAGCGGTAGGCGAGCGGTCTGGAAGAATCATCAAAGCTTTCGAGGTACAAATCCCCATGGTCATGGTAATTATCGGTGTGGCTCCACCCGAGCACCTCGTTATGGCCCATATATAGGAACGGGAATCCGTACCGGGTGACGCCTGAGAAATTCCACCCCTCCTCGCTATGGACGTGACCCTCGTAGTATTGTGCCAAACCGAAAAAACCGATGTGCGGGTTGATCAAAAGCATCGCATGCCCGGTTCTGCTCTTGCTCGGGCTAATTGCCCAGGTGTTGGAGCCTTGCGCTTTCTCGGTCACCTGCTCGCTCAGCCCCAGCCGCAGGTCTTCACGATTCAGGCCCGCGTATTCGACGAATTCCTGATGATGGTATTTGAACCGGAGCAGGGCGAGCGGGTACCACGGCTCGAAGCGGCGCAGGAGTTGCGGTTGAATCTTGGCATGGCGCGCGAGAAAGTAGTTCAGACCTGCGGCATATGCCTCGTACAACTGCCGCATGCGTGAGCTTACCCGTTCGTATTCCTCGCGGGCCAGGCGCGGAATCTCCAGCGCCCGCGCGAGTTGATCGTCACTTAAAGCCTTCTCGCCGTGTACCTCGGCGGCCCGGCCTAAGGCTCGGATGAAGTTGTCTTCAAGATGGGGGAAATTATCTTCGGCTTGAGCATAGGCCAGGCCGAAGACGCAGCTCGCATCTGTTGGTCCATAGATGTGAGGTACGCCAAAGACGTCGCGGTAAATTGTGATTGATTCCGCGATTTTTTCTGCTTTCGAATCGAGGGCCAACGTTTCTCCGGGAGAGAGAAGTGATGCAAGAACTGCCAACGCTGAGATCGATAACGATTGTCTGGTCAATTCCATCCCTTTCACATACCTTTAAAATGTTCGCAATCGTTCGTTGACATTCTCAAAGTTTTTTTGTAAAATTCAAGGTCAATTCTTGACACTTTCCGACATTTGTCGAGAAACTGCGGTTGTTATCTTCGGCGGCTTGGTTATCGGGAGCTTGCTTGTCTCAAACAGCGATTCTATTTTCACAATTGGCGGTTTCATAGTTTATATTCTTCTCTCATTTTTGTCAATTTATTTCAAGAAGCAAGGTGAGTGACATCATGGAAAATATTTTGCTCCTGGGAATACTGGCGGTGATTGCATTTAGCCTTGTCGCGTTTTTCACGCGCGAGAAGAAGCAGAAGAAGGTCTAACTTTATTCGCGATAAAAGATCATCATGCCCATCATTTGGCCATTTTCCTCACTTTTCATTTTTCTCCACCGCCCTCATCCTCACCTGCTGTATCAACGGCTCCTTCTCCGGGGTTAGCGTGAAAAAGGCCTCGATGTTTTTCCTTTTGCCCGCGAGAATGAACGTGCCTCGCAACTGGTTTAGGGGCGTCATAGTACCGACCTCCGTGATTTCCCCCGCTTCTGCGTAAAGGCCCTTTGTTCGCTTCACGATCTCCTCCAGGCGATTGTCCATAAAAAAATTCTCAGCAAACAGACCTGAGCTTTCAGCGCCCTCCCAGTCGGGAAGGAGCTTGACGAGCGCGTTCTTACGCTGTTCGAGAATGTCTGAGACCGGCAGCGTGCGTGGTCTGAGTCCGGCAAGTGTGACGATCGTATCCAAAACTGCGATATTGATCGTGCTCGTTCCGCCGTAGGTTACGTTGTCGAACGACATCACGGCGAGGCCGTAGTCGGGCATCATCGTCCAGTTGCTGCCGAATCCGGGCAAGCCTCCACTGTGGCGGAGATACACTTTTCCCACGCAATCTCGCAGCCAACTCAAACCATAGGTATAGGCGCTGGCGGCGGGACATTCCTTTCCATTCGGATAACGAAAGTTGGCCATAAGCGCGTCGAACCGCCAGGGATGATGCATCTCGCGTAACGAGCTCCGTTTGAGCGGGCCCGCCTCTTCGTCACTCCGAGGAGGCCATGCGGAGAGGTGCAAAGCCACGTATTTCGTGAAATCCTCGACCGAGGTGATGAGACCTCCCATGGCTCCGTACGAGCCATGATGCTGCAGGGGAATGCTCACGTACGACTCATTGATCCAGTCATAGCCGAGCGCCAGATTCTTTTCATTCGCTTTTTCGTATTCCCAAACCGTCGCGTTCATCCCCAGCGGCTTGAAGATGTTTGCGATGGTGTATTTCTGGAATTCCATTCCGGATACTTTCTGGACGATCTGTCCGAGCAGCGCGAACCCGAGATTGCTGTATTCGAATGCGACGCCAGGCACATTCGAAAACGAGACACCGTTCTCGATGAACCGCCTGAGCTCTTCATCCGAGTCGGCCAGTTGCCGGTCGCCCCATGGGTTGTCCTCAGGGAATCCGGCTCCGTGCGTCAGGAGATGGCGGATGGTGATCTCCGGTGCGTCCGTGGTGAGGTATCTCAGATGCTTCATCTCCGGAAGATAATTCGAGGCAGGATCGTCCAGGTTCAGTTTTCCGGCATCACGCAACTGGAGGATCGCGAGTGCAGTGAAGCTCTTGCTCATCGAAGCAATGCGGAAAAGCGATTTCGTATCAGCCGGTGTCTGCTGGTCCAGGTTTGCATACCCGAAGCCTCCGGAGTATATGAGCTGGCCGTCCAGCACGACCCCGTAGACGAATCCGGGCATGTGACGACTCTCCATGTATGCCTTGAAGATCTCTTCGACCGCCGCTGCCGTGGCTCTGACCTTCTCGGCCCGCTCGGGGTCGGTAAAAACGGCCGGTTTTTGTGCGACAGAATCAGAGGGGGCGCTCCGTAAGGCAGGAGAAAAATTGTGATGAACAGCCAGGAAAACCATCAAGCACGTCGCGCGAACTCGTGTTTTCATGGATCCTCCTCGACCTGAAAAATTGTTTTTGAATCTCAAACCAACAAATTCCATAGGCTATGATATGTTTATAGAAACGCAATTTAGAAACAAACGCAACCCCTTTCGGCGTGGCATGTTGCCGCGGCACTCGCGGATCTATCAGGATGCTGAAAAAGTCTCAAACTGGTCTGATTTGTCATTCCTGCGAAAGCGCTTTGGCGTCAACCGAGGGATTTAGATGACTAAAGCCCCGAAGGGGCGACATGCAAAAGCTTGGGGCAACGCCCCAAGATGAGGGGAGGCACAATGTTTGAGCCCCAACGGGGCGAAATGGACAGGATTGGGATTGTCAATTGCTCTCATCACGACTTGTTTCGCCCTTTCAGGGCTAAAGAATCTTTGTGTTGCGCGTGTTCCCAGGGCGTTGCCCTGGGCTTTGCTTATTTTGCCCCTTCGGGGCATGTGATCCATTTCTTCGACTTGCGATAGGTTGACGCCTATGCGCGAAAGCGGGAATCCATGATTCTACCAGGTTTTCTGGATGCCCGCTTTCGCGGCCATGACACCAAAAGGAGTTTTTCACCATCCTGCTATACCTCATTTTGCAGACAGGATAAGCGTGTCACGCCTCCCGCGGGGCAATCAACATTATGCGTTTCTCGGCAACCGCACCACAAATTCCGTGAACTTCCCTTCCTCGGTTCCCACTTTGATTTCCCCGTGATGCTGCTGCACGATGATGTCATAGCTGATCGACAATCCCAAGCCCGTGCCTTGTTCCGCCGGCTTCACCGCGCGAATGCAACAGAATCTCATTCACAGTATTGTACGCGCGTTTGCCTTGCTCATTGATCTTGGCGACGTTCTGGTCAAGAAGCTGTAGTACTTCTTGTACATTCGCTTGCGCTGCTGCATCCAATTTGTCTTTTTGTGATTCCATCGCGTGTTTCGCAAATCGACCGAAGACTGGTGCCGCGCCAGAGCGAGAGTTTTTCGCTTTGCGCATGAGGACACGCGAGAAGTGGATAAAACGTCCGTCCGCAAAATTTTTGGCGCAGGCTTATTGTCTTGTGCATACAGAGATAAAAAGATGATCTGTACGAGTAGAATGAGCAGAATGTTTTGGTGTTTTATCATGAAATAACTTGATTTTGCGGTAACTGCACAATGCAAATGTCACCTTACGGCATAGTGACGACCGGCAGCTCAATAAAGCTCGCTTGGCTGGGCGCGTGATATATCCGCTGCACTGCTTTTTGATAGTCTTCAGGCTTGGCCCAGAAGATATTGGGTATGAATTTCTGCGGATTGCGGTCGTAGAGTGGAAACCAGCTCGATTGCACCTGAACCATTACGCGGTGGCCCGGTAGAAATACATGATGTGCGGTGGGCAGGGCGAAACGGTAGGGCAAGGGCTTGTCGGGTTCAATCGCTTTGGCAGTCTCCAGGCTCTCGCGATAGCGGCTGCGGAAAATATCGGCCGAGACCATCAGTTGATAACCGCCCATGGCCGGCTGTGCAGCCATTTCGTCGGGATACACGTCGATCAATTTGACTACCCAGTCCGCGTCAGTGCCGCTGGTCGAGGCCACCAGGTTCACCATGGGCTGCCCGCTGATTTTCATCGGCGCCGTCAGCGCGTCGGAGACGAACACCACCACATCGGGACGGCCCGAAGCCTCGCGTTGGTCATCCACCAGCCACTGCGGCCAGGTCAGTCCATTGTCGTAATAACCGATCTGTTGAATGGGCCGTGCGCGGAAAGGCACGGGTTTCACCGGATCGGAGATGTACTCTTGAAATGCTGCTCCGTTGGCCTTGGGCAGATCGAAACTCAGCTTCAAACCGGACGCGAGATACAGCGGTGTCGGCCGTACCGTGCAGCCGCTCGCGCAACCGGCCGGCCACGCGGACAGACGACGCCAGGCGTTCGTTCCCGTTTCGTACGCCGAGACCGGCGCAATGTCAGGCTTGGGCGCAGCGGTCTTGAGATTGTGCGCGAGAAATGGCCGCAGAATTTCATGCCGGAAGTAAAGCGCGGTATTGCTGTTGAACTTCAGCGCCCCCAAAGCGCTGCCGTCTTCGATGGCCTGGCCGTGATACCATGGACCCATGACCAGAAATACCTTATCGTTACCGGTGTCCTTCGGCTCGATCGCCTGATAAACGGCAATGGCGCCATAGATATCCTCCTGGTCCCACAGGCTGTGTACCACCATCACCGGAACTTTCAAGGGTTGCGCGGCGAGCACTTTATCCACTGCCTGATCGCGCCAGAAAGCATCATAGCTCGGGTGTGCCAGGATCTTCCGCCAAAATCCAATCTGCTCCAATCCACGGCGACGGCCGAGCTCGCCCGCCGATCCTGCCGCCATGTAGGTATCGTATTCGTCGAAGTGACTCGTCCACCAAGTGACCTCCGAGGCACGCGTCGCCTCTTGTTGGTACATGAAAGGCATCATCTGTTGTCGAAAGGCGCCGTTGTGAAACCAATCGTCGCCCCGCCAGCCGTCGACCATAGGATTCATCGGCACGGCCGCTTTGAGCGCCGGGTGCGGATCGACGAGCGCCATCAACGCCAGGAAGCCGTCATAGGAAATGCCGATAATGCCCACTTTGCCGTTGCTTTCGGGAAGATTTTTGACCAGCCAGTCGATGGTGTCGTAGGTGTCGGTAGAATGATCGACCGGCGTCGGATTCTGCGCGCCGCGCAGGGGGCGATTCATGATGTAATCGCCTTCGGACCCGTACTTGCCGCGGATATCCTGCACCACGCGAATATAGCCTTCTTCCACGATCACATCGGTGGCGTTATCGTAGCCCTGCAGAATGCGTCCCAGATGCGCGCTGGAGGTGTGACTTGTGAGCGCCGTGGCATCATAGGGTGTGCGGGTGAGAAGGATGGCTGCGTCACTGGCACGCCTGGGCACGATAATGACCGTATGCAGTTTGACACCATCGCGCATGGGAATCATCACCTCGCGCTTGACGTAGTTGAACTCCTCGGCCACCACTTCGAACTTCGCCGGCGTCTCGCTCGGAAAGGCCGGGTACGCACCCTGCTGTGTCGGAACTTGCGCCGCCAAAGGCGCGACGAACAATAGCCCGCAGAGCAGAGTCTTGAGTGAGACCAGTAGGCGAACCCCTGCCCTCACGTTGTCGATGACTCGCTCTATGAGCCTCGCCCGCCGGGCAATTACGAGCCTCGGGTTGCGCAGGTCAAGTAGCTGCTCTCTGCCGCTCGTCCCCAAGGGAAAACCTAACCCATTGCAGTCTTTGGCCTTGGTGATTCCCGGTTTTGCAGTTGGCACACTCATGGTGTTCTCCGCATTTTGGCGTGTTGATTTGCCGTACGACGCTTTTGGCAGACACTGAATTTGGGCAATGCCGTCACGGGCGCGACTGAATGCAACAAAAGACCGGTCTTCGGTTGAATCTTCCTTACAGCGTAAACCTGTGTGCTGCACAGGCTTTTCCAAAATGAGCAACAACATTATACACGGAGAAAATGACATGCGCAAAGAATATGATTCTTCGAAATCCATAAAAGCCCTTACGTCGTAATGCTCAGGAGGCAAACTACAATCCGAATCGAAAATGAGACAATTGAATACTGCAAGCAACTGGCGACTGAAACAGATATTCCGTACCAGAAATTGATCAGTTACAAATTCTCACCATCTTGTCAGGCTCATTTTTCGGTATCGCTGACTTGCGCGACCATTGCCAGCGGCTCCCCCTGATTCACCGGCGGCGTGCCGAGGATGTAGAGCACCTCGCCGCCAAAGGGCGCGTGCAGCTCGAGGAGTCGATTGCCAAAGAAGTCAGTCACATAACCGAGCAATGTTCCCTTCGCCACCGTGTGCCCACGCTCGACCAGAGGGTAAAAGATGCCCGTCACCGTGCTGCGCAACACCTCGTTGCGATCGATGAAGAGCGGACGCTCAACCATCTGCGCCTGGCCGTTCATCATCTCGAGATGGCGCATCACATTCATGACGCCCCACTCGATCCGTGCAATCGAGGCGTAATCGGTTTGGCCGAGGGCGCCGGACTCGATGGTAATCGCCGGCTTGCCGCGCGTGGTCGCGGTCGTCGAGCAATAAATCGATGCCTGTGGATCGGGCGGCCGCTCTCGATCCATGACGATGTGATCGAGGCCGAAAGCGAGCGCTAATTGCTTCGACCTCTCGACGACGTCGGCACCCCCGGTGTTGACGTCCCAGTAGCTGTATGGCCGCAACGATTCATTGCCGTCGCCGCAATGCAGATCGAGCACGTAGTCGGCGCGCTCAATCACTTCCTTGGTGATGTGATAAGCGATCCGCTCTGAGACAGTGCCATTCGCTTTGCCAGGATAAGCCCGGTTGAGATTTTTGCCATCCACCGGGCTGTAGTAAATCGTCCGGCGCAGAAACGAAGGCATGTTTGCCACGTGTACCATGATCACCGTGCCGGCTATCTGCTTTGGATCGAGCGGCGGCAACAGGCGTTGCAGGGCGATGATCGGCGCGTACTCATAGCCGTGATTGCCGGCGATGAGCGCGAGCACCGGCCCCGGTTGGATGCCATGCACAACCGACAGCGGTATCGTCGTGCCCTCATCGCCAGCGGCGGGTACTTGGATCAGGCCCGACGCTTTCTCACCCGCTGGTGCCGAGACCGACCCGGCGATGAAACTCCCGCGAGGTTGCGCGAATGCCGTAACGGCCATTGACCAAAGCGCCAAAAGCATGACACTGGCGTGCTGGATAAATCGTGAAGACCGGCTCATTGTTCTCCTCCTTCATAAACTTTCTTCGAGTGAAAACTTTCATGTAAGACCCTCCGCCGCTACTGCAGTATTGATAGAATTAAGGTAACTGTTCAGCTCTCATCTGTCATCCCAAAAACTTGGCGAATTCCGATTAGCGATTTCCGATTTACGATCGCAGATCGGCAATCGGAAACCGCTAATCGAAAATCAGCTGAACAGTTACGAATTAAGAAAGTTTGCACCGTGCATTCAGTCACGCGTCACGCCAGAACGGTCAGGCCGCGGCTGCGCGCAAGAATCTATCTGCCAAATCTTCAGGCTTGACGCGGTTGAGTGTGGTGTTCACGGTCATCCAGAAAGTCCCGCCATTTCTGTCTGGAGGAGAAAGAATGATATTCCTCACACGGAGCCGCTGCAAAAACCTCTCGGACGCAATTCCCGTAACGCCCATCTTGAAAATGCTCGTGCCGTTGGGAATCTTCTCCACTTTGAAGCGGTCATCCTTCTGCAGGATTGAAAGCAACCCGTCCGCGGTCTCCCATGCACCAGCGTACGCGGTGAGATAACTCTCGGCGTACCGGGCTGCCACGGCGATCAGCGGCCAAGCCTGCGGCAGACTCCCGCCAAACATCCGGCGAACGTGATACAATCCTTCGGTGAACTGCTTGCTGCCTGCAAGCATGGCGCCCGAAGCGGCGTTGAAGCACTTCCACAAGGAAACATACACCGTGTCAAACAAGGCAGTATATTCCTCTATCTTCCTGCCCGAGTGCTGAGGAACATTGAAGAGCCGTGCGCCATCAAGATGTAACTTGATACCGTGCTCATGGGCATAAACACTGATTTTGTTCATTTCTTCGAAGTCGAACAGTTCGTGGCGTTTTCGGCGCACCGGGCTTTCAATAGAAATGACTCCTATCTTAGTCTCAACCCGGCCGCTCGAGGTTCGCTCGACCCAGCCCCTGACTTCATCCAGTGTCAACGTAGCCTGGCCCGGCGCCAGCGGAATGAGATTCAACCCGCTCATGACTTCTGCGCAGTCGCCGGAATCGTTGTAAAGATGGCTTTCCGCCTGCACGAGCACGCGCCGGTTATCTCCCGTCAATTTGCGGACCGCGATATGGTTGGCGAGCGTCCCGGTTGGCATGAACACGGCGCTCTCCTTTCCCAGCAACCGTGCAAACTGTTGTTCCAGCTCATCGACAGCCCCACCCCGAGAATAATAGTCCGCGTTGATCTTTGTCTCTGCAGCCAACTGGCTCAACAGCGAGGTATACTCACGCGGATCGAGCCCAAGTCCATCTGTGGTGAAATTGATTGTCTCCGCCTGCTTGCCCGCATCTTTGACTCCTCCACCCCACAAAAAAGGCGAAGGGACAAGTCCAGTGGTCGTGGCTATGCTGCTCAATTTGATGAATTGCCGGCGTTCCATGGATAAGGTCTCCCTTTCTCAGCTCGCTTGATCACCGTTTCAAAACCGCAGCGACAGACAACTCAAACCTCCGTCCATTTTCTGAAATTCGGACATTTCGAGGGTTATCACCTGATAGCCCAGAGTCCGTATGCTGGCCTCGAATGTGGGAGACCCTGCTGCCACCAGCACGTGATTGTTGACACGCACACAATTGGCCGCATATGCTTCGCCCAGAGCCGGGTAGACCCGTTCATATCCCTGAAATGCTTCAAACTTTGCCAGCGCCTCGATCAACACCAGGCGGTTGTCCCCTAAATATGCCATGCCGCTTTTCAGATGCAAGAGGCCAGGCATACCCCGAATATCGACGCAGGTGGAGGTATAACCGGCTGCTGTCAGAAGTGACGTCAACTGCCGTGCCCCCTCTTCATTGGTGCGTGCCGAGACGCCGATAAAAAAGTGGGAGCCTGCTTCGCATATGTCACCGCCATCAAGAGTGCCGGGTGCCTGAATTTCTGAGGGCGTGGGAAAGAACTGAACCAAAGCCTCGCGCATGCTGGTGACTTCACCTGCCCGGCTCGCCGCGCCCGGCCGAGTAAGAATGGCGCAGCGGGCGGTAAGCAGGGCAGTATCTTCAACGAAGGTGGAATCCGGGAAGCGAGTATCAATGTCCAGCCGTGTGAGCGTGAGTCCACATTGTTCCAGCGCTGCGCAATACCGTTCATGCTGTTGCAATGCGAGAGCGTAATCCGGCCTGCCCAGATGAGCGGTCGTTATGCCGTGAGCGAAGTTGCGTCCAGGCGGACGAACGATTGCACGTCGGAACATTTGTGAAGCCTCCTCCCCTGCAATAATTATGAATGATTTTCGATTGTAAGTGTTCGCTTCTTTTTCGTCATGCCAAAATAGACGGGAAGTCCGAGGGCGAGAAGAAGCAGCCCATAAGCCACGACGTCAAGCCCGGAACCTGCGATGGCGAAGACCGAAAAGATCAGCGCGAGCGCGGGCACAGCGCGAGAGACGAAGTGTATGTTGCCTTCACGCTGGGCGCCCTTTTTTTGCAACGCCAACTCTCTGCCGCTGAAGCAGCATAGGGCACGAGCGTCGTCAGAGTGGACAATCCCTTCTTCGCATGATCATGAGCGTGAGATCGTCGTGCTGTGGTGTTTGTCCGGCGAATGCCTGGACGGCTTGAATGATCTCGTCAATCAAACTTTGCGCCGGCTTGGCCAAATTCTTTTGCACCAGCTCGAGCAATCTTTCTTCGCCAAAATCTTCATCCAACACGTTCTTGGCTTCAGTGACGCCGTCGGAATATATGAGCAGTAGGTCGCCCGGCTGGAGGGCAATGGTTTCTTCTTGAAACGGAAAGCTCGAAAAAACGCCGAGCATGATACCGCCAGTTTTCAAGGCTCGAGGTCGCGGCTGGGAACCGGAAAACAAAAGGGGATCATTGTGTCCGGCGTTGGCGTAACAGAGGAGGTGTCGCTGCGTGTCGAGCAGCGCATAAAATACGGTCGCAAATTTTTCATCATCCGTGCTTTGGTGCAAAAGCCGGTTCGCGCGTTGCAGACACTCGCTCACGGAAGAGAGCGACAGGGTTTGCCCGCGAATAGTCGCTTGCAGATTGGCCATCAATAGCGAAGCCGGCAAGCCCTTGCCGGTGACGTCGCCCAAACACAATGCCCAGCGGTGGTCGTCGACCGGGATGAAATCAAAATAATCGCCGCCGACGCTTTGCGCAGGAAGGCTCATGCTTGCAATTTCATAGCCTTCGATTTGTGGGGCGGCTTTCGGCAACAACTCGAGCTGAATCTGCGCTGCAAGCCGCACCTGTTCCTGCATGCGCAATAGCGCCTGCTCTTCCTCATAAAGCCGGGCGTTTTCCATCACCTGTGCCGATTGCGCTGCGATGATGCCCAGCAATCGTTGATCTTCGGAGCTGAACTCCCGCCCGTCCTTTTTATTATAAAGAGTGAGAATGCCTTTCAGCTCCGATTTGATCAGCAAAGGCACGCACAGCAACGAGCTAATCGAGTCATCCCATGGGACGCCGCGGAAGCGCTCGTCTTGCGCCGGAGCGTTGATCACCAGCGGCATTTTGTGCAGCAGCATCCAGCCTTGCAGGCTCTGTTCGAGATGAAACGCTTGCTGCCGGCCCGAGCTCACGCGCGTACGCACCAGCGTCTTCATCGGCGTCAAGGCTTGCTGGTCGATCAGTGTGATCACTCCCTGCTCGGCATGGACGGCGCGCAGCGAGCGCCGGATGATGGTTTGCATGATTTCCTGCGAATTGAGCGAGGCCCCGATCTCACGCGCGAGATCGTTGAGCAGCGCAAGCTCCTCGACGGCGCGCTTCAAACGCTGGTTTTCCGCTTGCAGAGCCTGCAAGCGTGAGACGATTTCGGAGTCAGTCATGAAGAATCTCTCCGCGGATTTCCTGAGGAGGTGAGCTTGAAATCGATATTGTGCCCAAAGCAACCAAGATCCCTACGGGATGACATTTCGAATCTAAAAAGTCATGATCAGTTCGCTTTACCGACCACGTCAATCTTCTCCAGTGCACGCAAATACTCCATGACCATCTCAACCGGAACCGGCCCGTAAATCGCTGCAACATTGTCACGGATCTGCCGCACCGTCCGCCGGCCATCGACGAAATTCAAAACCTCGTAGGCATACTCTCCACCAGAGCCACGCGGGCCGCGATAGGATAGAAGACCAACGCCGTTTGCCGCCTCGTCGCCGTAATGATCGGCGAAATAATCATACCCAAAAGTGGAGAGCGGGCCTTTGAATGTGTTGGTTCTGCGAAACACGAGGCCTCCCTCATTGTGTGCAGGCGCTGCAGGTGAGGGTTTGCCCGTCACTTCAGCAAGATTGTCGAAGAACCTTGCAGCTTCCTGGCGCAGGCTCTCGGGTATTGCAAAGAAGCGCGACGTGGATTCGAACACCTGGCGCTCGTACCAATGATGAAAACGCGTCAGGTTTTGCGCTTCATCGTCGTCGACCTGATTGCGGCATTGCAGTATCTTGGCCGTGCGCCGCAATGCCAACACTTGCTCGACTTGCCACAACCCGGGCGCGTCTGCTGCTTTGAGATTGGCCAGTACCCACGCGCTCGCAGCACCAATGAATGTCGCGCGCTTTAGCTTGGTGGGATCGATATTTGCAGGTGTATCAAAATTGGTGTGGATGTAACGGTCGGGCCAGTCGTTCAAATAAATCGCCGGAATGCCGTAAGAAGCATCGGTATAGACTTCGTGATCGCTGCCCATGGTGAATTCGGCGAAATCTGCCTGTAGCGCTTCTTTTCCTCCTGTGGGTGAAATCAACGGAAATGGTATGTCGCTGCCCATCGCAAATGCTTGTGATTGCCGGTTCACAAATTCGCCTACCGTTTCGGCAACGTCATTGACAATGGAGGGCAGGCTTGCCGGTCCCCGGGTGACATGAAAAATCGCTTTCGTCTCTGCACCGCCGCCGACCATGTCCATATGCACCACGGCTTTGATTCTTGTAGCCAGCTCTGGCCGCGAGCTCAGCAGGGCGTGTGTGCCTTCAATTTCGGGTGGCCAAATGAAACGCAGCGTACGCGCCGGTGGCGGAAGTTTACCTTGATGTATCAGGCTCGCGAACGTGCGCGCCACTTCGAGAATCGCCGTGCTGCCGCTGGAGTTGTCATTGGCGCCGGGCAATTGATGGTCGAGATGGCAACTGAACGCGATTTCTTCTGCCTTTAATATAGGATCAACGCCGGGGATCGTGGCGGTCACGACTTCATAAAAGCCCTCATGTCTTCCGGCACGAACCGTTGCTTTCAGCGTGATTTTTTCTCCGGCCGACAATCGTGCTTGCAAGGCTCGCGCTTGTTTCAATGTAATCATGAAGGCAAAACCAGGCGTGTTGGCAAAACTATCCAAATGGCCCCAGCGCACAAGATTTTCATTCTCTCGCCACCAGGCCTTGCGTGCTTTTTGCGGACCGTAAAAAGTTTTACCGTCGGCGGGAAACTGTTCGATCTTGGCATCGGACAAACCGTAGCTGCGCAGTTGCTCCACGATGAATGCTGCCGCCGCATGAAAACCGCGCGAGCCGCGCATGCGATGATGGCGTGCGACAAATTCGATATTGCGCTTCGCGATTTGACCGGAGATTTCTTGACTCAAATGCAGGATGACCGAATCGGGGAGTATCGGCAAGTGGCGCGACTGTGCGAGAGTATCATTTGGCCCCTCCAAGACCCAAAGTACGAAAGCAATGAACAACCGCATTTTTTCCTTCCTCCGTGCATGCGGGTTTTGCAAAGATGCTTTGTAACTCTTCAGATCAGCGCCCGGGCTGTCGTTTCTTGAGGGCTGAGCAATTAAGATTCTTTCGTAACTATTCAGGTGCACATTGAAGGCAAAACTATTTGGGGCAAAACAATTGAACACAGAAGAAGCTTTTAATAGTTTTGCCCTTAATAGTTTTGCCGGCTGGGTAAAACACCTGAATAGTTACATTCTTTCAAACTAGAATCTGCAGAACAAAATAGCCGCGTTGCGGCAAAATGATTTTTGACGCCAAAGAGCATTTTCCCCTTCGCTTTTTCGAAAAAAAGATTGATGATGTGGGTCGACGCTTCTTCCGAAAACGCCTCATAAGTTACACATTCGTCCTCGCGCCGGCGCAATTGCAACCCGAGAAACTGCTTTTGTTGCAGAAAGGCCTGCGCGAGCCAGCAGCCAGTTTCAGTCTCGGAGAGTTTTCTGGGAAAACTATAAAGCCTTCCCTGCTGCGGGGTTTCCGCGGGGAGAAACGCAGCGTGCAACAGCTCCGCCATAGCGCATTCTTCAGAAAGGAATTGCTCATCCAATCGCGCTTTGATGAAATTCAACAAACGACAAATGCGAAAAAGTGTGACCAGATCGAGTCGCGAGAAATTTTGGGTTTCAACCGGAAAACATGTCGAGCGCTGTAATGCGAGCTCCAAAGAGGGCAATAATCCCTGAGCCAGGCATTGCTGAAAGCTTGCCGTGCCCGGCGTGGCATAAAAAACGCTCGGCCCAATCAGCACCGGCCGCTCCATCAAATGTATGATGGACTCAATCATTTCCTCAATCGTAGAATCCGGCAGGCCGAGGATGACATAGTTGACCATCTCCAACCCGGTGTCAGCGCCTTTTTGCACGACGCGATCGAAATGACTGGTGGTCCCCGGGCGCTTGGTTGCGCGCTGGCGTTGTCCGTCGCTGGTCACCAGAGCGAGATTCAAGCTGCGAAAACCTGAGCGCTTCATTTCCTCTACGAGCGGCTCACTGATATTGGCTGCGGAAATTCCGTTCATTGCCAGCAATTCGACCTGTCCTTCACCGAATTCTTCACGAATGGCAGCCAGAATCCTGGTCGCGCGCTTTTGATCGAAGCTGAAATTATCATCTTCGATATCAAAAATCTCGATGCCGTAGCGCTCGCGGCAGAGCCTCATCTCGTCCAGGATGCTGTTGATCGAACGCGTGCGAAATTGCCGGCCGGCGGTGAGAAAGATGGAGCAAAAAGTGCAGTGGTAAGGACAGCCCCGGCTGGTGATCAGCATGGTCAATCTTTTTCCGCCCAAAGTGTAGCGTGCGGGATCAATCAACTCTCGCGCCGGCAAAGGCAACGCCTCGATGTCTTCGATGAGATCACCCGGTCTTGCGATTTGCATCGTGCCATTGGTCTTGTAGCCCACGCCCGCGATCGTATCCAGCGCGCTGTATCGCCCATTGTCCAACGCCATTACCAGTTCCGGGAACGTGCGCTCGCCTTCACCCAGTAAAATGAAATCAACGTTCGAATTGGCCAACACCTCTTCCGGACAGGCATTGACATGAGCGCCGCCTATGATCACGGGCCGCGCCGGATCGAGTTCCTTTGCAATGGCAGCTACGTGCAGGGCCTCACGATAGAACGGAGTGAATAACGAAGAGATGCCAATTACATCGGCATGGGATCGCGATATGCGCTCGCGAATATCCTCCCATGACAAACCATAGTGCCGGTAATGGCCGAACAATTTGAACGGGCTCAAATTGCCGGGGCGATAGTAGCGTTGGAGATAGGCAAATTCCGGCGGCAGGTCGAGTACACGCTTTTGCGTGGTGGCCTGGCAATCAAGAAGCTCGACTTCGAAGCCGTTTTGCTGCAGCGCAGAAGCGAGATAGAGCAAGCCCACGGGCAAGGTGCGGAGCGTGGTTTGGTAGAAATCTTCGACCGGCGGCTGGATGAGGAGGACTTTCATTCTGGTTGTGATGATTTAAAACCGCTCCAGATGGACTTCTGTGTTCTGCGTGCCTGAAAATCAGATGGGGGCGCTTAAAAAAACAAACAGAGAGTAAAATTCTGAAAATTCATGAGCGCCACGGATTGAAGAATCCCGCGGATAAAGCCATGAGCAGTGGGGTTCTTCAATCCGTGGGCAAGATTTAATGCTGCAAGAAGTGCTTCGGCCTTCAGCTTGTCTGAAAGGCTGGCGTAGTTTATTGCTGCTTTTTTTCCTCAACCTTCAAATCCTTCTTCTGCTTCCACTTCCCATCCTCACCCTTGAAGTATTCAGAGCCCCCCGCCCTTTCAAACAGGCGCAGCGCGTTTTGTTTTCCCACTGTTTCGGCCGTGGTTTTGGTGTCGCCGGCAATCAGGGTGTATAGTTGTTTGCGGTCGGCGTTTTCTTCCTCGGCGAGTTTCTTCAAGACTTCGTTCTTGGCGTCTTTTTCCGAAACAATTTCCACGAAGCCAGGGGCGGTTTCACCGATTTTGCCTTCCGCTTTCGCCTTCATGAGCGCGGGATAGCGCTCTTTCATACGCCCGCGAATTTGCTCCTTCGCATCCTGACCGGCGGCGTTATTCAGATTCGCAAAAAATGCGAGCATGGCGATCGCCAAGAACATATGCAATCTGCTTTTCATGACAAACTCTCCTGCTATTGCTTGTTTTCGGGTTTGACTTCCTCTTCAAAATTGAAAAAATCCTCCAGCTCTTTTTGCACTTTGATGTTGACGTCCACTGTAATGAAAATCGGCGCAACTTCATGCTTGACTTTCACAGTGGGGCTGCACGCCCCCAAAATCATCACCGCGCTACAGGCCGCGGTCATGAGGCTCTTGATCACATTACACCTCCTGATAACTTTCTTAATCGCGTGTTAATAGCTCACCGGTCCTTCTTAAAAAGTCATTCTGGAAGAACCTTTTTAAGTACCGGCACTGTGCTCAATTCGACCAAAATTCTCTCAGAATGATAAAGAGACGGTGTGCGAGTTGATTGAGCCGGCCAGGCACAACATTCGCAAAAAGTTACCAAATTCTCACCAGATTTGAAATGAATTTCTTATCCGCAGCTACTCCAATTTTACCTTCCCCGCGCTCATATGCGGCCAGATCATGCTGTTGAGCAGATCGTCCAAATGGTTGATATTGACGTTAAAGCCGCCAATGGGAATCTGCTTTTCCTGGTCGTGGCGCGGCCCGTAGCCTTGCGCACGCACGTAAGTCATCAGGCCGCGGCCCGGCTCATTTTTGAACTCGATGCGCAGATTGGTGTAGGCCATGTCCTGCAGGGCATTAATCACCATCAAGCTCACTTGATCTTCCAACGATGCGTTCTTCGGATCGATGGGTTTCTGGATTCCCAACAGCGCGTGGGCGTTTTCCGGTGAAAGTTGCAGAACGCCGGCTTGCGGCCGCGCTTCCAAATAGCCGTCGCCCAAAGCCAGCCGTTTCTTGTCCCCCCAGTTCAGCGTGACCGGCAGCTCACCGTAAATTTTGCCCTGCCCTTTCACGCCTTGGTAACGCACGAAATCCAGAATCGCCTGCAAATCCAAAGCCTCGGCGTGTAAGATGAATTTGATCTGGGTTGTCGAGGGCTGCACCAAGATATTGTTGCTCGACAGCTTACCGCCGGCCCAGGAGCAGGAGAGCGATTTGATGAGCAGCGAATCCCGATTCGCGATGTGCAGAAGCACTTCGCCTTTGGTAACATCGAAATCGCCAAAACTCGCCGATGCGAAAGTGAAGTGCTGCTCGCCAGCGCTGGTCAAGGGCTCGAGATCGTCGAGCGAGAGCGTGCCGGAAATGCCGTCCAGGCGCGCCTCGGTCTGTTTGCTTTGCCACGAGACGTTTTGCGTCTCTAGGCGGAGAAAAGGATGAAAATCATCCTCCTTCATCTGCACGCGGCTGGTGAGTGCGAAAACTCCGGAAATGGTGTAATCGCGCAATTGGGGGGAAAGTGGCGAGAGGGCCGCGCTGTTCTGCAGAGTGAAGGGCGGCACATTCGCCGACAATTCGCCGGTGATTTTTTCTTGTGTATGGTCGAGCCAGCCCGAGAAATCCAACCTTGCATTTTCAAAGAGCACGGACGAGCCAGAAAAATTCAGGCGCTGATTTTCCCATTGCAAATCGCCAGTCAGGGCGGACAGCTTGAATTCGTGCCAGCGTGCATTTGGAATGGAGAATTCGCCATTTGAGATCGTTTGTCTTTGCCAATCAACCGGCAGCTTTATCTCAACCTCGCTCATGGCGATGCCGAGGCTGTCCTCTGCAATATGCATGCCCTGAATTTGCACTTCGGCGTTGGTAAGCACTGTTCTTTGTTTCGCAATGGTGAGCTCCGCCTCGCCGTTGATGGTTTGCAGCAACAATTTTGGATGAAAGGATGGGCCGCTGGCATGTGCGCTAATCTGATGCCCGCGTAATGAGAGCCGCACCCAGCCGCGCTGTTCGGCGTTGATGGAATATCTTCCTGAAAGCGCAAGCTGGCCGTTGCCGGTCAGTGTCATTGGGGAAGCGAGGTCGTCGATCCATGGCTGCAAAACTTCTAGCCTCGTATTCGGAAGGGTGAATCCTCCGGAAACCTGGCGGGTTTTCGGATCGAGAGCCGCGTTGAGAGTCGTTGCGATTTGATTGATCTCGCTCCGTAAGGTTACGGTACACAGGCTGTCGGAGTGCAGGTCGAGATCTGCCTGCAAGCGCTCGATCGTAAGAGTATGATTCAGTCCAGCGGGCAAGTAACTGGCATGCAACGAGTCACCTCGCAGCATACCCTGCAAAGACCATAGTTCGTGCTGCTGCACGAAACGCAATTCTGCGTCCCAGTGGCCGGAAGTGTGCAATGCGTAGTTCGGCAGGTAACGCCCTCGCAGGTGCTGCAAAATGCCGGCATCGATCTCAGATAAGGAAATTTTGCCTGCGCCGCTCAAAGAGGCGATGTCTACGGAACTTTGCAAGCGCAGAGCGCCCTTTTGCAATTTTGCATGCAAGACTATATCAACCGAATCTGGACCAAGAGGAGTGATCTCGGCCTCAAAAGGTACCAACAAAATCAAGCCTTCCCAATCGACGCGTAGCTTGCAATCGGAAAGTTTCAGAATCTCGAAGGGCAAAATGATCGGCCCGGGGCTGGTATAGCTGGCCAACGGTCCTAAATTCATCTTGCCATCCTTGATGGTGACGGCGAGGTAGGCATTCTTAACTTCGATAGCACGAACGCGGCGTTGCCGCAGTGCTTGGGGATCATAGTCGATCGCAATCTCACCGACAAAAAGGCTGTCCCTATTGCCGATCTGCACATCTTTGAGCGAGGCGTGATACAAGCCGAGACGATCGAAACTGAGAGAAACCTCCTGGAGTCCGCGCTGGGCGAGCGCTTGCTGAATTTCATTTGCAAGCCATTGCGGCAAGACCACGGACTGAATGATGCCAATCGCGACGAAGCACAACGCGAGAAACGTGAAAAGCACGACCAACCATTTTAGAAGAGTTTTTTTTGACATATTTCATTTTTACAGGCCGGATGCTTTGCGCGTCCAGACGTCATTTGGAGGGCTTCTGGCCCTGCTTCGTTTTATTCATTGAGTCTAGCTTGATAATGTTAAGTTAGATTCGGCCATTTCAATCTGTCATGCTGTAAGCATCTTCCCTAGGTTTTGGTGCAGCCCTCTTGGGAAGATTCCTGCGGAATGACAGGGAATGGGGGGCTTTGAGGGCTAACTTAACATTATCAGGCTAGGAGATTTCTTCTGAATGACAGCCTGGAGCGGCTGGAATCCGAGGTCGCGATTAACCGATCAAACCTGCGGCAGCACCGGCCTGAGCTCCAAAGCTCTTTTGATGATGCCTTCGACCCGCGCGCGTTCTGCACCGATCAAAGGCAAACGTGGCGGGCGTACGTGTTCCGTGCCCAGGCCGGTCATTGCCTCTGCCAGCTTGATGTTTTGCACGAGCTTGGCCGAAACATCGAGATGCAACAGCGGCATGAACCAGCGATAAAGTTTCAAAGCCTCTTCGACGCGGCCGGCTTTGGTAAGTTTAAATAACGCCACTGTTTCTTTCGGAAATGCGCACACCAGGCCTGCCACCCAACCATCTGCGCCCAGCACGAAACTTTCGAGCGCGAGATCATCGACGCCCATGAAAATCTGATAGCGGTCGCCGACCTGATTGCGAATGTCGGTAATGCGCCGGATGTCATCCGAAGATTCTTTTAGCGCAACAAATTTGGGCT
>JBOHQX010000129.1:0-19730 GCA_050732395.1 bacterium
CATTTTTAGCAAAGTTTTTGGTTGCGACTTTGCCAGCCGGAAGTCTTTGCGAATCTTTGCGAGGCTCTGCGTGAGTTTTTTTTTGTTGCGGCTACGCCGCGCTGTGTGACTCTGTGTTGAGAAAGGCATTAACAAAGATGTGAGAAGGCTTTCAGCTTTTATGCCAATTTTTGCAGCCTTACTCAGTTATCGTTGCACTGAAAACTTTCCAGTGACTCAGTCTTTCACCGCGCCGCTCAACAACCCTGAGGCGAACCATTTTTGCATCGCACCGAACAGCACGAGCGAAGGCAGTGTGGCGAGAACGCTGGCGGCGGCCAGCGGTCCGGTGCGCGCCTGGCCTTCCATGCCGGTGTAGCGGGCCAGCTCGACGGGCATAGTCACCGCGGCCGGACTCTTCATCAGCACCAAGGCAAAGAAGAACTCATTCCACGCCGAGATGAACGTGAACAACGCCGCTGCGCCCAACGCTGGCAATAGCGTGGGCAAAATAACGCGGAAGATGATTTGGCGCGTGCTCGCGCCGTCCAGGGCTGCCGCTTCTTCCAAATCCACGGGAATGTTCTTCAAATAACCGTGCAACATCCACAACACGAACGGCAGCGACCAGACGACGTATACCAGCGCCAGGCCGAGGAGAGAGTCGGTCAATTTCAAATTACGCAACGTCACATAAAGCGGAATCATGATGAGAATTGCGGGGAAGATCTGTGAAGTCAAAATCCAGCTTAGAATCGTCTTGTTGAGGGCGGAGCGGAAACGCGTGAGCGCGTACGCCCCGGGCATGGCGACAATCACCACCAGCACCGTCGCCAGCAGGCCGACAATTGTGCTGTTGCGTATGCTGAGCAGGAGGCTGCCGCCGTGGAGGAGCGTTTGATAATGCTCCAATGAAACAGCCGCCGGCAGAAATGAGGGCGTGCCACGGTAGATCTCCGGGGTAGACTTGAAAGAAGTTGAAAGCACCCACAGCAGAGGAAAGAGCAAGAAGGCCGTGAAAGCGATTAATGCAAGGTGCACACTGGCATGATGAACGTGATGGGGTCTTGCCATGATTTTTGCGATTAGCTCACCAGACTTAGAACAAGATTCTGAAAGTTTTTCTCATCGATTAACTTTTTTTTCAACAAGGTGAAGCCTTTACAAAAAGCAAGCACATTCATCCCACAAGCACTGGGCAAAGCCGCAAAGACTCGCAGGAAAAATCTCTGCGTAATCTCTGCGTATGCTTTGCGTGAGATATAAATCCTGCGCACAAAAACAGATTTTAGCCGATGTAAGAGAACGCTTTGCAACACTCATTCACCCCAGCCGCTCGCGGAATTGAATGCGTAAATACGCGAACAACACCAACGAGATGACAATTATCATAACGTTACCTATGGCAGCGGCATAGCCGACGTAACCATAGCGAAACGCTTCTTCGTAGGCCGCGAGCATGGGCAAGCGCGTCAACCCGCCTGGCCCGCCTTGCGTCAGCACCCAGACCAGGCCGAACGTGTTGAAATTCCACATGAAGGTCAGAGCCAGGATCGCCGCCAATACCGGCGAGAGCGTGGGCAAGGTAATATGAATAAATTCGCGCACGCGGTTTGCGCCATCCAATTGCGCGGCTTCATACAAATCCGGTGAGATGGATTGCAGGCCCGCGAGCAAGAATACGGCCGCCTTGGGAATTTCGCCCCAAATCCCGGCGACAATCACAGCGGGAATCGTATATTCGAAGCTGGAAAGCCAGTTGATCGGTTTTTCAATCATATCAAATTGCAAGAGCGCCGCATTCAACCAGCCGGCATCCATGTCATAGATTTGCCGCCACACCACGCCGCGAATGATGGGCGGCATGGCCCAGGGCACGAGCATCAAAACACCGTAGATCGAGGTGAAACGCAATTTGGTGTTGAGCAACATGGCCAGGATCAAGCCCAGAAGCACTTGCCCGGCGGTAACGGCGATCGTCCACACGAAACCGGTACGGAATGACTGCCAGAAGTAGGAATCGCCGGCGAGCTGAACGTAATTCTCGATTCCGTTGAAGCGCGCGGGATCTCCCAACCGATAATCCGTAAAGCCGAAATAAATACCACGCGCCAATGGTATGATCGAGAGCAACAACACGGGCACGAGGACGGGCAGAAGTAGTTTGATCTGCTCTTGCTGGTGTCGTTTCTTTGAATGGACGGGCATTGTGCGGTGTTTAGTTATCAGTCATTAGTAATCAGTCATTAGTGATCACTAATACTACAACGTTAAGTTCAAAGATACTTCCGAAAACTCAGCCCCGTCATTTCAGGAGGAATCTTTTTACGCACTGGGACTTAAGCCATTTTGACGCTGTGCCAAGCGCTCAAAAAGTTTCCTCCTGAATGACAAAAAGGAGGCGTGGCCGACTTAACGTCACTGATCACTAATCACTAATCACTGTTCTCCCGACCTGCGCAACGGCACGGTGCAGGCTTCGATAAAACGCGCCGCGTAATGCTCGTAGTTTGATCCCGTCCGATCACGCGCGACGACAAGAATCAGATCCTGCTCGGGGTCGACGCGAAAAATCGCACCGGAGGCGGCTTCGTGGCCGAAGGTGCGCTCGCTCAAGCCGTGGCCGCCGAGAGGCGCCATGCCAATGCCCCAGCGTTTTTGCAAGTTAGGGTTGATGGTCTCCAAGGAAGCTGGCAACATTTTGTGGAAATTGCCCTCGGAGAAAAATTGCCACTCGCCATAGCAGCCGCGATTCAAGAGCATTTGCCCCAGACGCGCGAAATCGGCGCACGTGGAATACAGACTGCCGTAGGTATTATCAACTGTGGAATGATTCATGCCAAGCGGCTTAAACAAGCACGCTTCGAACAAATGTGGCACGGCGCGGCCGCTGAGGCGTTCCATGATTTTTCCCGCCAAGGCATAGCCGAGCCGATTGTATTGAAATTTTTTTCCCACTGCAAAATAAGGCAAACCGTGCGTCACTAAGTTTTCCAGCGCCGGATTCCAATCCGAGCCCCATTCGCCATGCCAGGCGCCGCCGTGCGTGTGCGTGAAAAGATGGCGCAGGGTGAGCGCTGAATTTTCAGATTGCTCGAGTTCAGGCAAATAGTTCTGCAAAGGTGCATCGAGATCGAGCAGGCCTTGATCGACGAATTGCATGACCAACACGCCGGTGAGCAGCTTCGTGATCGAAGCCATCCACGTGCGGGTGTCGATCGTCATCGCCGTGCCATCGCGCTGGCGACCAAAGGCTTCGTGAAAAACGATATGGCCCCGATGCGCAAGCAAGGCTGCCAGGGGCTCGCCGCCGGCATGCGCCCAGGCAAGAGCGGCCTCGCGAATTTTCTGCAAATCATCCCGGGTGAAGGGTGAGCTGCCGTTACCTGCATCCAGCAATTGCGGTGTGGAAACCTCGGCATGCTGGGGCTGCGTTTTGAACAATGGCGGCCGCGCCTGCGGTCGCTCCTGCCGGCGTTCGAATTCGATCCACCATTGCCGGTCACGCAACCTCGGGCTGTCGAGACCTTGTTGCAGTGAATCCATTTCGGAAAGCCCGGCGAGAAAAATGGCGGCATCGGCGCTGGTGTACAAATAATGAATCAGATTTCCGAACGAGAATGGGGGCAAATTTTTTTCGTATTTTTGCCAAACTGCCGGCCGGATGCCAAGCGCTGGAAGCGCATTGATCCGAATCGAAACTTCGTCGCCATAATCATCGAGTTCAATGGGCGCGCAATAGAGGGTAAGGTAACGTTTGATGGTGAATCCGGCCGGCGTTGTGCCTTCCACAACGGCCGCATAGCGCCCCGTCTCTCCTGCAGAAGTTACCTGTTGCATGCCTTTGTCGAAGTAGCTGACATGTAGCTTGAACTTGCCCAGTTCATTATCCACCATCGCTGGACGCTTCCATTCTATTCGCGGCAGCTCGCCGGGAGGAAAAACGAAGCGCGCGGCGATCAGTTCTTCTTCGAGAAAAGCTTTGAGGCGTTGTTCCGTGACGCCGCGCAGGTCGACAGTGGTGACTCTTTTGCCTGCCAGCCGCAGCTCAAAGGCTTCGCTGCTTTCACGTTGCAGCTCGCGAGGAATCTTCAGCCAGGCGACCGCCAGGCTGTCTTCGAGCTGAAAAATATTCTTGTCGATCAATTCGTTGCCGTAGTAAGCCTCTATTGTTTGCCCGGCTTTCTTTCTTTGGGAGACGATATGAATCGTCGCCTCGCCCATATTCCAGAATTCGAGGCCGGTGAAGACTTCTTGATGCTCCAGCGTTCTCAAGAAAGCGAGCGCATCGGTGTATGCGAAAGTGCGATACCAGATTTCTTTCGGGGCAGCTTTACCCGTGATCTTAAGTGTTGACGGCTGCCCCCGTGGGACCCAGGCTGCCGGGACCCTCAGCGCCATGTAGCCCAAGAAAGCACGATTGTGGTTTTGCAACACCGCAGTGAACGCAAGTGTTGCACCGGCCTCTCCTTTGATCCGCCACGCAGGCTCCATCGGCGTGGAAAAAGCGAAAGTATGCCCGTCGTTGAAGTCGAGCACAAATTTCCCGTCGCCGAGGTTGTTGCCCAAACCGCAGGCCCATAAATACGTGACGGTGTTTCCTTGCCATGGGGAGGGGAGCGAAGCTGTTTCCCAGGCCATTGTCGATTCACTTCCCTGCGTGCGCACCACGTATGCCGGCACAGGCGCGCCCATGCTACGATGTGAGGCATAGGGCGCAGACGTGCCTGCCCGCGCGCGCGCAAAACCTTCGAACCAATTCGCCGAATCTTCTTCCACCTTGAAATGCAAACGCGCAATAGCCTCGAGATCGATTTGAGCGTAAGCTGGTAATCCGTTAACGAGTATTGCAACGGTAAGCAGTATGAAAATTTTTCGGCGGAAGCCTGGTCCTGTTTTCACGGGAGAAGACCTGGGATAGCAGGGGATATTATTCACTTACTCATACTCATGCTCTTACTCCTACTCCTACTCCTACTCGCTTTTGGATCAAGAGCGAGTAAGAGTATGAGTAGGAGTAAGAGTATGAGTAAAAGCATTCTCCACCATCACTTCATCAACACCAATTTGCGTACTTGTACTTTACCTTCGGCTTCCAGGCGATAGAGATAAACGCCGTTAGCCATATTTTCGGCGTTGAAGACGACGGTGTGCGTACCAGCTGCTTTCGGTTCATTCACCAGCACCGCCACGGTTTGCCCGAGCAGGTTTTGAATTTCCAATCTGACCGGCGATGGCTTGCGCAGCTCGAATTTGATTTTCGTGCTCGGGTTAAAAGGATTCGGATAATTCTGGTACAGCGCAAAACGATCGGGAATACTGCCCCGATCTTCCTCCACCCCCGTGATCAAATCATTGCGATAGATGGTCAAACCACCGGTACCCTCGGCGACATAAGCATATCCGCCCAGTGCCACAACTCCCAACGCCTCCGCAGCGCCGTCATAGTATCCGGCTTCTTGAGGATTTGCTGGATTGCTCACCTCGATAATGCGTAAGCCCGCGCCTTCAGCGGCGGTGTAGACATAGTTACCTTCCACTGCCGCAGCATAGGTATAACCACCGTGCGTGATGTTGCTGACTTCTACCGGCGCGCTCAGATTTGAAATGTCATAAATGCGCAGCAAGTCACCGTCCGGGATGTAAGCATGGTTCCCCGCAATCGCGAAACCTTCGTTGCCTTGAGAGAAAATTTCAGTTTCTCCGCCACTAACCGGATTGGTGGGATTGGCGACGTCATAAAAACGAATTTGGTCGTATTTGGAAATGCCGGCAACATTTCCAGAGGCGGCGACATCCTCGCCATAATAGTTGCCCGCGGCGACAGTTCTGACCCAAACCGGTGTGCTTTCGTTCGTGATATCCAGCACCACCATACCGCTGTCACTTGCTGCAACGTAAACATAGTTGCCGCTGAGCGCGAGACCGCGCGCGCGCGGTGTGGCGAAATTGCCAATTTCAGTAGGAGAAGCGGGATTGGCAATGTTGATGACTCGAACCCCGGCGTCACGATCAGCAACATATGCAACATTGCCTTTGACCACTACCCCTTGCGCCTCACCTGGTGTATCGTAGGTTCCTAAGAGCGTTGGATTCGCGGGATTTGAAACATCAATTATGCGCAAGCCTGCTGTGCCATATGCAACATAGGCTTTATTGTCCAAAATGAATGAAGCGGTGGCGCGGCCGCTGGCGGGCGAGACGATGTCGATCGCGCCCGATTCCGAGGGAGAGGCGGGGTTGGAAACATTTATGGCGCGCAGTCCGGCGGTACGATCTGCAACATAAATATGTCCGTTCGGCGCGCCGTTGATGGTGATGGCGCCGAAGTAAACCGAGGCCGCGCGGCCGGGCGTATTATGCAATGCAACTTCCGTGGGCGCAGCGATGCTGGAAACATCGATAATGCGCATGCCGGAATCGCCGTTGGCAACATAGCCATAGTTGCCATCGAACACGATGCGAGCCGTGCGATGGCCGGTGGGCAATGACGACACCATCGCGGGGGTGGCGGGCGTGGTGACGTTTACAACTTGCAAACCCAGATCGAAATCACAAACATACAAATGCCCGGAGCGCACATTGGCGTATTGGTGATAGCCGCCCGATTGCGCGGGGTATTGCCCCGCCACCACCGGCGTGGCAGGATTGGAAATGTTTACAATGTAGCTGCGTGAGCCTGCGGCGATGTAGGCATAAGGCGCAGAAATCACCACACTTTCACAGTAGCCCAGCGTGTCGATATTCGCGACAAAAACGGGGCTTGCCGGATTGCCGATATTGTAGATCTGCAACCCCAGACTGCCGGCGGCGACATAAGCATTCGTGCCACTGGTCGCCAGGCCTTCGCACGTGCTGCCGATGTTCACGGTCGAGACGACGCTTGGCGTGGTGGGATTCTGCACATTGATCAACCACAGTTTCGGACCGCCGACAACCACGAGGTGTTGTACACTGTTGATCGACGTGCGCACGATGTCTTCAATATCATTCGACAATGTCACGCTTGCGACCTTGAGGGGGCTGGCGGGAGTGGACAGGCTCGCAATTTGCAGCTTGTTGAAGAGAGAATAGTAAACCAGTGAGCCCGCGCCAAACACCGCCTTGGATTCGCCTTCGCCTTGACCGAAATTGCTGGTGAACGAGACGTTCAAAGCCTCCTGCGCGAACGCTCCTGCCACAGCGAGCATCAGACAACAAGCGAATGCGAGACGGGCTACTCGTGTCAAGCGATGCATGGTCAACCTCCTTGAATGGGTGAGATCATGAAAAGTGCGTCGGGATCTAATCAAATGTGACCTAGTCAAGTTAATCAGCATGCCTACTATTTGCTTTTGCTCAACAACCATTCATACAACCGTGGATTCGCATACGTTTTCGTCCAGGCGTCATGGCCGGTGTTGGGATAAATCGTAAAGATGATCTCTCCGCCGCAATTTTGAAATTCGCTCACTATGCGTTGTCCTGCAGACAAGGGCACGACTTCGTCGTGCTCGCCATGAAACGCCCAAACCGGGATTCCCGTCATGGCGCAAGCATTCCAGCCGTTTTCCCTGCGCGCTGCAATGGGCGCCGCCGCCGCGAACAAGCGTGAATGGCGGATGCCCATGTCCCAGGTGCCAATGCCGCCCATGCTGTATCCGGTGAGATAAACGCGGCGCCGATCCACGGGATAGCGGGTGAGCACATCGTCAATCAATTTTCTTACCAGTGTATCAGTACGGTCATAATACCATTCCGTGGTGGCCGGGCATTGCGGCGACACCACGTAAAAAGGAAAATTGTTTTGACCGTCGAGAATGCGAGGCAAGCCGGTCGCTTTCAAGCGCTGCAAATTGCTGCCGCGCTCGCCGATACCATGCAGCGAGATAATCAACGGGAATTTGCCGTCCTTCAGGGCGCTAGTGTTTTGCGCGCGAAACAACAAATAACTCAGCGCACTATGGTTGTAAATCTCCTCTTGCACAATCGGAGGCGGAGGCGGCGCTGACTCCGCCACGAAAAACAATGAAGCGGCGCTGCCGGGCGTGTCGAGCCCTCCCAATGGCGTGGGCGCCCCGGGATTAGAAATATCGAGAATTCGAACGCCGTTTTCACCGTTGGCCACGTAGGCCAAGTTTTCTGCAAATACGACCCGAGTAGCTTGCGGTCCGGTGGCAACGGAAGCAACAAATTGTGGCTTCGTCGGTCGCGAGACATTGTAAACTTGCAGGCCTAAATTGTAATCACAAACATAAGCATTGCCCTCGCGCAGGCCCACATACTGATGATAACCGCCGGATTGTGCTTTGATCTTGCCGAGGCACTGCGGTTGGGAGGCATTGGATATGTCAATGAGATAAGAACCATGGCCGGCAGCCAGACCCGCCAGCGAATCCTGCAGTACCACGCTCTCACAATAGGCGATTGAATCCACTTCCGCCAACAAGAGCGGAGACGAGAAATTCGCCAAATCGAAGATTTTATATCCTCGCTCACCTGCCGCGAGGTGAATAACCGTGCCGGCAACGGCGACACCTTCACAAGTGCCCCCAACTTCGATACTGCTCACCGACTGCGGGGCAAAAGGATTGTCGACATTGACCAGGAACAACCTCGAGCCGCCAATCACGGCCAGATGCTGTTGCCCGGAGATCTCGATGCCGGCTAGGTCTGCAATGTTCTCCGTCAATTCCAAAGTGGAAATGGTTTGTGGATTCTTCGGATCCGCGAAGTTGGCGAGGCGCAACTCCCTGCCCACGCCGAAATACACGATCGTGCCCGCCGCATAGACGGCCTGCACTTCGCCCTCGCCCCGACCGAAGTTGCCCAGGCGGGTGACTTGGCTTGACTGCGCGCGCACCAAATCACATGGCAGCAAGAAACTGAGCGTGGCGAGAGCAGGTGCAATACCAAACACCGCGCGCAGGTCAATCATGCAATGCTTACTACTCATTCTTTCCCATGCAAACTTGCAAGAATAGAGCTCTAATATGAATGACCAGTAGGAGCAGTAAAGTCAAAATTATTGGAGTCAAAATGATTAAAGACGCTTACATAATTTTGACTCAAATTATTTTGACTAATAGTTTTAGGCTTTAGTGTTTTTCAGCTCAAGTCTCACCCCGTCAAAATGCGATCCCGAACGAAAACATATGCACTTGCGAGAGCGCGCCGAAATCGACGAAGGCATAGTTCGCGCTGCCGCGCAGGCCGGAGAAATCATAGTTCACGCCCGCGCCGAGGGTCAGGCCCTGTTCATCGTAGTTGAATCTGTATCCCGCACGCAGCGCGAGTTTTTTGTCGAAGTGAAATTCCGTGCCGAAGTGGAATTTTTCCGGGCCGTCGTTGGGATGGTCCCCGTCCAGCGCGACGGTGAGCAGATGCGGGCCGTTTCGCTCGTTCAGAAAGTCCATCGCCAACCCGACGCGAAAATCGATCGGCATGCGAATATCATCGGGCTCGGCTTGATATTGCTCGCTCCATCCGGTCAAATGCGAATCCGGCCCGAAGTTGCGCGCACTCATCGCCAGACGCAGGCTCTTGAAACCTGTATAATAAACTGTGCCAAAATCCAGCGACCAATTCGTCATATCCAGCTCGGCGATGCTTTGCTGCAGCCAGCGCACGCTGCCGCCCAGCGCCAGCTTGTTCGTGATTTTACGGCCGTAGCTCAAGCCCACTGCCAGGTCGCGTGCCGTGAAGAAATTGCCGGTGACCACCGCTTCGGTGCGATTCTCACCGGGGATGAGGGCGTTTACCGTTTCAGCGATGTCGCCGTAGTCCAGCGTGACAAAACTGAACGCGAACACGCCAATGCCTTCCCAGTTTGCGGCAAAGGCCGCGGACTGATGCGTGATATCCGCGACCCAGCGTACGGTGTTGAGTTGCAAATCGTATTTCACAACTTCTGCAACTGCGGCGGGATTGCCGAACACCGCGTTCGCGTCGCCGTGTGAAGTGGCCGTGAAAGCTCCGCCGATCGCCGCCTGGCGCGGATCGCCGTTGATCTTCAAGAACTGCCACCCCGACTGCCCGACGCGCTCGATGTCATTCGGCGCAATGCCGACCTGCGCGTGCAGCGGTGCAGTGCAAACGATGGAACAACAGGCGGCGATCACTGAACGAGTTCTAAAGGTCCTTCTCATGCTCATCTCTTGAGCCATGCCACAGCTCATTGTGGTTCATGAACAAATTTTCAGAAAAAAAAACGGCAGAGCTCAATACCTTCACATATCCCCTGCCTCCGCCCCAATCCCTCCGCCCCATGCCCTCTGCCCCATGCCCTCCCCCCTCACTTCACAATCGCAAACTTCCCCACGTAAGCCTGCCCCTCTTGGCCCGGCACAAGCGATTCCACGCGAAAGATATAGACCCCCGGTGCGATGCCCAACAGCCACTTGTTGAGCTGATAGTCTAGTTCTTTGATGCTGCCCCACGAGGTCGAGCCGCTGCCGTCATCATGATCAATTTCTTGCACGATGTCGCCGGCCAGGGTGTAAATAGTAATGTTACATATCGCCGGAATGCCGATGAACTCCATGCGAAAACGCTCGCCTTGTCCGAGCAGGCCGCTGTGCTGGCGAAACGGATTAGGCACGACGTAGACGTTTTTTGGAAAATCCGGGTTGGGGCCGCGAAAAGGATATACCGGAAAGCGGTTGTTGTTGACTTTCCCGCTTTCATAGCCGTCGGTATCGTAAGTGGTCACGCAATAGTAGTTGCCAACGCCGAAGGGCAAATCGGCGTCGATATATCGCACTTTGCCCTCGACGATTTGTGCGGATTCCTTGGAAATGTCCGCGATCAGAGTCCATGGCCCGATCGTGAAATATGAGGAGCGATACACGCGATAACCTGCGAAATCATTCGCCGCCTTAAGCGGATCGCGATAGCTTTCGGGAATGGGCGGCCATTCGATCATCACTTCTCCTGGGCCGGAAACCAACGTCAGGCTGTTTTCACCATCTGTCGGCGTCATGGGCGGATGATAGGAGGGCGTGTAAAAATTGCGATGCAGCTCGCGCGCGGCCCGCACGTTGGCTAACAAGGAATCACGCGAGGCTGTCGCCGCCAAATCGATGTTTTCCACGCCGCCCTGCACGATTTTGGCGCGCTCCATCTCGCCCATCACCTCCGCGAATACGAGTACAATCGAGCCGAACGGCGCCAGTTCCAACGGCCCAACGCTGAGCAGGAACTCCGGCCGGCGTTCGTATTTGCTACCGCCTTCGGGGCCGGTGGCGCGCGCTTCATCCCAGGAAAGGCGCGGCTGTTGGTGCGTCATGACTTCTTTAAAGCGGGCGGGGTCGTCGACGTCCTGAATGAACATGACGTCCTCACGTGACGCGCCCTCGGTCACACCCTGGCCGGTGTGTTCCAGAATGTTTTGATAAATTGGCGCGCCGGACGAATCGAGCACGATGGCTGTAAAACAGCCCGCGGCGTCGAGCTCGGATTCACGTGTGCCCGGCGCGCGAATGCTGCGAGAATCGGTGATGTCGCCCCGTTCCGGGCCCACCCCGAAGGTCCATTGCACCGGTGTTTCGTCTTGAAAGTTGAAGCTCTCATGATCGTAGAAATAGAATAGCTGATGTTGAGCGTCCCACGCATACTTCTCGTCCCCGCGCGTGCCCGAGCGCTGCGTCAAACGCACGCCATATCGCATGCCGAAGTACACGTCGCTGGCCGTGGAGAATTCGGTATTCGTGAGCGTCACAATGTGGATGATGAAATCATCGTATTTTGGGTAGCTCCACACCATGCTGCGCCGCGAAATGTCCACTTCCAAGCCGTTGACGTGATGGCCGCCGGTGACGAATTCTTCGCCCCAGGTGCTCAAATCCGCAAGATTGTAGTTTTTGGAGAGCGTGGCCTCTTCGATCGGAAAGACATTTTCTCCGGAGGGAAAAAAGCGCGAGTTCAGCGTGTAGGCATAGGCGCGGCCATTCCGAACGCCATAAATCGCGTAACCGGCGGCCTCGGCATAGTTCAAGGCGTCGTTGATGTTCGCCCCTTTGGAGTAACCCGGATAATCCAAGGTATGAAAGCCATTTTCGGTTTCCGTGGGATCGCCGTATTGCAGCGAATTCCACACCGTCGCCCACAGCTTGCCTCGCGTCAAAGTTTGCTTTCCCCAGGTTACTTGACCACGGACAACGGCAACCGTCAAGAGCATTGCAAGTGTGGCGGCAAAGACAAAAAGATTCAATCGAATCTGCAACAGACAGATGGAACGGCTCATGAAGGTTCTCCGCTCACCTCGATGCTGGTCATGAATTGTGATTCATGCAAACGTTTGCACATTTTGATCAAAGAATCTCCATCCTGCGCTTGAACGTAAACGCCAATCTAAACCAACGGTCAGAACTCCATCGAGAATTGGAAGAAAACCTGCCGCGGCGGCACTTCATAGGAATACCATTCCCATTCGTCGTCTTCGCCCGAAAACCAGTTGGGAGGCAGGCGCTCACTTTGGGGTAAATCAGGGTTTTCGTGCCAGCGCACCAAATCGTCGCCGTAGAGCAAACGCAGGAATTTTGAGTCGAAGAGATTGCGGACTTCGAGACTGAAAGCGGTGTGCAACCCGGCCCAAAGAAATCCCTTGGTGGCTTTCATATTGGCTTGATAATAATTGAACCAGCGCTGATTATTGGGCTTGGTGGAAATATCGCCGGGCGGGTGATAGGTGTAAGGCTCGCCGCTGCGCCACCAAAAGTAAAAGTTGAGATTGAAGTCGCTCAAGGGCTTGATACCGGCGATTTGGGGTCCGCGGCCCGGCTCGACGTTGAGATTCGCCCAGGCCTTCAGGCGATGAAAGCTGCTCCACGCACCTTCGCTCTGACGCAAACCCTTGGGCACGTCTACGCGCGTTGATCCCGTCTGGTGCAGTTGGCTGTAGCCGACTTCGCCCTCGAACGACCAGAAAATGTCGTGGCTCGCTCCAAGATTGAAGGGCCCGCGGAAGCGTGTATCGACCTTGGTCTCGAGGCCGCGCACGTCGGAATAGCCGGAGTTGCTGAGCATCAACGCCTTGGTGGTACTGTACTGGGCGGCATATACGCCAGTGATCACGCTAGCTTCGCGGCTGGCATCTTTGTAATAACCGGTGAGATCGAGCTTCACACGATTCGCGAAGTTGTAATCGATACCAAGCTCGTACTGAATCGTGCGCTCGAAGGTCATCTCCGCATTGCCGTACCAACCCTGCCATTCTTCCATATACGTGATCTGATCGGCGTATGGATCCAGCACGGTGTTCATATCATCGGTATAGTTCACAAAGGGGAAGCCGAACATTTTTGTCCACGACGGCCTTTGGTAAAAGTGGCCGTAGACAAAGTGCAGCACGGATCTCTCGCTGATTGGATGCGAGATGCCCAAGCGCGGCGAGAAGGCGAGCTGCAGTTTTGTAGGCTCGCGCTCGGGGTTACCGGGATAGCCCAACGGTTTGCCGGGATCGTGTCCGGGAGTGGACGGCTGCATCGCCAGCGGATCATAACGATTTTTGGGAACGGTACGATTCTGATTGAACAGATCCATGCGCAAGCCGGCATTGACCACCAGGCCGGGAAACTCCATCTTGTCCTGCACGTAGAGGTTACCTTCATAAGGCCTGCCGTCAAAAACATTCAGCAGGTTCCAGCGATTTCCCCCCTCGTAGACGCCCATGAAATGGTTATAGCTGAAGTCGAATTGGCGAAAACCCAGGCCGGCTTTTATCTGGTGATGCGTCGTGATCTGGCTGATGAAGTCGGCTTTGAGCTGGATGATCTCGCTTTGGTTGTAGGTGAAGGTCTGGAAGTAACCTTGATCGAGAAAACGATTGATCATTTTTTGCGTATCATCCCGCCGCGACCACATGCTGTCGGGCAACAACTGATCGCGGTCGGAGCGATCCATCCGGTCGCGCAAGTAGCTCAGATTCACTTCGTAAGATGTGCTCGGATTGAGCAGGTGTGTGAGCCGTACATACCCTTGCGTCCATCTTCTCAGCTCCGGCCATTGGCGGTAGATCGCACCCTCGGGATTATATTTCGCGCGCGCGTATTGCTCGTCCACGCGCATAGGCGCCAGCCAGGCTGATTCCTGCGCGGACTCGATGGTGTTGAAATTGACTGCCGGATAATCAGCGCTCTCATAGCCACCATGAAATCCACCCACCCGCAGCTTCAATGTCGGTGAAAACCTGTAATTCAAATAACCCTGAAAATTGAACTCTGGATTGTAAGCCAGCGATTGCGGAAAAATGCTGACCGCCTTTTTGTACCGCGCCGAGGCCAGGAAGCTAAGCGCGTCGGTGAGCGGGCCGAGCAGTGTCGCTTCGATCTCGGGCTCGGCGCGCTCGGTATATTTTGCCAGAGTGCGGTTCGGCGTGATCGAGCTCTGCCAGGCTGCCAACAATGAATCAGGGTTCTGGCGGTAAAACGGCCCGCTGTTCGGATCCTGCGATTGCTGCGTCCAATAGTTGAGATCGAAGTGTTTGTAATCGTAGTTTTCCTGGCTGTAAAAATTCGGCCCAAAGTGATATTTTCCCGCCGGACGCAAGCGTGTGATCAACATGCCGTGCAGGTCGGAGCTGGCCTCTTTCGTGACGATGTTGACCACGGCCGAACGGCCCTCGCCGTACTCGGCATTGTAGCCACCAGTGAGTAGTGATATTTGCTCAATCGTGGAAGTGTTGAAGCCGGTATAATTATCGGAGAGCAGCCCACTGTTTACGCTCAGATTGTCCAGCATGTACACCGCCTGGACGACTGAGCTACCACGAATGTAGGTTTGCGTTTCACCGCGCGTCCATCCCAGGGAGGGGACGGAGGTAACAATACCAATTTGCGTTTCTAGAGCTTCCTTGACCGTGCGCACCCATGATCTTTCAATTTCGCGAGTCGTGATCACTTGCTCACTGGCAGTGAGGTCCGGCTCAATCACTGCGCGTTCGGCCGTAATCACGACCATTTCACCTTCAAGTGCCGAGGGATTGAGGCTGACGGGCAGATACGTCGTACGATCGGCGTGGACCAAAACCTCGGTCTGGGTCACTTTCCTATAGCCAATATATGAAAACGAGACCGCATAAGTGCCGGCGTGAACGTTCAAAATGAAAAATTCGCCTTTGTGATCTGTGGCTGCGCCCAGACTCGTTCCTTCGATAAGAACGTTCGCTCCAATAAGGGGTTCGCGCGTATCCCGGTCGAGGACCTTCCCGGAGATTTTGCCGGTGACGCCGGCGAAGCCATTCGTGAAAAGCAGTGCGGTGAGGGAGCATGGCAAGATGAAAAGGTTACGGCCTATGGCGTTTTTTTTCATCACGGCTCCTGGCGTTGAAGAGGCAGCGTGAGCTTCAAGAAACATGCCGGAGTACGGCAAGCGGTGATGATCTGCGCATGACGGAATCGCGCACGACCAAGCGCGGCTCCAACAAGATGCGGCGCCATTCGACTTTGGGCATGCGCAGGCGACGGAAAAGTAATTTGACCGCCATTTCGCCCATCTTTTCAACGGGCTGTGCTATGGTGGACAGCGCCGGTGACAAATGCGTGGCAAAGCTCGGATCGTCGAAGGTGATAAGGGATACGTCCTGTGGAATGCGATAATGATCTTCTTGCAACGCTTCCAACGCGCCCATCGCGATGAGATCCCCTGCCGTAAAGATTGCGGAGGGAGGTTCCTGCTGCTTGAGTAAAAGCTTCGTTTCCAAATAACCGTTGTAATTGCGAAAATCATCGCCCACGATCAAGCGGTCTTCGATCGTGATATTGGCCTCGAGCAATGCCTGTTTGTAGCCTTGCAAGCGGCCTTCATTCACGTACGTACCCGGCAGGCCTTGAATGAATGCGATCTGGCGATGGCCTTCGCGGATCAAGTGTTGCGTGGCGAGATATGCGCCGCGAGCGTTGTCGACGCTCACTGCGTCGGCTTGCAGGCTCTCGAAGCAGCGGTCGACCATGACCCACGCCATGCCAGCCCTGACGATCTCCTTCAAGTGCAGCGATTCTTGCCCGACCGGTGCGATGATGAGGCCGTCGGCTTTTTTTTCCAGCAAGATGTTGACGGATTCCGCCTCGATGGCAGTATTTTCGTCGGAATCATAGACGAAAATGCTGTAGCCAGATTTGCGCAGCTCTCCGGCAATGCTTTTCACCAGAGTGGCAAAGAAGGGGTTGGCAATGTCCGGCACGATGACGCCGATTTCGAGCGTTTGATTCAAGCGCAAGCCACGCGCGAGCTTGTTCGGCCGGTAACCGAGCTCCTCGGCTGCCTTGCGGATGACTTCTTTGGTTGCCGCGCTTATTTTGTATTTGTTGGAATGATCGTGTAAAACGCGCGAAACCGTCGAGACGGAAAAACCGGTCTTATGCGCGATTTCAAGCAGACGAGCCGCCATAGGCCCTGCTTTCCATAACTTCACGCGAGAAACTGTTTGAGAGCATATTTATGCAAACGATTGCACCAAGTTCAAGCCGATAATAATACTTCGCGAGGCACTTGTCAAGCCCTTTTTGTCAGGCTAGAACGCGAGGCATGCGGTGTGCGGTTGTGAGGTGCTGGCCGGATTTTCACCTGCAACGAAGGCGGCACTCGGATTGTCTAAAAGTGCAACTTGCTGCGGGTCTTGGTGTCCTAGCCGGCCACAGAAAAAGCACAGGGAGCCGAAATCATGTTCAGAAACTACCTTAAAACCGCGATACGAAATCTCCTGAAGTACAAAGGCTATTCCGGCATCAACATCACCGGTCTGGCGATTGGGCTGGCCTGCTGTTTTCTGATTGTTCTTTTTGTGCGGCACGAGCTGAGTTATGATCGCTTTCATGAGCGTGCACCGCGCGTGTACCGCTTGCTGCACGCCTCCGCTTCCGACCCGGAGAGCCGTTCCGCCCTGAGCGCTTCAGCTTATGCTCCGCATTTGCTGCACGAATTTCCCGAAGTCGAGCAAGCCGTGCGCTTTTTCACGAACGCCGGCGCGGCCAATCTCAAGTCGGCCTCCGAAGTTCGCACGGTCGACGGTCTTGTTTTTGCTGACGCCTCGATTTTCGAGGTGTTCAGTTTCAGGTTGCTCCGTGGGGATCCGGCGACGGCGTTGGCGGCGTCGAATGCAATGGTCATCACCTCGTCCGCGGCGCAGTCCTGGTTCGGCAACGAAGATCCGCTCGGCAAGACCATCTTCTATCTGCGCGATAGCCAGAAATTGGCGCTCCAAATTACCGGGGTTCTGGAAGACGTCCCCAGTAACTCTCATTTGCAGTTCGACTATTTGGTATCTTTCAGCATGCTCAAAACGTTACGCGGCGACGACGCGCTCGCAGAATACACCAATTTTAATTATTACACCTATCTCTTGCTGCGCGAAAACGCCGTCCCGCAGCATTTGGCTTTGCGGTTTTCGAGTTTTCTGCGCAAGTACCGTGACGAAAGCACCGCGGCCAGCACCCTGCTCGTTTTGCAGCCTTTGGACGATATCCATCTCAACACCAGCATTCGCTGGGACGTCGGCACCAACAGCGACAAAAAGTATTTGCTCATCTTTTCAGTCGTCGCATTTTTGATCTTGGTGATTGCGAACATCAATTTCATCAATCTGGCAACTGCACGTGCGGCCTTGCGTGCGAAGGAAATTGGCGTGCGCAAGGTCGTGGGCGCAAGCCGGCGCCAGGTCATTCAGCAAATGTTCGGCGAGTCGCTCCTGGCCAGCGCTCTGGCCGTGGCTTTGGCGCTGAGCCTGCTGCAAATCGTCGCGCCGGTCCTGCGCACATTGCTCGGGCGCGTGGTCGCTTTAGAAGTCTTCAGCAGTTTTTCTTTGCTCCTGGCGCTGGCCGGGGCGGGGTTGTTGTCGGGCATGCTGGCAGGAGTCTACCCCGCGATCGTGCTCTCGTCGTTTGAGCCGATTTCAGTCCTTAAACGGCTGACAACGAAAGGTGTAAAAGGCGTGCGGCTGCGCAAAACCCTGATTGTCGCCCAATTCGGTATTTCGGTGTTTCTGCTGATCGCCATGATTACGGTTTACAGGCAATTGCAGTTTCTGAAAACGCATGATCTGGGCTTCGTCCGAGAGCAAGTTGTTTTCGTCACGTTAAGCGGACCCGTCAAGGCACATTTTGAAGCGTTTCGCGCCCGGCTTTTGAACGATGCGCGGATCAAGCAAGTGGCGCTCGGCACCGTTCCGGGCCGGGTGGGGACGAGTCGCGATTACAAATGGCCGGGTTTGGTGAAAGAGAACGAAGAAAACCAGAGCTTCTATACCATGTTCGCCGATCCTCACTCGTTGGAAGCTTTGGGTATCGAGCTGGCAGCGGGCCGGAATTTTTCAGAGGGTATTTCCAGCGACGTAAATCATGCTTACCTGCTCAATGAAACCGCGGTGCGCGAATTGGGCTGGGAAGATCCGGTGGGAAAGTCTTTTCGGGTGTGGGATGAAGAAATGGGGCAAGTCGTCGGCGTGGTCAAAGATTTCAATTTCAAATCGCTGCATCAAAAGATCGAACCGCTGGTGTTGGACATGAAGCCGGAGTGGTCGGGGACTGCGGTCATTCGCCTCGCCCCGGGAGATCTGCGCGTGACTCTGAATTTCCTGGAAACGCAATGGCGGGAATTCGAGCCGGAACTGCTCTGCAACGTGAGCTTTCTTGATGCCGATTTCGAGCGGCTCTATCGCGCGGAGGAGCGCCTGGGCAGACTCTTCAGCGGTTTCACCTTTCTGGCAATCTTCATCGCCTGCCTCGGTCTTTTGGGTCTGGCGGCTTTTACGACCGAGCAACGTACGAAAGAGATCGGTGTTCGCAAGGTGCTCGGGGCTTCGGTGCGGGATATTCTGCTGCTGCTGTCGAAAGAGTTCACTCAACTGGTATTCTGGGCGCTGGTCGTGGCCGTGCCCTTCGCATTTTTCGCGATGAATGCATGGCTGCAAAACTTTGCTTATCGTATGGCATTGGGGTTTGGTCCATTTCTGCTGTGTGGCTTGGCGATGCTCACGCTGGCGCTCCTCACGGTAAGCTCGCAAGCGCTCAGAGCGGCGCTGTCCAATCCGGCGGAGGCGCTGCGGAATGAGTGAGGTTTACCTCAGAAACGATCGCGTCTGCACAGATTCTACGATTTAGGTGCAACCCCATTTTTCGAGGCAAGCTGAAAATCGGCGCACATTTCGTCGCGAGCTCAAAAATAAAAAAATTTTCCAACGGATAAAAAAGCGACCAACGGATACACAGCACGATCCTTTGGTCACTTTTCTATCCGTTGGCACTGAAAAACCTTCAGATTTTCTAATTTTGGCTTTGGATTCCTTATGACCTAATTTCGAACAGCTTTGCTGCATAATTTGTTAGAAAGATACTCTCATTTGAGTGGCTATTCGAAAGTTCAATCGAGAAGAAGTCAAAGAATCATTGAGAGAAAACGCTGCCAGCGTCATCTTCGCACACAATCATCCCAGCCTTAATCCACTCCAGACAAGGAAAATCAGCTTCTAACCTCACGACTCCAACATGCTTGCCGGATAGTGGAAATCCGCATGCTCGATCACATCATAGTCGGGGGAGAAAAGTATTGTAGTTTTGCAGATGCTGGGTTATTGGCATGGTGTTGGCGGTCTTGAAAGCACCGGCATCATATTGTCGAGGCGTAAGTCTAGTCGATCATGATCGCAATCCTAACCTGGCTTCGACAGTCATAGGTTAAAAAATAATAGGCAAACGCCTATTTATTAAATAGCTACACTACTTTGCGTAGATGGGGTCGTGTTACTACAGGGTTAAGCATCCTGTATGTCTACGAGCGAG